>NZ_LATD01000185.1 GCF_000981895.1 Streptomyces odonnellii | reverse complement strand
GGGGGGGGCAGCCCTCAGGGAAGGAGCAGGATCTTGCCACCAGCGCTGCCTCGGGCTTGGAGGGCATAGGCCGATGCGGCCTCTGCCAGGGGAAACGTCATGGCGACATCCACCCTGAGGCCGCCGGTCGCCGCGTGGCGTACCAGACCGGAACGGGCCGCGGGCCGGATGCGCTCGGTCTCCTCGCCCGGACCGATGGCCTTGGCACCGGCAGCCCAAGCCGCACTGAAGTTCACCATGGTGACGATGCGCTGCGAATCTGGTACCAGCTCCAGAGAGACCGTCAGGGCTTCGTCGGTGCCGGCGGCGTCGACCGCCGCGGTCACGCCGTCGGGCGCCAGCGCACGGACACGTTCGGCGAGTCCCTCTCCATGGGCGACGGGGGTGATCCCGGCGGCGCGCAGCCGTTCATGGCGACTCCGTGATGCGGTGCCTATCACCCGGGCGCCCCGCGACCGGGCCAGCTGGGCGACCATTCCGCCGACGGCGCCACTGGCGCCGTGGAGCAGTACGCGGTCACCTTCTCCGACGCCGACCGCTTCCAGAGCATGGAAGGCGGTCGTGCCGCTGCCGAGCAGAGCGGCGGCCTTGTGGAAGCTGAGCTGAGGGGGCTTGTGCAGCAGCGTATTGGCAGGGACCGTGAGTTCGTCAGCCTGTGCTCCCTCCAGCCAGTGCCCGAGCACCGCGTCGCCCACCGCGAGCGGACGCGCTTCGAAGCTGACCGCTTCGGGCCCCGCGGCGCTGATGACGCCCGCCATTTCGTTGCCCAGCCGCAGCGGGAGCAGGGAGGGGGCGCGGTTCATCAGTCCGCCGGCCCGTTTGACATCGAAGGGGCTGACGGCGGTGGCGCGGACGGCCACCACCACTTCACCAAGGCCGGGCGGCCGGGATGGAACGTCGGTGATCTCTATGACTTCGGCTCCGCCCCAGGCGGTCGCCACCACTGCGCGGACCATGCCGGTCAGAAGCCGACCGGCCGGCGGACCAGGATCACGCTGGCACGCCCGGGGAAGACTTCACGCTCGTAGATGAGGATCTTCCCGACCACGCTGCGGGCGCCATAAGCGGCCTGGGCGCGCACGTCCTCCTTGGGGTAGGAGTACGTCTCGATGCGGCGCAGCGCCGTCGACAGGTCGGCCACCACCTTCTGCGCGCCGACGACGAAGACGGCCATACCCGCTCCGGAGGCATAGGGGGCCAGTTGAGACCCGGAGGCGGACGCGATCACGAGCTGGCCGTTCTGGGTGACGGCATGAACGCTGCCGACGACGACGTCGGGCGCCGAACGCGTGACACGGACCTCGTCGGCGCGCTGGGCGATGTCCCAGTGGGCCTGCTCGGCGCGGACACTCTTGAACTTCCCCGACTCATCCACGTCCGCGGCGATGCCGCTCTCGCGCAATGTCTCGCTGGTGGCGGTCAGCACGGCCTTGTCCGCGGGGAGCAGGTCGCCCGCGGCGCGGCGGGCGTCGGCCAGGGTGTCGACGATCGACACGGTGAAGCCGTTGGCACGCAGCGCCGCGGCGGCGCTCTGGAGGTCAGCCTCCGGCGCGGGGCGGGCGAAGGACTCGTCCACGGGGAGGACGTCGGGGATGGACTGCACGTCGGTCATGGCGGAGCACGAGCCTTTCGTAGCTGACCGGGCCGGGGCGGGTGCCCCACCCTTGCATTTTCAGTAGCTGGCTAGATAGTAGCTAGCGTGTTGATGGCTGGCTACATGGTAGCTGGAAAGCTGGATGATGCAAGCGATTCGTCGGCGGACGTGGTCGGCGAGGGCATCGGGGCGGTGGGCGCGCGGGGCGTGGGCGCGCGGGGCCGGCCGCGCACCATCCGCGGGTCGCGCGCACCATTCGTGGGTCGCGCGCACCATTCGTGGGTCGCGCGCACCATTCGTGGGTCGTCCGGGAGCCGTGCTGGGCGAAAGGGGTGCGTCCTGGGCCTTCGGGCGGCGACGGCTGGTGCCGGGCATTGCTTTACGAAGCAGCTGATTCCCGGACTTGTCCGGCCATCACCGCGCCGCCGCTCATGCCGAGCGCCCAGGGAGCGGCCCCATTGCTCGGGTCAGCGCTCGGCGAGGCCGTCTTCGGGCCCGTCTCCGTGACGATCCCGGGCGCGGGCCGCTGTCTCGGCGAAGATCGACCGGACAGGGCCTGGTGATGGCAGCCGCGTTGGTGGAGTGGGGACGATGCGGTCCCGCGTCCTCTGCTGCCGCCGTGACCTCGGTGACGCGCTGCCGCCAGGGTCACGGCGGGCGTTCGTCAGGCGCTCTGCGCGATCGCCGAGCGGGCGGGGGAAGGCGCGACCTCGGGGTCGACGCGGGTCGCGAAATCCGCAAGCGTTTGGAGGCCGTCCAGTCCCATCGCGGTGATCACGCGTTCCTGGAGGGCGTCGGCGAGCGTCAGGGCCGCCTTGGTCGCGGTGGTGCGGCCTTGCGGGGTCAGGGCCGCCCGCGTGACGCGCCGGTCCGTCGGGTGCGGACGCCGCTCCATCAGCCCGGCCTCGCAGAGACGGTCGGCGACCTTGGTCGTGCCGGCCGTGGTGAAACCGAGCGTTCGTGACAGCTCACTCATTGGGGCGGCCTGCCCCGGTGCCAGCAGCAGGAACCACAGGACCTGGAACGAGGATGGGGCGAGCCCGGTGGAGTGGTGCACATCCTTCAGAACCTGCTCACTCAAGCGGCGCAGCCCCGACTGGAGGCTGTCCCATTGTCTCAGCAGGGCGACCTGCTCATCGGACGGGCAGACTCCCGCGTCATCCCCTTCTGCTGACGCGCCCCCGGCCGCGTTCGCCACCATAACCGGCTCCTCTCGCCATGTGAGGGCCGATCTGTTCGGCCACCCTCAGTCTATCAATGCCAGCTACTATCTCGCTAGTTACCTATCAACTGGATGGAGGATCGGGTGGTACGAAGACCCCGATCATGCCGGACGAAACACGAGCGGCCACGCCGCGCGCTGATCCACCAGGGATTACGGGAGAGCCCTTTGACTGGCCCCGGAGAAGTGAGATTTCGTGATACGTGAGAGGGTCGGGCGGGTGAGCGAGACACCACCGACGACCCTGCAATACCGCATGGACGGGCCGGAAGACGCGCCCGCGGTGATCCTGGGCCCCTCTCTCGGCACCACCTGGCACAGGTTGTAGAGACCCTCCAGGGGCGTCCAGCTGATCCAGGACAGTGGCGTAATGCCAAGTCGGAGCACCGGGTCTGGGGGGGTCCGCGTGGACTGTGAGACTTGTGTGAGAGCGCGTGAGAAGACGAAGCCTGCCGGTTTAAGCCGGGGTACGGGAGCGAGGCGGGCCAGGTCTCGACGGCGCGGAGCGCCAAGGGCAAGGAGGCGGGCAACGCTGGTGCGAGGGAGCGGAGCGAGGAGCGCCACCGGCGACCGGCTGCCCAGCCCCGCAGTACTGAGAGCGCGGAGCGCCCGGGACGCAGCAAGGCGTGGGAGGTCCGCTTCGTTCCCCGCCCGCACCGGTGGTATGGATCGCACCGAGCCCCGACACGAAGGCAGAGGCGCGCGCCCCTGCACCTGTAGACGACCACGGGCCGCGCCCGGGCCGGAGGGGGCGTGAGTCGTCCTTCGCGACGCCAAGGGTGCGGTGCGCGGCAGCCCCACCTCAGCAATTCGCCCTCCGGACGTCCATGCGGCAACCTGAGCGACCGGGCGGTGCGAGTTCAGACATAGGAGAGCCGTAGTGCAGTTCACGGTGCTGGAGTATGGGGCAACCATTCCCCCGCATCGCGGGGCATATCTGACAAAGGACAACTGGAACGACTACGGGTTCTATACTCCATTCGATCTGCAAGTACGCCTCCCGGACGGGGGCGCACCGCTCCGGTTTGGTTTCGTGCGGATCGCCCACGTCTCGATGGAGACCACGGGCATGGCCAGGTCAGCAGATCTGCTGCCCTCCAGTTTCCGGTCTCTGGACAGCGGATTCTTCAGCCTGGCCCAGGAAGACGACTACTACGAGAACCTGCAAACCCTCCTACCTCCCGGCATGTACAGGGAGATCATGCATGCCCTCAAAGACGTCGCCTATATCGAGGGGCTGTCCACACAGGTTGCGGAGCTCTCTGTGTTCCGTGACTCCCTGCTCCGGGACCACGACATGAAGGAGCTACGCCGGAAGCAGCGTGTCGCACGAGGAACTCGCCGTCGAATCGTCCCCTTCAAGTGGTCGTACACACCTCCCCAGACCGGGTTGATCCCGCCACACAACTTTGAGTTCGAGACGAAGTCGTCGAGTCTCCCTGCCACCAACCTGCATGCGCTGATCGGCCGCAACGGAGTCGGAAAGTCCAGGCTGCTCCATGCCATTGCCGCGGAGGCGACAGCTGGCCGGATCGCAGTCGAAAGCGATTCCGGTGGTGAAGACAACAGTTTCACTGGCTGTGTCGTTGTCTCCTTCAGCCCTTTCGACGAGCTCTACAAGCCACCGCCGGCCCCAATCATGAAGTTCGACTACATCGGCCTCCGCCATCAGGAAGCCGGGCGTCCCAAATCCGACGATTCCATGCCGGACATGGCCGCGAGCACGGTGAACACGATGCCGGACGGGTCGTGTGAGCCCTTCAGTTCTCCGGTGAGGAACTCCAGGCCGACGTCGCTCGCCTTCAGCTCCTCGGCGAGCATGGCGAGTTCGATGCCGCGGCCGAGCCGCTTGTGCTCGTGCACGACGAGGGTGACGGCGACGCCGGAGGAGCGGATCTCCCCGGCGAGCTTCACGGCGGCCTCCAGCTCCGGTCGCTTGGTGGCGCAGGTGGACATCGGGCAGGTTGCGATTCCACGTGCTTGAAGTCGTCGCTCACGGCCCCGGACTGTTTCATGAGGGCGTTTCCGACGTGCAGTCGTTTGCAACGACTCATGAAACATGATCGCCGCCAGTGGACCGCCGGGCGGCCGGGTGTTTCATGAGCGACCACCTGTGAAACGACGGAGCCGGAGTTGTCTGCGGGGGACGCGAGGCGTGCCCCGCAGACGACATGGTGGGGGTGAGTTGGCGGTGGGGACGAGGATCGTGTTGGCGAACCGGTGCGTGATTTTCCAGTTATCGGGATCGGCCCGGTAGTGGTCGGTTAGTTCAACGATGTGTCCGGTGGTCGAGGCCGGATCCGCCGGTGTTCGACCGGCTCGTCCTCGCCCCAGTCCTCGCCCCCGCACCTGGCTCGCCCTCCACTGGCACTGCCGGCACTACGGCGCCAAGCCCACGCCCGGTGGGCTTGTGTGAGGGCCAACTTGCAAAGCAGGCGGGATCAGTTTCGTACTGCGTTCAGGATGCGTTGAGCCTTGTCGAGGGATTCATCGACGCTGGCGGCGATGTTCATCATTTCCACGAAGGCGTGGTCCACGTCGGTGTCGCGTCCGGCCCTCATGATCGTGTCTACGACCTGGTCGAGGCCAGTGCCAGGTGCCGGGTAGACGCGGAGGACCATGCGGAGCGTGGCGGGATCACGCCCGGCCTCCTTGGCGAGGGCGCGGATGGACCGCATGGGCTCGTTGACGGTGGCGGGGTCGAACTCTCCGGCACCGGGAACGTGGACGGGGAGCCATCCGTCGGCGCGCTGGGCCACCCGCCGCATCGCCGCGGGTGCGAAGCCGGCCAGGTACAGGGGCGGGCGCGGGGTCTGGGCCGGTTTGATGTCGGCGTAGGTCTGTGGGATCTGCCAGTACCGGCCCTGGTAGCCGGCCGGGTTGGCCGACCAAAGTTCCTCCAGTGCGTCCAGGCATTCGTCGAGCCGTGCCCCGCGTTCGTCCATGGGTACCCCTGCGGCTTGGTATTCGTCGGGTGACCAGCCCGTGCCGAAGCCGGGCATGAGCCGTCCGCCGCTGATCCGGTCGATCGTGGTCAGGGAGCGCGCTAGCAGGGCAGGGGCGTACCAGGGCGCGATCAGGATGTTGGAGCCGATCCGCACTCGCCGGGTGACCGTCGCCGCCACAGTCATGAGCGCGAAGGGGTCCAGCACTGAGTGGAAGACCTCGGGGATGGTGTCTCCGCCGCCGTAGCCGACCGTGGGGTCGACCGGCGCCAGGAGGCGGTCGCCCACCCACAGGCTGTCGGCGCCGAGGGCCTCGGCCTCTCGAGCGAAGCGGGCGACTTCTTCCGGCTGGTGCGCGAGGGGGCCCATCTGGGGCAAGGTAAAACCGATCTGCACGTGCACTCCTCAAGGTTTGTCCGTCCGCGTTTCCGCAGCGCTTTCAACAGGGACTGGGGCTTGACCGCCACTTTCGAAGGAGGTCGGCACGGCCAGGTGCGTGGGCACTTCCACGGCGAACTCCTCGCTGGAACGCGGCCCCACCACGAGCTTGCGTGTGTTGCGGGACTTGGTCCCGGTGGCGACCATCGAGGCGTCCGGGCCAGGCGCAGGCCGCGGCGTCCTCGGGACTCACGCGACCGTCTCCTTCACAGTGGCGGTCTCGGGGCTGGTGCGGGTCTTGAGGACGAAGTCGAACTGGGCGGTGCGGTAGGGGCCGGTGAAGCCGTGTGCGGCGATGTCTTCGGGTTCTCCGTGGAGGACGGTGTTGGCAAGGAGCGCGGGGTGGGCCATCTTCGGTCCGACGAAGTCGACCGGGATGACGGGGTCGCCGGTGAAGTAGATCTCGCCGTACCAGGGGGCGACGAGGTCGGGGTGGTGGACTTCGTAGTGGATGTGGGCGGGGCGGTAGAGGCTGCGGCCTAGTGCTGCGGCGGCCTCGGGGATCCCGTCGACGGCGGAGGCGAACGCGTCGGCGTAGGGGACGGGGGTGATGGTGGTGAAGGCGTAGCGGCCGTCGTCGTCGGTGAACTGGTGGCCGCGCAGGTTGTGGGTGGGCACTCCGTCGTCGTACAGCCCGGAGTAGGTGCCGTCGTCGGAGGCGTGGTAGATCTCCAGCTTGGCGCCGGCGAGGGGCTTGCCGTTGCCGTCGAGGAGGCGGCCGGAGGCGATCAGCGGCGTGCCGGGTTCGTCGGGGCGCATGGGCAGAGTGCCCGGGTTGTCGATGTGCGGGGAGCCGTGGATGACGGTGGGGCTTTCGACGTCGTTGGAGGGGGTGTAACCGTCCTGGCCGCCCTGGAAGAGCTCGCTGTACAGCGGCATGGCGACCGTGGCGAGCGGGACGCCGGTGGCGTGCTGCATCTTCTGGAGGAGGGCGGTGGCCGCGTTGAGGTCGGCGAACGTCAGCCCTTCCTCGTCACGCAGGCGGGCGAGGGCGTCCTTGAACGCCTCGACGAGGCGTACCGCTCGGGGGTTGATCTGGGTCGGGTCGATGTAGGACGGGTCGACATGGGAGGTCATGGCGGCGTGCTCCTTGGACAGGTAGGGGTGCTGGAGGACGGGACCGCCGGTCGGGTTCAGAAGCTGTACGGGCCGAAGCGTCCCCAGGCCACCAGTACGGCGAGGATCAGCAGGACGGCGTTGAGGCCGATCGCGGGGAATTCCTTCTTGCGGGCGTGGTAGGTCGCGGCCAGCAGCATCGTTATGCCGAGGCCGACAGCGGCCAGCGGTGTCAGGACGGTGGCGATGCCGGTGGCCGCGGGCAGGATCAGCCCGAGGGCGCCGGCGAATTCCACGATGCCGATGAAGCGGACGGTGCCGGCTGAGAAGTCGGCCACCCAGGGCAGCTTCTCGACGAGTTTGTCCTTGGGCTGGGTGGTTTTCATGACACCGGCCATGGCGAACATGACGGCCAGTACGGCCTGCACGATCCACAGGAAGATGTTCATCGCAGGTGGAGTCCTTCAGGGAGAGGGCGAGGGAGGGGACGCGGCGGAGCGTGCTGCTATCCGAGGAGGCTGCCACCAGTGGCGTCGAGGGAGGCTCCGGTGATCCACCGCGCCCGGTCGGTGGCGAGGAAGACCACCACATCGGCGACCTCCTCCGGCTCACCGAGGCGCTTGAACGCAGACAGCTGCGACATCTGTTCGCGCACCTCGGGGATTTGGAAGACCGCGCTTCCGTTGTCCGTGATACCGGGGAGCACGCTGTTGACCGTGATGTGCCGAGGGGCGAGGTGCCGGGCGAAGTGCAGCGTGAGCTGGTCGAGCGCGCCCTTGGACATCGCGTAGACGACCTGCGACGGCACAGCCCTGCGCGTGATGGCTGAGGAGATGTTGATGATGCGTCCGCCGTCCGGGATCAGCCCGAGAGCTCGCTGGACGAGGAGGAAGGGGGCCTTGGCGTTGACCGCGAAGATCTCGTCGATCTGCTCGGTGGACACCTCTTCCGGGGCGCCGCCGGCGGGCGTCGTCGCGGCGGCGTTGTTCACCAGGATGTCCAGGACGGTCTCGCCGGTGTGCTCGCGCAGTCCGGCCTCCAGCTGGTGGAACAGCTGGTCGACGGCGCCGGGCGTGCCCAGGTCCGCGCCGACGGCAAAGGCCCGTCCGCCGTCCTTCTCGATGAGGTCGACGGTCTGCTGCGCGGCCTGCTGGTCGCGCCCGTAGTGCACGGCGACCAGGGCCCCCTCGCGGGCGAGGCCGAGGGCGGCGGCCCGGCCGATGCCGCGGCTGGATCCGGTGACGAGAGCGGTCTTGCCGGTGAGCGTGCTGGTCATGCTGGTGTCCCTACGGTGTTCGGGAAGTGGGGGTTGGCGGGGATGTCAGCCGTTGAAGACGGCTTCGGCCTGCTCGCGGCGCTCGTACAGGTCCCAGTACAGGGGCGCGACCTGTTCGGGGGTGGCCGAGGGGATGCCTTCGGGGCCGCCCTCGCCGAGCCAGGTGCTGATGGCGATGTGCGCGGCGTAAATCCCGCTGCCGGCCAGCTCGTTGTGCAGGTTGAGCACCCAGTTGCGCAGGGCGGCCTGGGCGGCGTTGACGTTGCCGAACATGGGGACGGGGTGGATCGATCCGCCGCCGGTGGTGAACAGCAGCGTCCCCACGCCTGCCTCGCGCATCACGGGCAGCACCGCGCGCGCCGCGGTGACGGCGCCGTAGAAGGTGTACTCGATCTGCGGCTGGAGATTGTCGACGTCCGACTCGCTGGGCGTGGCCGTGGTGAAGCCGGGCACGGGTGAGTGCGGGGCGGGGGAGTACTCCAGTACGTCGATGGAGCCGAAGCGGGCGCGGGCCGCCTCCAGCCCGGCAGTCAGGGAGGCACGGTCCATCACGTCGGCGGGGAACGCGGCGGCCGTGATTCCCTCCTTGCCGAGCCGGGCGACGAGGTCGTCCAGCTTCTGCGGGGTGCGGGCGAGCAGTGCGACGTCGAAGCCGCGGGAGCCGAAGGTGCGGGCGATGGCCAGGCCCATGCCGGGGCCGGCGCCGACGATGGCGAGAGTAGGCATGATCGATCTCTTCTTCCGTGTGCGGGAGGGGGGTGTCAGGAGAAAGTGACGGCGAGCTTGCCGAGCTTCCCGGCCCCGAAGGCGGCGAATGCCTCGGGGGCCTGGGCCAGCGGGTAGGTGGCGGTGACCGGTACGCGCAGTGCGCCGGAGGCGACCTGGTCGGCCAGAGCATCGAGGGTCCGGGCGTTGGGGTCGGCCATGATCGTGTGGACGGTGACGTTGGTGACGCCGCTGTCGGCGACGGCGTCCTTGGTCAGGCCGGCGGGGGAGGCGATCCGCCCGCCCGGCCGCAGCAGGCCCGCCAGTTGGGCGCCGTCCCCGGCCAGGTGCATCACCGCGTCCACGCCCTCGGGGGCGAGCGAGCGGACCTGTGTGGCGAGGTCACCGGTGAAGTCCACGACCTGGACTTCGCCGCCGGTCAGGCCGGTCACGAAGTCGGTCCCCGCACCGGGGCGGGCGGTGGCGATCACGCGGGCGCCGCGGGCCGCGGCCAGCTGCACGGCCAGTGCGCCGACCCCGCCGGTGGCGCCGGAGACCAGCACCGTCTCACCCTCGGCCACGTCCAGGGCGGCCAGGCTGTCGAAGGCCGTGGCCCCGGCAACACCCAGGGCGCCGGCGTCCGTCACGCTCAGGCCCTGGGGAATCCGGGCGAGACCGTGGGCGGCCGGCACGGTCACGTACTCGGCCAGCGACCCGGTGCCCAGGAACGGCTTCATCACGACGCCGAAGACCGCGTCGCCGACGGCGTATCCCTCCACCCCCTCGCCGAGTGCCTCGACGGTGCCCGCGAAGTCCTTGCCGGGCACCAGCGGGAACCGGTGCTCCATCATCCCCTGCAGAAAGCCGGCCGCCGTGGCGGCGTCGATGCCGTTCACGGACGAGGCGGCCACCTTGACCAGTACCTCGCCCGCCTGCGGGCGGGGAGTGGCGACCTCGGCGACGGCGGGGGCGGAGGGGACCTCATTCAGCACGACAGCACGCATGGCGCAGCACCCTTCGACGAAAGTGGAACGGCCTTCCCGTTTCACGTGTCCAGCGTAGCAACACAACTGGGCAGCCTGTTCCAATTCGCTAGGATGGGTGCCATGACCACTTCAGCGGCCCTTGACCAGCCCCCGGAAGAGCGGCCGGGAACGGGGCTGCGCGCCGACGCCGAGCGCAATCGCGACCGCATCCTGGCCGCCGCCCGCCGCCTGTTCGCCGCCGAAGGACTCGGCGTCTCGATGGCCGCTGTCGCACGCGAGGCAGGTGTCGGCAAGGCCACCCTCTCCCGTCGCTTCGCCACCCGCGACGACCTGGTCAACGCCGTCTTCGCCGACCGCATGGACGGCTACGTCACCGCCGTCGCGCAGGCCCTCGCCGACCCCGACCCCTGGCGCGGCTTCACCGGCTACATCCACGCCGTGTGCGCCATGCAGGCCGCCGACCGCGGCTTCGCCGACGTGCTGACCATGACCTTCCCCGCCGCCAAGGCCCTGGAGGTCCGTCGCACCGAGGCGTACAACGGCTTCCTCGCGCTCATCGACCGCGCCAAGGACAGCGGCCATCTGCGCGCCGACTTCACCAGCCAGGACCTCGTCATCCTGCTCATGGCCAACGCCGGAGTCGTGGGCGCCACCGGGGATGCCGCCCCCGACACCTGGCAGCGCCTCGTAGCGCACATGCTCCGCTCCTACGCCGCCCCCGACGCCCCGCTCCCCCCGC
>NZ_LATD01000184.1 GCF_000981895.1 Streptomyces odonnellii | reverse complement strand
GCGGTAGGGGGCGGTGAGGTTCATGGGGCTGCCGCGATCAGGCGCCGGATGTCCTGTGCGGTCCAGTGGCCGGCCGCGCCGGGGCGTTCCGCCAGATACGCGGCGACGGTGGCCGCGTCCCAGGCGCCCGCTTCGAGGAGACCCCGGGCGAGGAAGGCGAGGTACGCGGCGGACGGGCTGTTCAGCTCGGCGTCCGCGACCGGCCAGGGCGCGGTGAAGGTGAGCACGGGTGCCCCGTCGAGCGTGCCGGCGCAGACGAGCGTTTCGTACCGTCCCTCTCCCAGTACCGCCCGGCCGCTGCTCAGCACGTCGGTGAGGTCCAGTTCGTTCCCCGGCTGCCGGTACATCTCCTGTGCCGCGATGTCCGAGAACTGCTGAGCCGTTACGAGATGCGCCCTGGCGAGTACGTTCCCGTCGGCGTCCGGATCGTAGAACGCGCGTCCGCCGGTCCAGACGGCCGACTCGGTGGCGAAGTACAAGGCTCCGCGCAGCTCCACCGGCACGGACCGCTCCGGAGGCCGCCGGTCCCGGCACCCGGGGTGGACACGGGCGGCGCCGGGATGGCGCCCGCCGGTGATGTAGTACGCGAGGCGGCCCAGGTGTGTGTTCGAACCGTACGAGGCGTACCAGACCTGCCGCGGTGACGGGCCTTCTGCGCGTCTGCCCGTGTGGGCTTTCTCCATGGTGCGAGGACTTGTCACGGGTCCCTCTTCGCGTTGAATCATCACATCGAGTGAACTCCCTGCCAAACATGTGTCTTTTCGGCCCGCGACTGCGATTGTGACGCCATGAATGTGGGGGAACGCTGGGAGTGGACGCAGGCGCGCTACCGGGACGGAATGTTCAGCCATGGGATAGGCAGCGAGCGGCAGCGGCTCAGCCTGCTGGAATCCCTTCTGGACCCGCATACCCGGGCGCGTTTTGAGGCACTTGGGCTGAAGCCGGGCCATCAGGTTCTCGAAGTCGGCGGTGGCGGAGGCTCGGTGGCCCGCTGGCTGGCCGAACAGGGCGCCGAAGTGACTGTGACGGACCTGGACACCACATTTCTTGACGAGTTGGCGGATCAGGGCATAAAGGTACTGCGGCACGATATGTACACCGAGGAATTTCCGCCCGGATCATTCGACTTCATCCATGCCCGCTATGTGCTGATCCATCTGCCCGATCCGGACAAAGCGGTTGCCCGGCTGGCCGCATGGCTCAAGCCGGGCGGTGTGCTGTTGGTCGAGGAACCGGCGTCCTTCCCGGTGATGGACTCCCCGCACCCGGCCTATCGCACCATCATGCGCGCTTTCCGTACTCACCTTGAGCAATCGGTGGGTTCGGACACCTCTTGGGCCCGCACACTCCCCGTACCCCTGGAGAAAGCGGGACTCACCGATATCGGTTTGGACGCCCGCCTCCATGTCGTCAGGGGCGGCGACGAAGAGGCACAGTGGTGGCGTCTGAACCTGGAGCAGTCCCGCGAGGCGATGGTGGCCGCGGGCCTCGCGACCGGCCCCGATTTCGACGCCGCGTACCGCGAACTGGCGTCCCCCGATTTCTACGACCTGTCCCTGGCGGTCTGTACGGCATGGGGCCGCGGGGCGGTGTGACGCGGTACGGTCCGGACGCGGCGCGGTACGG
Organism: Streptomyces odonnellii; assembly: GCF_000981895.1. GTDB lineage: Bacteria > Actinomycetota > Actinomycetes > Streptomycetales > Streptomycetaceae > Streptomyces > Streptomyces odonnellii. The sequence goes on along the minus strand of NZ_LATD01000184.1, from coordinate 50,343 downwards.
GACCGGTCGGGCGGCTCGGACGGCAGTGCTCGGACCGCAGTGCTCAGGCCGCAGTGCTCAGGCCGCCGCCTCGCCGACCAGATGGTCACCGGGAATGCCCGCCTTGTCCGGCCCGTAATACTCCCTGATCCCGAGGTCCCAGGTCTCCCTTGCGATCCGGTCCGAATCCGTCGGCTCGAACGCGTCGAAGAGCGCATGGATATTCGGCAGCCGGAACCCGATGGCGGTCATCAGCGCGACAAAAACAGGCCGCCGGACAAACCCGTCCCCCTCCAGATCCCCCAGCCTGGAAAGCGCCTCGGCGAATTCCCCGATGGCACCGTCGAACCGCTCCGGAGAAAGAACGCAGGCGGTGTACTCGTCAAAGCTGACCCGGCCGTCCCGGTCGGCGTCCAGCTCCTCGACCAGGGTCCCCCAATACCTCCGGAACGCATCCAGCATCGCCCGCTTCGCCCCGTCATCGGCAGTGGGCACCGACCGGATGACCCGCTCGGCCATCAGCTCGAAGTCATCGGCCTCAAGATATCCATTGCCGTCGACATCGAACAGACCGAACACAACCCGAACCCGCTCAACCGCTTCCGCACGCACAACGAACCCCCTTCTCGCAGCAGTGCTTTCCACTATGCGAAGGCCCCACCCGCCACGTCCCTCAAACCAATGCGAGTCAACCGAACGAGTGAACGGGTCGTCTTGAAACACGTCAACGCATCACTGTCTTCACTGTCTTCGAGGACGGGGCGCGTTCAGCCGTGCCCCCCGGCTCTTCGCTACCCCGGCGGCGGCGCGGTCAGGTCACTGGCCCGGCGGAAGACGGTGTCGAGCATGGGCTCGGTCAGACGGCCGGTGGAGGTGTTCTGGCGGCTGGGGTGGTAGCAGCCGAGCTGGATCCTGCCGTCGGGGCGGCGGAATTCGGCGCCGTGCCGGAACGCGGGGCGTGGCCTGATACCGGCCTGGAGACAGGCGGCGTTCCAGGCGAAGGCGCCGAGGGCGAGGATGACGGTGACGTCCTTGAGCGCGTCGAGTTCCGCGGTCACATAGGGGAGGCAGTTGTCCCGTTCGGCCGGCGTGGGCCGGTTCTCCGGCGGCGCGCAGCGCACCGCGGACGCGATCCAGACACCGGTCAGGCGCAGACCGTCGCCGCGGTGGAGGGAGACGGGGCGGTTGGCGTACCCGGTCCGGTACATCGCGCGGATGAGCCAGTCGCCGGACGCGTCGCCGGTGAAGCTGCGCCCCGTACGGTTTCCGCCGTGCGCGGCCGGGGCCAGCCCCAGCACATAGAGCCGCGCGGCCGGGTCCCCGAATCCCGGCAGGGGCCGCGCCCAGTACTCCTCGCCCGCGAACCGGGCCGGCGCCTGCCGCGCCGCCTCCTGTCGCCACGCCACCAGCCGAGGACACCGCACACAGGCCACCACCTGCCGCTCCGTACGCCCCAGCGTCGCCTCCGACCCCACCACGCGTCCGCCCTCTTTCCCGTCTCGTACCCCCACCCTCCTCCCGCGCCCGGCACACCGCGAGCCGGGCCGGCGGGCGGCCGTGCCCGCGCGCACCGTCAGCATGGAGTCCATGAATCCATGGGTGGCGCTGCCCGGCGCCCCGGCCCCCGACTCCGTTGCCCGGCCCGGCATTTCGTACCGACGGCAATTCCGTACCGACGGCAAGGGCCCCGGCCGGCGAACCGGTCGGGGCCCTCATGAGCCGTCCGTACGTCTGACCCGTACGTTCGTCGTGATCAGACGAGGTCGAACCGGTCGAGGTTCGCGACCTTGGTCCATGCCGCGACGAAGTCGCTCACGAACTTCTCCTTCGCGTCATCGCTCGCGTAGACCTCCGCGAGCGCGCGCAGCTCGGAGTTCGAGCCGAAGACGAGGTCGGCACGGGTGGCCGTCCACTTGGTCTCGCCGGTGGCGGCGTCGCTGCCCTCGAACGTGTTCGCGTCCTCGGACGTCGCCTTCCACGTCGTGCCCAGGTCGAGCAGGTTGACGAAGAAGTCGTTGGTCAGCGCGCCCGGCCTGTCCGTGAGGACGCCGAGCTTCGAGCCGTCGTAGTTCGCACCCAGGACGCGCAGTCCGCCGACCAGGACGGTCAGCTCGGGGGCGCTCAGGGTCAGCAGATTCGCGCGGTCGATCAGCAGGTACTCGGCCGGCAGCCGGTTGCCCTTGCCGATGTAGTTGCGGAAGCCGTCCGAGGACGGTTCGAGCGCGGCGAACGACTCCGCGTCGGTGTGCTCGTCCGTGGCGTCCACACGGCCCGCGGCGAAGGGCACCTCGATGTCGTGGCCCGCGTCCTTGGCGGCCTTCTCGACCGCGGCGGCACCGCCGAGCACGATCAGGTCGGCCAGCGAGACCTTCTTGGCGCCCGCGCCGGAGTTGAACTCCTGCTGGATGCCCTCAAGCGCGCTCAGCACGGTCGCCAGCTCGCTGGGGTTGTTGACCTCCCAGCCGGCCTGCGGCTCCAGGCGGATACGGGCACCGTTGGCGCCACCGCGCTTGTCGCTGGCGCGGAAGGTCGAGGCCGACGCCCACGCGGTGGTGACCAACTGGCTGACGCTCAGGCCGGATTCGAGGATCTTCGCCTTGAGGGCGGTGATGTCCTCGGCGTCGACCGTCTCGTACTCCGCCTCGGGCAGCGGGTCCTGCCACAGCAGGGTCTCCGCCGGCACCTCGGGGCCGAGCAGCAGCGACTTCGGGCCCATGTCGCGGTGGGTCAGCTTGTACCAGGCGCGGGCGAACGCGTCCGCGAACTCCTCGGGGTTCTCGTGGAAGCGGCGGGAGATCTGCTCGTACACCGGGTCGAAGCGCAGCGCCAGGTCGGTGGTGAGCATGGACGGCGCGATCTTCTTCGAGGCGTCGTGCGCGTGCGGGACGGTGCCCTCACCGGCGCCGTCCTTCGGCTTCCACTGGTTGGCGCCGGCCGGGCTCTTGGTCAGCTCCCACTCGTAGCCGAAGAGGTTGTCGAAGAAGCCGTTGCCCCACTGGGTGGGCGTGCTGGTCCAGGTCACCTCGAGGCCGGAGGTGATGGCGTCCGCGCCCTTGCCCGTACCGAAGCTGTTCTTCCAGCCGAAGCCCTGCGCCTCGATCGGGGCGGCCTCGGGGTCGGCGCCGACGTTGTCCGCCGGGCCCGCGCCGTGCGTCTTGCCGAAGGTGTGGCCACCCGCGATGAGGGCCACCGTCTCCTCGTCGTTCATCGCCATACGGCGGAACGTCTCCCGGATGTCACGGGCCGCGGCGAGCGGGTCGGGGGTGCCGTTCGGGCCCTCCGGGTTGACGTAGATGAGGCCCATCTGGACCGCCCCGAGGGGGTTCTCCAGCTCGCGGTCACCGGTGTAGCGCTCGTCGCCGAGCCAGGTGGACTCGGGACCCCAGTAGACGTCCTCCTCGGGCTCCCAGACGTCCGCGCGGCCGCCGGCGAAGCCGAAGGTCTCGAAGCCCATCGACTCCAGGGCGACGTTGCCGGCGAGGATCATGAGGTCGGCCCACGAGAGGCTCTGGCCGTACTTCTTTTTGACCGGCCAGAGCAGACGGCGGGCCTTGTCGAGGTTCCCGTTGTCCGGCCAGCTGTTGAGGGGCGCGAAGCGCTGCTGACCGGCTCCGGCGCCGCCGCGGCCGTCGCTGATCCGGTAGGTGCCCGCGCTGTGCCACGCCATCCGGATGATGAACGGGCCGTAGTGGCCGAAGTCGGCCGGCCACCAGTCCTGCGAGGTCGTCAGCACCTCCGCGATGTCCTGCTTCACGGCCGGCAGGTCGAGGGTGCCGAACGCCGCGGCGTAGTCGAACTCCTCGCCGAGGGGGTTGGCCACGGCCGGGTTCTTGGCGAGGATCTTGAGATTGAGCCGCTCCGGCCACCACTCGCGGTTTCCGCCGCCCTGAGTCGGGTGCGGGGCACGCCCGTGCGCGACCGGGCAGCGACCCTCGCTCTCCGTCTTCGCTTCTACGACTATCGCGTCGTGGTTCTCAGAATCGTGGTTCTCAGACATGGGAATCCTTCCGGACCAGGCGGATCACGGTGCTCAGGAACTGCGGGCGCTGGAACAGCCGGGGCACGTCCGTCGAACCTGGCCGGGCCGGCCGCACTGCCGTACCGCCGCACGGGCGCTGTACTGGTCGTACGGGCGCCGTACCGGCCGTACAGGAGTCTTCCTGTCCGAGTCTTCCCTGTCCCTTGGCTGTCGCCGGAACCGATCCTACGATGGACGGAGTCCAAGTCAAGAAGTGCACTAAAAGCATATTCGCTTAGAATTCGGACGTACGCTGATAACTCCGGGTACCCCGCAAACCTCAATAGGTGAACCGATATGAGTGACCTGCTGGAGCGACTGCGCGAGCGTGGCTGGCGGATGACCGCCCAGCGACGCGTCGTCGCGCAGGTCCTCGACGGCGACCACGTACATCTCACGGCCGACGAGGTGCATGCCCTCGCGGCGGAGCGGCTCCCCGAGATCTCCCGGGCGACCGTCTACAACACCCTCGGCGAACTGGTCTCCCTCGGCGAGGTCCTGGAGGTCTCCACCGAGGGCCGCGCGAAGCGCTACGACCCCAACGCGCACCGTCCGCACCAGCACTTGGTGTGCTCCGACTGCGGCACCATCCGCGATGTCCACCCGACCGGGAACCCGCTGGCCGACCTTCCTGCGGAGGAACGGTTCGGCTTCACGGTGTCCGAGGTCGAGGTCACGTACCGGGGGCTGTGTCCGTCCTGCGGCTGAGTTCCGCGGACGCTCCGAAGGCCGGTCGCGCGGTCAGGCCGGTCGCGCGGTCGCATATTCGTACTGACGTACTACAAGTGAATGTGCGGAGATTCCGGTGTGCCCGCGACGACGCACGGGCACCCTGCTGAGGGGCGGTCCGAGTGGCGCCCGCGGTGGGGACTGTGTGGTGGGGACTGCGTTGTGACGGCCGGGGGCACATGTGACGGTTGAACGAGCCATGGGCGCTTCCGCCCCGTTTCCGGCGTGGTCGTCGGCCGAGGACGATCCGGCCGAGGGCGGTACGGATACGGGTCGCCCGGCTGCCGAGGACCGTCCACCCGGCGTCCCGCGTCATGTCGCGTGCGTGATGGACGGGAACGGCCGGTGGGCGGCACGGCGGTCGTTACCCCGTACGTCGGGACACCGGGCCGCCGAGGCGACGGTGATCGACGTCATCGAGGCGGCGCGGACGGCCGGCGTCGAGTGGCTGAGCCTGTACGCGTTCTCCACCGAGAACTGGCAACGCCCGGGCAACGAGGTCGATTTCCTGATGCGGCTGGTGCGCCGTGTCGTACGGAAACACGCGCCGCTGCTGTACGCGCGGGGCATCCGCTGCCGGTTCCTCGGCGTGGCGGACCCGAGGATCCCCCCGGCGCTGGCTCAGGACTTCGCCGATCTGATGACGCTGACCAGCACGAACCGACGTATGACGCTGACCGTGGCGTTCGATCACGGCGGACGCAGGGACATCGTCGAGGCGGCACGGTCCCTGATCCGCAGCGGGGTGCCGGCCGATGCCGTCGACGAGCGGCACTTCGCCGCTCATCTGCCCTTTCCGGACACGCCCGATGTGGATCTCGTCATCCGGACCTCCGGCGAACAGCGCATCTCCAACTTCATGCTCTGGCAGGTCGCCTACGCCGAGTGGATCTTCCCGCCGGTGCTGTGGCCCGACTTCCGCGCGCCGCACTTCCTGGAGTGCCTGCACACCTATCAGCAACGGAGCCGCCGCTTCGGCGGCGTGACGCCGAAGGCGAACGGAGAACCTCACCAGTGAGCGACACGGGCAGCAGCCACTTCAGCCACACTGGCCACTTCAGCCAGGCCGGGCACTCCGGCCACACCGGCTCCGGTGCCACGGATCGCGCCGCCACGGATCGGACCACCGCCGATCACGCCGCCACCGTACAGCCGGCGCCCCTGTTCGGCCCGGGTTCGCAGTTCCACCGGCTGTTCAACGACCCGCGCTGGGCCCTGGGCATCGTCCGGGCCACGGTGCTGGAAGCCGCCCATCCGCAGGTCGGCGCGGCCCTGACCGACAACTCGACATTTGTGGCACACCCCTGGCGACGGCTGCGCAATACGCTCGTGAGCCTCCAGCGCATGTTCGGTGCCGACGACCACGTACGGCAGAGGGAGGCGGCGCGGCTCAACCGCCTGCACGAGCGCCTGAGCGGCACCGACGCACAGAACCGGCCCTACGACGCGATGGACCCGCAGGTCCGGGCCTGGGTGGTCGCGACGCTGTTCGAGAGCGCCGTCACCATGTACCGACTGAGCGGACAGCCGCTCGAGCAGAGCGCCATGGAGCAGTTGTACACCGAATTCCAGGCATTCCTCGCGGCGTTGGGGGTGGAGGACGGTCATCTGCCGCCCACCCTCAAGGAGTTCTGGCAGTACTACGACCACACGGTCGAGACGGAGCTGGAGAACACAGAGGCGCTGCGCATCATCCTCTACAAGCTCTTCGACCATCTCCCGGCGCCGCCCCTGCTGAGCGGCCTGCCCACCGTGTGGGCGGCCGGCCGGGCGCTGGCCGGCCCGGTCATCGGCACGGTCACCGTCGCGTCCCTCCCGGAGCCCTTCCGCCGCCGGGCGGGTCTGCCCGAAGTCCCTGGCGCCCAGACGCTGATGCAGAGCGCGTATGTGGCCGCGGGGCTGGCGCGCTATCTGCCCGAAGGCTGGATCGAGACAGAAGCGCTCACCGACCTGCTGTACCTGTCCCCCGACAGCGATGACCCCCGAGCCGCGACGATCGCGGCACTGCACGGCCGGATGAAGCGAGCCGGCGCCCTGTTCCGGCTGGTCACGCCCTTTCCCGTACAGCCTGACCCCGCCCCGGGCTCCGAACGGCAGCGGAGCGCCGAGGAGTTCTTCGACGCGGTACTGGACCAGACCGGGGACGGCCATCTGGACTGGCCCGATCTCGCGGCCATGGCAAGGGAGTTGTCCTCCCGCCTGGATCTGGACGAACCGGAGGAGACCCGGCTCTACAACGCGTACGCCGAGTGGTGGAAGGAACTCCAGTCGGCCCTCGACACCGACGGCGACGGCCGCGTGAGCAAAGAGGAGTACGCCGCCGCGGTCCCCTCCCTCGCCGGGCCCGCGCTGATCCGGGTCGCCGAAGTCCTGTTCGAGGCCACCGACAAGAACGGCGACCAGCAGATCGACGCGGACGAATACCGAACCCTGTTCCGCACCGCCTTCCACCGCACCCTGACCGGCACGGACGAGACGTACTCCCGCAGCGCGTTCGTCAAGGACTTCCTGTCCTTCATGTCGGGCCGCCGGCACTCGACCGCGTACGACCCCCTGCTCGCCCAGGCGTAAGAACCAGAACCCCCGGACTCGGCGCGGTGGTTCCGCCGGGACCTGACGGGAAATAATCCGGCAGATGCGTGACCACAGTGATTCCGAATCCATCGAAATCGAAACGGCGCCGCGCCGGTCCGGGAAGCAATGGACGAGCACCATGCTGCGCGACTTGGCGGACTGGTCGGCCCGCAGACCGATGACATTGCCCGAGGGGAAGCATCCGGTCCCGCATTCGTCCGACGTACGGATGGTTGTCTGGGCCTTCGCCGGGACCGACCTGGTCACCGGGCTCGTCATCGACGCGATGCTTCCACCGGCCGGTCGTGCGGTCCATCTCGTCTGGGTGGTGCTGAGCCTCGTTCTCTCGCTGGGCTTCTGCGCGATGACGGCCCGCGCGCCTCATCTGCTCGACAGCGCGGTTCTGCGCCTGCGGACAGGACCGTTCCGTGAGGTCACGATTCCGGTCGGGTCGCTCGGATCCGTACGCGTGGCGCACGGTTCCACGCGCGGGTACGGATTACGCCACGTCCCGGACGAGGACGGCGCGGTGGCGTGCACCATAGGCGGCGCGACCAATCTCGTCATCGAGCTCGAAGAGCCATTGCCGATACGGCTGCGGAACGGCGAATCGGTGCTGGCCGGGCGGGTCTACGCCGCCGCCGACAATCCGGCCGAAGCCGCCCGCCTGATCAACCGCTCGATCGCCGGAGGCGCGCGACCCTGACCGGCACGACCGCGGGCGCCCCCGTGCGTGCCCCGGAGTGCGGGCCTCGCTGACCGGCGCGGTTGCGGTGGTCGCTTGCGGGCCGAAGCATGGGGAGCGGGGAACGGTGTCCGCGGAGGGGTTATGAGATCTCGTGTGCCACCGGTTCGCAGCCGCCGGGCCGCCGGTTCCGTGCGGCCGTCATGACCGGCGACGGCCGGCCGCCGCGCTGTCTGGTCACCGGTGCCACCGGATACATCGGTGGCAGGCTGGTGCCGGAGCTGCTGGCGGCCGGGTATGCGGTGCGCTGTCTGGCCCGCTCCCCGGACAAGCTGCGTGATCACCCGTGGGCCGGGCAGGCGGAGGTCGTGCGCGGCGATGCGACGGACGAGGCGTCCGTGCGCGCGGCGATGGAGGGCGTGGACGTCGCGTACTACCTGGTGCACGCACTGGGGACCGGGCGCGGATTCGAGGAGACGGACCGGCGCGCGGCCACGGTCTTCGGTGAGCAGGCGCGGGCCGCGGGCGTGCGGCGGATCGTCTATCTCGGCGGTCTGACGCCTTCGGGGGTGCCCGAGCGCGCGCTGTCGCCCCATCTCCGCTCGCGCGCCGAAGTGGGCCGGATCCTTCTCGACTCGGGGGTGCCGACCGCGGTGCTGCGGGCGGCCGTGATCATCGGGTCCGGGTCGGCCTCGTTCGAGATGCTGCGCTACCTCACCGAACGGCTGCCCGTGATGGTGACCCCGAGCTGGGTCCGTACCCGTACGCAGCCGATCGCCGTCCGCGACGTACTGCGTCTGCTCGTGGGGTGCGCCCGGCTCCCGTACGACGTGAGCCGCACCTTCGACATCGGCGGACCGGACGTCGTCACCTACCAGGACATGATGCGGAGGTACGCCGCGGCGGCCCACCTCTCGCGGCGGGTGATCCTCCCCGTTCCGCTGCTCACTCCCCGGTTGTCCAGCCTGTGGGTCGGTCTGGTCACTCCTGTGCCAGGGGCGATCGCACGGCCGCTGGTCGAGTCGCTGAGGCACACGGTGGTCTGTACGGAGCGGGACAGCGCGCGCTGTCTGCCGGAGCCGCCGGAGGGACCCGTGGATCTGGACCGCGCGATCCGGCTGGCCCTCCAGCGCGTCCGGGGCGCGGACGTGGCCACCCGCTGGTCCTCGGCGTCCACTCCGCGTGCCCCGAGCGATCCGCTGCCGACCGATCCCGACTGGGCGGGCGGCAGTCTCTACACGGATCACCGTGAACGTACGGTCGGCGCGTCGCCGGAGGCCCTCTGGCGGGTTGTGGAGGGCATCGGCGGTGAGAACGGCTGGTACTCCTCGCCGCTGGCCTGGTCCCTGAGGGGATGGCTGGACACGCTGGCGGGCGGCGTCGGCCTGCGCAGGGGCCGCCGGGACGCGACCCGGCTGAGGACCGGGGACAGCCTGGACTTCTGGCGGGTGGAGGAGATCGAGCCGGGGCGGCTGCTCCGGCTCAGAGCCGAGATGCGGCTGCCGGGCCTGGCCTGGCTGGAGATGACCGTGGACCGGGACGCGCGGGGGCGGACGGTGTACGGGCAGCGTGCCCTGTTCCATCCGCACGGCCTCGTGGGGCACGCGTACTGGTGGGGTGTCGCTCCGTTTCACGCGGCGGTGTTCGGAGGCATGGCCCGTAATATCGCCGCCGCCGCCGAATCCGCTGGTGGCGAGTCGGCCGGGGCGGATTCGGCGGCTGCCGAGTCCACCACGGCCGGTGGGCGCTGATGGACGCGGCTGACGGAGGCTGGCTGATGGAGGCCAGCAGACGGACGCTGATGGATGCAGACGGGCGCTGACGGACGTCGGCTGATGCGCGTTGTGGACGTCGGCTGTGGACGCTGAAGGAGGGCAGCCGTGCGTGTCTCGGTCGCCTTGTTCACCCAGGACCTGCGGGTGCACGACAACCCGGTCCTGCGGGCTGCCCTGCGCGAAGCGGAACGCGTGGTGCCGCTCTTCGTCGTCGACGCCGGCATCCGCCGAACGGGTTTCGCCGTGCCCAATCGGGCGGCCTTCCTCGCCGACAGCCTGGCCGACCTCGACGCGGCGCTGCGCGCCAGGGGCGGCCGTCTGGTGGTGCGTACCGGTGACGTGGTCGAGGAGACCTGCCGGGTGGCGGCGGAGACCGGAGCCGGAACGGTCCATGTCGCGGGCGGAGCGAGCCGTTACGCGACACGGCGCGAGGACCGGCTGCGCGCGGCGCTGACGGGTGACCGGTGCGGCCTGCGGATCCATGACGCCTCGGTGACGACCGTACCGCCGGGGGCACTGGTGCCCGGGGGCAAGGACCACTTCGCGGTCTTCACACCGTACTTCCGCAGGTGGGAGGAGTTTTCGGTACGCGGCGTCCTCCCGGCTCCGTCCAGGGTGCCGGTGGCCGACGCGCGCTCGGCCGGGCTGCCGGGCGCGGAGTCCCTCGCGCCGGGCCCCGTGTCGCCGGGGCTGCCCGCCGGCGGGGAGTCCGAGGGCCGCCGAAGACTGCGGTCGTGGCTGGCCGGTCCGCTGGAGCGGTACGCCGACCTGCACGACGACCTCGCCGCCGACGCGACCTCCAGGCTCTCCCCCTATGTGCACTTCGGCTGTCTGTCCCCGGTCGAACTGCTGGAACGGGCCCGTGCGCACGGCGGTCCCGGGGCGGATGCCTTCGTCCGCCAGCTCGCATGGCGGGACTTCCACCACCAGGTCCTGGCCGCCCGCCCCGACGCGGCCCACCACGACTACCGCCCCCGGCACGACCGCTGGCGCGGGAACGCCGGGGAGATCGGGGCCTGGCGGGAGGGGCGTACGGGTTACCCGGTCGTCGACGCGGCCATGCGGCAGCTTCGGCACGAGGGGTGGATGCCGGGGCGCGCCCGTCTGCTGGCGGCCAGCTTTCTCACCAAGACGCTGTACGTGGACTGGCGGGTGGGCGCGGGGCACTTCCTGGAGCTGCTGGTGGACGGCGATGTCGCGAACAACCAGCTCAACTGGCAATGGGCCGCGGGCACGGGCACCGACACCCGGCCGAACCGGATCCTCAACCCCCTTGTGCAGGCCCGGCGGTTCGACCCCGACGGCGCGTACGTACGCCACTGGCTTCCCGAACTCCGGGACTTGGACGCCGCGTCGATCCACCGCCTGGCCCGCCCCGGCGGGGCCCGGCCCGGCGACGCCCGCCGTACAGTCCCCCGTACAGACGCGGACTACCCGGCTCCGATCGTGGACTTGGCGGAGGCCGCGCACCGGTTCAAGCGGCTGCGGAACGGCGACTGACAGTTTCAGGGGCGCCAGGCCCGACGGGCACAAGCCGGGCAGGGGGCAGGGGCGAGACGCCTCAGCGGGCCGGTTGGCGAGGTTCGTCGATGACCGGGTTCTCCAGGGCGCCGATCTTTTCGATCTCGATGCGAACGGTGTCGCCCGCCTTGAGATACATGCCGGGCCGGTGCCACGCGATGCCGCTCGGGGTGCCTGTGGCCAGTACGTCGCCGACCTCAAGGGTGAACGCGCTGGAGAGGTAGGCGACCTGCTCGTACAGGTTGAAGAGCATGTCCGCCGTATGTCCGTCCTGGCGCAGGTCGCCACTGACGTACGTACGCAACCGCAGATCGAGCGGGTCACCGATCTCATCCGGGGTGACGATCCACGGACCGATCGGGCCGTGTGTGTCGAACGACTTGCTGACCACCATGCCCGGCTCAAGGGTCTGCCAGTCGCGCACGCTGACATCGTCGATGATCGTGAATCCCGCGACGACGTCCAGCACCGCCTTCTTCTCGTTCGGGACGTCCTTGCACCGCTTGCCGATCACCAGACCGAGTTCGCCCTCGTAGTCGACCTCGTCCGGGGCGATCGCCGGGATCCAGATCGGATCGCCGGGTCCGATGACGCAGGTCTGCTGTTTGTTGAACCACGCCTGGCGGGTCGGCCGGTCCATATGCGTTTCTTCAAGGTGCGCGGCATAGTTGTAGCCGATGGCGAGGAACTTCGGCGGCCTGGGGACCGGAGCGCACAGCTTCACCTGTGAAAGGGGCAGCCTCGGCGCCGAGTTGGCGGCGGTCGACACCTGTCTCGGGTCGCGCGTCAGCAGTTCGATCATCGTGTCCAACGACGGATCGGCCGCGGTCAGGTCCACGACCTCGTCACCGTCGACAAAACCGACATGCTGTCCGGCTCCGGCGTCGGAGCCGGCGTCGAATGTCGCGAGTTTCATCGCTGCACCTCCTCAGCGTCGCCATTCGACCTCAGGTCGCCATTCGACCGGCTTCCGCCGATCAGGGCATACCACTCTCAAGTACGCCTCAGGTGCTGATCTCCGGCAACTCGGAACGGGGATTCGGACTCGTGAGGGGTCGCTCTCCCGGCGTGCACTCAACTGGAACCGTCAGCTATCGGAGCTTCCGTACTCTCGGCTGCTCGCGTGTACCACCCTCGGTACATGGGGTAGGTTTGGTACATGTCCATGAAGCGCACGAACGTGTACGCCGATCCTGAGGATCTTGCGATCATCAAGGAGGCGGCGGCGCGTCGCGGTATCAGTGAAGCCGAGATCATCCGCCAGGGCATCCATCTTGCTGCCATGGCCAACCGGGTCTGGGACGAGCCGCTGTTCTCCCGCACCTTCGCGGGGTCCGGTCGCACGCCCACAAAAGAGGATGTGCGTGACACGGTGGCCGACGCCGTGCAGCGGGAGTCGCGGTCCGGAACCGCTGCGTGATCATCGTCATTGCCGACACCTCGGGCCTCTTGGCCGCGCTGGACGCCGCGCATACGGATCACCAGGCGGCCAATGAGACGATCATGGCTGCCGGACTCCTTGTGATGTCCCCGCTACTGCTCGCTGAGATCGATCACGTCGCCACCCGGGAACTGGGTCGTGAGGCCGCAGTGAGTGCGGTCGATGACATCAGGCGTTGGATGCGGGTGAGCCGCATTCTCGTACCGGAGATCACGGAACTCCATCTCGCCACCGCGCAGTCCGTACGTGCCCGGTACGCCGCGCTCGACCTCGACCTGGCGGATGCGGTGAACGTCGCCCTGGCGTCGGAGTACGACACCGACGCCGTTCTCACCCTCGACCGTCGCGACTTCCGGGCCGTACGTCCCCTTGGCCGTCACAAGTCCTTCCGTGTCCTGCCCGACGACTTGCCGCTCTGAGGCCGGGCAGGCGGCGGGCGATGCCGCTGCTCGAAGCTCCCGCCTCCCGCCTCCCGCCGGGACGTGAAGGCGATTTAGTCCCGCGACGTTCACACCCCGGACATGAGCGACGGCCTGCGCGGATGCCGTCCGGTGCGATCGTGTGCCGTGGGTTGCCGAGCGCGCTCGAAAGCGCGCGGACGCGCGTGATCCGGGTGGGCCCGGTACCCCGTCCGACAGTGCTCGAGCAACGGCGAGGAACCGATGAACCCGAGCGACACCGGTCGGCCCGAACAGGCCGCAGCCGAAGGCGACACCGACACCGGCACGGCGTCCGAGGTCAAGCCGCTGCTCGACGCCCCGCAGGCGCCCGCGGCGGCGGTGGCGATGTGGATCTTCGTCGTCGGCCCGGTGATCTGCCTGATCGTCGTGGTGCCGCTGGTGTGGGGATGGGGCTTGTCCGCGCTGGACATCGGCATGGCCGTGGTCGCCTACCTCGTGTCCATCGCCGGGCTCACGGTCGGCTATCACCGCCTCTTCACGCACCGCTCGTTCAAGGCGAAGCGAGGCCTGCGCATCGCCCTGGCCGTCGCGGGCTCGCTGGGGGTCGAGGGCTCGCCGGTCCAGTGGGTGGCGAATCACCGCCGCCACCACGCCTTCGCCGACCGCGAGGGTGACCCGCACTCGCCGTGGCGCTTCGGAACGGACACACGCGCGCTGCTCAAGGGGCTTCTCCACGCGCACGTCGGGTGGATGCTGAAGCGTGAACTGAGCAACCGGACCAGGTTCGCGCCCGACATCGCCGCCGATCCCGATCTGCGGCTGATCGGCCGGCTCTTCGGGCCGCTGACCGCCGTCTCGCTCCTCGCCCCCGCGCTGGTCGGCGGGCTCGTCACCGGCACCTGGACCGGTGCGCTGACCGGGTTCTTCTGGGCCGGCGTGATGCGGATGGCGCTGCTGCACCATGTCACCTGGTCGGTGAACTCGGTCTGCCATGTCGCGGGCCGACGTCCGTTCGCCAGCCGGGACAAGGCCACCAACTTCTGGCCGCTCGCGCTGCTGTCCTTCGGCGAGAGCTGGCACAACTCACATCACGCCGACCCGACGGGCGCGCGCCACGGCGTGCTGCCGGGCCAGATCGACCCGGCGGCCCGCCTGATCTGGATATTCGAGAAGCTGGGCTGGGTCCACGACGTCCGCTGGCCGAGCGCGGACCGCCTCAACGCCCGCCTGCTCCCGGAACCGACCGGCCCGCACAATTCCGTAGCCTGACGTCCTTGGACGACGCGTCACCCCGGGGTCCCGCGCCGATCGACCGCAGCGGCCAACGCGGCACCTCGGCGTGAAGTCCGCCTGTACTGTACGGAGGTCTCAACCATAGGAGTCCGCTTGACACCTCGTACGGGAATGGGCCGTTGTGCCGCGCTGCTGCTGACGGTCGCAGTGGCGGCCGGGGCTCTCACCGGATGCGATTCCCTTTTTCTGGACGCCGCGCTCGACCGAGGTTGCGAGAACACCGAGAACCGGGTCAAACAGCTGGAGTCGCATGACATCCTCGACTCCCGGCCCGAAGGAACGGTCGTACCTCAGGGCTTCAAGGATCTTGAGTCCGGCTGCTGGGCGGACAGCGGCGACGCCTGGATATACGCCGAGCGGACCTACGTGTTCCCCGGTGACAAGGCTGAAGTGACCCAGTACTACCGGGCGGCGGCGGAGCGTGACGGCTGGGAGCTGTCTCAGGCCTCCGCTCAGTCGTCGAAGGCAGAGCGCACCGCGGATCTGTGCTTCACCCTCGGCAAGGGGGACAGCACGACGACGCTGGACGTCTACTTCCTGACCGAGGAAATCCTCGATGCGGAAGAGCGCAAGGCCGGACCCGAATTCAACTCTGGATCCGGCTATCGCGTGGCCATCACCTCCCCGGCGAACGGTTCTGCGACCGGCTGCTCGGACTGACGTCGAGCCCCCGGGGCACGGGCGAATCCACCGATCGGTCACGACTGGATACGCACTCTGGTCACCCGACGCGGACGTCGGCGTAGTCCAGCGTGATGAAGGGGTCGGCGCGCAGGCCCCGTCCCTCGGGGGCGGGGACGAAGACGCGGCGGCGGGTGGGGAAGATCAGGCCTGAGAACTCCTGGTGGCCGTCGATCATGTGCACCGCGGGAATGCCGCCCGTCACCCGCGGCGCGTAGTCCATGCGGCGCTGCAGGCCCTGCTCGTCGTAGTAGAAGGTCTGGTTCTTGGTGTGGACCGTGATGTCGTCCGGGAAGGTGACGCCGAGGCGGCGCCACCCGCCGCTGAGGCCCGGCCGGGGGTCCAGGGCCGGCTGCTCCGGTGGCAGGTCCCGGACCTGGACGCCCGGCAGGGTCAGCAGATACGGGGCTGTGAGGTAGTTCCAGGTGGCGTAGCCGATGAAATACAGGGCGTGCAGCATGTCCCACGGGGTGTCCGTCCGGAACCCTTCGAACGAGGCGAGGGGGTCGTGGCGCTCCTCGACCGCGCGCCCGTCCTCGTCCACGATCGACACGTGCTCGGGGGTGAAGACGCCCCGCAGTCCGGGCTCGCTGTAGTCGCGGAGGACGGTACGTTGCGTTCCGAAGTCCACCGTGACCTCATGGCTGCCGAGGACGCCGGGCACCTGGTGCAGCGACCACATGGGCCCGCCGATGCGCGTCACCGCCGTCACCGCCGTGACCTTGCTCCAGCGTTCCTCGCCGCCGTGAGCTTCCAGTACGAGATCCAGAAGATGTGTCATTGTCGCGTCCTTTCCTTGGCGGGGTGCCGGCTGGTGGGGTGCTGGCTGGCGGGATGCCGACTGGTGGAGTTCCGGCGCCTGACGCGGCGCCCGAAGCCTGACGTGGCGCTGTGGCGGACGGGCGCGGCGGAGTCGTAAGCCGTGTGCGCTCGTCGGCGTCGCGGGCACACCCGGCGGTGTACGGCCGGGCTGTGGTGGCCGCATGCCTGTGCGAACTGCGGGTAGAGGGCTTCGACGCCGAGCGAGAGCCCTGCCTTGATCTGCCGGGTGAGGGGGTCGGCGACCACTTCCAGTCGCCCCTTCTCGACGCCTTCGAGGGCGATCCTGGCGATGCCGGCCGGGTCGGCCTTCTCGACGCCGTCGAGGCCGGCGATCATGTCGGTGTCCATGTAGCCGACGTGCAGCGCGGTCACCTGGGTCTTCTGGCCGGCCAGCTCCACGCGCAGGGAGTTGGTGACGGACCACTCGGCGGCCTTGGCCGCGCAGTACGCCGCCTGGTGCGGAACCGACGCCCAGGACAGTACGGACAGGACGTTGAGGACCGCCCCGCCCCCGTTGCGCGCCAGGGCCGGCACGAAGGCGCGGGTCACGTCGAGGGTGCCGAGTACGTGGGTGTCGTACTCAAGGCGGTAGGTGTCGAGGTCGCCCTCCAGAACGCTGGTCGGCGTCAGGATTCCGGCGTTGTTGATCAGCAGGGTGACGTCCTGTGCCTGCTCGGCGGCGGCGAGGACCGACGCGTGGTCGGTGATGTCGAGCTGGACCGGGACGGCGCCCTCGGCGGTGACGGTGCGGGGATCGCGGGCCGCCGCGTACACCTTGCTCGCACCGGCTTCGAGAAGGGCGCGGACGAACTGGGCGCCGAGGCCGCGGTTGCCGCCGGTCACAAAAGCGACGGAGCCGTTGAGAGTCATGAGCTGGGCTTCTTCCTGTCCGGAGGACGGAGGGGCGAATGCCGCGAGACGCGGCCGCGGGCCGTGCCGGGCGCACGACCCGAACACAGCGAGAAACCGATCGGTTTCCTTCTTTCGCCCCAAGATAAACCGATCGGTTTCTGTTGTCGAACGCGGGGTAGCCTCGGTGCCATGACCATCGACAAGGCCGCATCCGGCGTGCTGCCCGAGCCCCCGGAGGCAACCGTCAGTGCCTCACAGCGAGAACGGCTCCTGACCGCCGCGGTCGACCTCTTCTACCGCCACGGCGTGGGCGTGGGCGCCAACGCGCTCTGCAAGAGCGCCGGGATCTCCAAGAAGTCGATGTACCAGCTCTTCGACAGCAAGGACGCCCTGCTCGTGGCCGCCCTGGAGCGCCGCGTACTCGCCGACGCGGCCTTCCTGCTGCCCCCGCCCGATTTCGGCCCGGGCCCTCGCGCCCGGCTGCTCCATGTCTTCCGGCAACTGGAGAAGTTCGCCCGGTCACCGGAGTACATGGGCTGCGCGTTCCTCGCGCCGCAGGTGGAACTGAAGGACCCCGCCCACCCCGCCAGCCTGGTTGCGGCCCGCGTCAAGCGGCAGCACCTGGAGGGCTTCTTCCGTACCGAGGCGGAGCGCGGCAAAGCCACCGACCCCGACTTCCTCACCCGCCAGCTCGCCATCCTGTACGACGGGGCGAGCACCCGGGCCGGCATCGGCGCGGACGACCTCCAGGGCCTGGCGGTCACCACCGCCGAGACCCTCATCGAAGCCGCCGGCATCACGGACTGATCAGGCTCCCGCAGCTCAGCAGCCGTTGCACGGGGGCGCTCGGAACCTCGCGTTCCGGGCGTCCTCGGCGTACGTACCGGGCACCCCCGGCCCCTACGTACCAGAGCCGTGACCAGCGGAGATCAGCCGTTGCTCATCTCCTGCGCCAGGCGCCGAGCAGTTCCTCAGGGCCGTACGACGCCTGGAGTCCGGAACAGCTCGTCCCGTTGCGGGAGACCGGCGCGGATCTGCTCACCACGGCCGTCGGGATGGTGCCCCTGATCCTGGTCGGGCTCACGGTGGGGTGGCGGATCGACGGCTCGGTGCCCGGCGCGTGCGGCGCCTTCGGGCTGCTGCTGCTCTTCCTGTTCGTACCGCTCGCCGTGCGCCGGTACGGCGGCAGCCGGGAGCGAGAAGCGGTCGGGCCAGGCACGGACAGGGGCGAACGGGCGCCGGTGCGGGGGCCGATACGGGCGCCGATGCATGGCCCGTAGCCGGTTCACGGGGCCAGGACACCGCCACTGCTCGGGGCGGGCTCAGCCAACGCCGGCCAAGTCCGACCAGGAGCGCTCCGGTCCTGCGGCTGCCCAGGTGTCGAGCAGTTCGGGGATTTCGTCGGCTGGGGCCGCGACCGACACTTGCTGGGTGCCGGCGTGGACGGATCGTGTCTGTTCGCGGCTTCCTTCGCTGCAGCAGGCGCACAGGAACTGGAAGCTGCTCGCGGGTTCCGCGCCGTAGCCCTGCTGGGTGAAAACCGTCTCGAGCGCGTCGATGTCGGAGGCCGCTCCGGCCGAGACTGTGACGGTGTGGGTGGGGAGGTCCGACGTCTCGAAGCGCAGGATCTCGTCGAAGACGCTGTGGCTCCGTCCGTCCACGATCCGCTCGCCCTTGGGCTCGCCGTCGTGCAGCACGACCTCTCCGAAGCGGCGCCCCGGGGTGACGGGAACGCTGACGACCCGTGCCCTGGTGGGGCACAGCCGCACGGCCCAGACGACCTCGTGTGCGCCGTCGGTGTCCAGGCGTACGCAGCAGATGCCGAAAGAGCCAAAGATCTCGCCCTCTCCCTCCGGCAGGGTGATCCCGAAGCCTGTCCACGCATCCCGGGCAACGGCCCATTCCCGCAGCACTGTTGCCGCGATGCCGAGGTTCCAGAAGGCCGGGTCTTCCTCGCCACGTGGTGCCCGTGCCGCGGCCTCCCGGCCCAGGGTGAATGCCTTGTCCCAGTTGCGCAGGAACTTGTGGGCCAGCGCCGCGTCGTACCACCAGGCAGCACTCGACGGCGCGTCAGGGAGGTGGCTGAGCAACTCCTCGTACCGGTCCGCCGCGACCTGCCACTGCTCCGCCGCCCACGCTTCATGGGCCTGCTCGTAGAGCTCCTTGGCCTTGTCCTCGTGCATTCCGCCCCCTCCGTCCGCCCGCCGACACCGAGTAGCGGGAACCGCGGAATTCTGACACGCGCGTACCGGGACGGTTCAGCAGGGTGAATCAACTCGGAGGGCCTGTACGGGCGCGCGGTCGCCCGCCGCCAAGAGGATGCGGTTTGTTCCTTGGCTGGTCGCTGCTGGTCTGGCTCAAGCGTCGACTTCGACGCACCGTGGCCTGACCAGGCGCTCACCTCGGTACGGGTGGGCCCGCCCGGATCGGGAGGCGGGTCGCGACGGCGGTAGCCGCGACAAGATGGAGCCTCCGATCGGTGGAGGGGGCGTTGGTATGGGCTACGAACTACAGGCAGTCATCGCCAGAGACGAGGTGCTCCGTGGCGCCGCGAGGGACTTTCCTGCCGCCCGGGTCGTCTCTCTCAGCCAGGGCATGTCGCTGATGCCGATGACGGACCAGCTCTGCGATGCCTCAACGGATGGCACAGAGAGCCCTTTGGGGTTCTGGCGACTTCCGGGAGGATTCGACAAGCGGCTTGCGGACTGGTCAGCCGCCGGACCGGTGGCCTACGTGGAAGCCGAGTACTTCGGCGGTGTGGGCGATCAGCGCGCCGCCGTCTGGGCTGATGGGGCTGTCGTACTGGGACCGGTTCATATACCGGAAGGCCAGCCCTTCGGATCTGCCGGCAGCCCGATCTCGCAGGCCCTCCGGATGCTGGGTGTGGTGGCGGGTGCGGCCACGGACGAGTTCGCAGCCGTGGGGCTGGATCGACATCGAAGCGGCGAGGACTGGATCGCTTGAGTGGCGACGTCAGGATTCCTGCCGTGAGTCGCGTAACCGTGCCAAGCAGCTTTTTAAAGATCGACAGCGCACAGTGATCAACCTCGGCATGTCTGCGAGATCATCTCAATTGGCAGACCTGCTCAGTGGTGCAGGTGAGACAGGAGCCCTTCATCCACGGGGTAGGGACGTTCGCGGGGCAGGAGTTGCCGTGCAGCATCCAGGTCTCCGTCCCGTACATGCGTGTGGATCGTGTGGGCGAGCGGCGTGATGTCAGTGATGGAGACGGTCCACTCATCGGCGTAGAGACGTGCGGCTGCGCCGGAGAGACCTAGCTGGAGCGACCGGTGGGCAAGTGCCTCAAGGTGCAGGTCGCGTTCGGGGTCCCATTGCACCCGGGCGGGAGCCCGTTTCAATTGGCGCTTCCATGTGGCGAGGTCGGCGTGGAGTCCACGCTCGTAGTGGGACAGGCAGGCGTGTGCCAAGGCCCACTCGAAGCCTTCGCGGGAGATTTCGACGGCGAGGACGGTTTCCTGGCCTTCTTTGCTGCCCCACCCGCAGCGGTACATCATCCACAGGAACGACGGCTTGATCCATGTCATCCGGTCCCGCTGCCACACTGCCGGGAAACGCCCCTCGCGGGCGGCCGGTACGGCAATCTCCGGGGCGTACGCCTGGTAGACAGTGACCGTGGAGTCCGAGTACAGGGCTCGAATCTGGTGTTTGGGTTCTGCCACGGGGACCAGGGTGGGCGCACCGTTGCGCGCGTGCCATCGAATTAACGAAGCGCGAGGCCGCCGAGTCCGGCCGCCTGCCCACCGTTGGAGGCGGCCCGGGGGAGCGGGTTCCACTGGTCACTGAGCACTGGGCCGGCCAGATGAAGATCCGTGCCGAGGAGCGCCGACAGATCGTCACCCTGCCGATGAGCATCGCCAACTGACGGCGGTCCAGCACTCCGTGCTCTACGGCAGCGACGTGGTCCGAACACCGCCCGGGATCGGTGCAATGACCAGCCCCGGGCCGTCCGCTCTGGATACGCCGCAGCGACGTAGCGCATGACGGTCCGCGCGGTGCCCCCGAAGAGCCGCATCAGTTCGATCCGCTCCGGCAGTTGGTCACCGTGCAGGTCCGTGGCCATGTGGGTGTGGACGTAGGTCCGTACGTACGCCCTTGGCGAGCGCGTTCAGGCCGATGGGCCGGTGCGGTTGCACCGGCCCATCGGGGGTTTCAGGTGTCAGTGGTGCCTGGGGCGTCGTTTGCGGCTGGCGAGGACTACCGCCGCGCCCGCGCCGACCAGCAGGGCGACGAGGGCGAGAATCTCTCCCAGGTCGGTCACGCCGGTGTTTGCGAGTGAGCCCGGTGGCCGGTCGGCCGGGGCCGGGGCGTTGGGTGCCGGGGCGTTGGGTGTCGGGACGTTGGGCGCCGGGTCCGTCGGCGGTACCGTCGGCTCCTCCGGTGACGGGGTCGGGGTCGGGGTGGGTGTCGGTGACGGGGATGCCGGCGGCGGGATGTACACGCCGGCGTCGATCGTGTGATCAACCCCTCCTGGCGTGGCCGGTGCGGTGACCGGGGCGAACCCGTTGCACAGCCGGCCGGTGGTCGGAGGGGTCACATTGGAGTCGTGGACCCGGTCCTCACCGACCCGCGGCAGCGTGAACCGCAGGTCCGTGGCGGCCGGCTGGCCCGGCACCCCGCTGGTGTCCGCGGTGCACACATCGAACTGCACGGTGTACTCCGCGCCCGGTGTCAGCTCGTACTCCGCGCCGACACCACCGAAGTAGTACTCGCCGGCGGCATCCGTCGTGGTCGTGGCGACCTGCTTGCCATCGGCGTCCAGCAGGTTGATCGTCGCCCCCGGCAGCAGCACGTGCCCGGGGTCCTGGATGCCGTTGTGGTCGCCGTCGTACCACACCACGTTGCCGATCTGGATCGGCGCGTTCGCCGCGGCGTACGCGATGTCGCCGAGGCCACCGGCCTTGCCGAACCCGTTCTCGTTCGGACCGATGAACTGGTAGGCGTTGGCGGCCGGGTCGTTGCCGGGGCCGAGGCCGGTGGCGACGTCGTAGTAGCCGGTTCCGTTGGTGATGACCTGGCCGGTCGGGTCCATCTGCGTGCTGACGACCCACTGCTGCTGCGGGATGTAGGCGACCGATCCCAGCGCGGACTCCTGGTGCGGCCCGGGCTGGGTCGAGGAGCCGCCGTTCGGGAAGAAGTCACCCGGGAAGTACTCGACGACGCTGCTGGGCTGGACCCCGTCGATCGCCGGGTCCGTGGCGTGGTCGGGGCAGTTTCCGGTGCCTTCCCACTCGTACCCGCCGGTGGGCGTGGCGCAGGCCATGCTGATGTCGCCGCCGGACATGCCGTTCTGCGGGGTGTCGATGCCCGGCCTGGGGTCCAGTCCGCCCCAGCTCACGACGTCCATGAACCTGTCGCGGAAGCCGAGGATCATCGAGCCGTCGCGGGCGAAGGCCATACTGGCCAGTGCCGGCTGCGGATCGATCATCGCGCCTTCCATGTTGTGGTCGTCCCAGGTCTCCAGGCTGGTGTCCCACGGGTTCCAGTGGCGGACCTGGTCGCCGGACCTGCCGGTGAGTACGCTCCCGCGCTCGGCGGTCAGCGGCTGGGACAGCACGGTGGTGAACCGCTCGCCGTCATAGGTGGTGACGACGGCCTTCAGGTCCGCGCGCTGCTGTGTGCTCTCCGCGCTGCACACACCGCCCACGTACAGGGTGTTGTTGTGGGTGGCCAGGCCGAACGGGCGCCAGTCCTCGGCCGACGCGCAGCCCGGGTCGGGGATCGGGACCGTCGACTCGGGCTCGGACGCCGTGGCCCCGGTCGCGTCGAAGGCGACCAGGCTGCGGGTGCGCAGGTTCACCGCGTACAGCGTCGAGCCGTCCTCGGACAGGGCCAGGCCGCCGATGCTCTCCTTGCCCGGGACGTCGACGAACCCGGCGTCCTTGATCAGGTTGTCGGTGTCGTGCGGGGTCTCCGTGGCGTCCGGCACCTTCGCGAACAGCTTCGGGGCGCCCCCGCCGTCGGCCGGCACGGTGTAGATCGCGTCACCGCCGTCCGGCCCGTACTCGGTGTACCGCCGGGCGAACGCCGACTGGAACAACTGGTCGCGGTACCTGTCGTAGGCCAGCCCGAAGGTCGTGCCCACCTGGTCCTGGGTGTTGAGCACCTCCGGGCATGCCTGCTGGTCGGGACAGTTGCCGCGGGCGTCCGTCCCGAACGCCACCAGCGCCCGGGTGTCCGTCCCTCCGGCGCCGCTCTGGACCGGCACGAAGTAGCGGGAGTCGGGCAGTGCGTAGTCGGCCGGGTTCCAGACCCCGGTGATCACCGACGCGTCCTGGCCGTCCGAGACGTCCACGAACGTGGTGAAGCTGTCGAAGTGGTTCGGCGCGGTCGAGGCGGGCGCCGCCCGCAGATAGTCGCTGTACGGTGCCGGGACGGTGACATCGACGCGGTACCGGCCGCCGGTCAGTTCGCCCGAGGGCGGTACGACGACCTTTCCGGTGGCATCCGTGACACCGGTGACGTGATGGCCGGCGGGGTCGGCCACATCGACCTTCATTCCCCGCTGCGGCACGTCCATGGTCGAGTTGATCACGCCGGTACCGAAGAAGTCCCGCAGGACCTCGACGGTCAGGGTGCCGTCAGATGCCGAGGCGCCGGCCTGCCCGGCGCCGGTCAAGATCGTGCCTGTGCTGCCCCCCACCAGTAGCAGGCCGGACAGCCCCATCCGTACCAGTCCACGCAATGGCCGTAATGGCATGGCAATCCTTCATGTCGTCCTACGCTATCGCCAACGCGGCAAAGTCAAAGGTGAGCGTACAAGTTGACGGAACGTCATGTCCCGTGAACGTAGAGTTTGGCGGTGCCTCCGCGCAGACCTGTTACGCTCGCGCCGCGTGCGGAGCATCAGAACGCGTAGCAGCAGAAGGCGGAGCGTCGACATCAAGCGGCCGGGCCTCCCGGGGCGCGAGGCGGGCCGGCGCCGCCGGTGGCCAGGGTTACGCTGGGTGGCAGCCGCCGCCCTCGGCATCACGGCCGCCGCGACCACCGCCTTCGTCCTTCTCGGCAACAGCGGTGACGCCACCGCCCCGCGGGCGTTGACCTCGGACGAGGTGAACCGGCTGGCGATCACGCGGTTCCTCAACTACCAGGCGCGTGGCCGGGCGGTGACGATCACCGTACCGAACGCCGCCGGCGGGCTGGTCGTCACCGGATCCGTCGACTACCGCACCCACACCGGTTACGGGGTGGTGCGCGGGACCGGGCGCGACACGTCCAGCGACGGGCTGATCCAGTGGACGGACACCACCGTCCTCGTCCACCCCATGACGGACCCCCCGGCTGCGGCACCTGCGTCGCCGCCGACGTCCGGCTGGTACAGCCGTCCGCTGCGGACATCCGGCATGACCCTGGACAGCGCGCTGGCCATCGCGCTCGGCCTCGGCAGCGACCGGCCGGACAACGCCGCGCTGCTGCCGCAGAGCGGCGCCGCTTGGGTCGGGCAGGACGAGGTGCACGGCCATCGCACCGACATCATGAACGGGCCGGACGCCGATACCAAGGCCGGTACGTCACAGACCGTGCGCTACTGGCTCGGCTCGGACGGCACCATGTACCGGGTTCAGGCCGATATCGCCTCCGAGCCGCAGCCGGTGGTCTTCGACTTCGACAACCGGGCGTACGTGCCCGTCCAGCCGGTCCCAGGCGTCACACCGGCACCGTAAGCCCGTCGGCGCCGTAGCCCCGCTCACGAGGTTTGCACCCGCGCACCGGCGGCGAGCAGCGACGGCGACGGCAGCGCGATGCCCGCGATGTCCGGCAGCGCCGGCACGTTCGGTACGACGGTGGCGCCGGTCGTGGTGGCACGCGGGAGCTCCGGCTGCGGGCCGGGCGTGGCCACGTCGGTGAAGGGGATGCCCGCGGGCGCCGTCGGTCTCGCCCAACTGCCGGACGGCGTGGGCGCGTTGGCGGGAACCGGACAGGACGCGGTGTCCGCGAGCCCTGCGGGTACGGTCGTCCGAAGCGCGTTCCCTCGCAGGCAGTTGCCCTGTCCGCGGGTGGCGGTGGGGAACGTCCAGCCGACGTCGACGCCGTTGGCGGTGAAGGTGTTGTCCGTGATCCGGTTGCGGTCCGCCGTCAGGTCGGCGGTCGCGGTGATCACGAGCCCGGCGTTGGTGTTGCCGGTGATCCGGTTGCGGATGAACTGGTTGTCGCTGCCGCCGTCGACGCCGATACCGATGCCCCAGCCGCCGTCGGCCTGTTCGGGGGTCCGGGTCTGCTGGTTGTCCGTGATCAGGTTGCCGGCGACGACGGCGTCGCGCTGCGGGAGCAGTTTCTCCTGGTGGTCGGAGTTGGTGGTCAGCCCGACGCGGTTGCCGACCAGACGGTTGCCGACCACATACATGTCGCCGCCGGCGTTGGTGCCTTCGTAACCGACCGCGTTGAGTTCGGAGACGTTGTCCCGCACCACGATCCGGCACGGCTTGCACTGGCCGACATAGATCCCCGAGTCCGCCGCGCCCGAAGTGTAGGAGTGCTCGATGACACCGTTCTGCGCGGAGAACGCGTAGATGCCGTACAGGCCGTTGCGGGTCGCGGTCACATGCGAGACCAGGAACGACTTCAGAAAGCTGACGGGTTCGTCGCCGGTGTCGTAGCCGCCGCTCCCCGGCAGTCCGGCGACCGCCGCCGCCGAACCGGTGACCAGCACCCCGTTCTGCGTGTTGTGCCGCACGGTCAGGTTCTCCACGGCCACCCCGGGCGCCGCGACGACCACCCCGTTGGGCTGCCGTAACCGCCCGTCGATGACCACCTTGGCCCGGGACTCGCCGCGCAGCGTGATGCGAGCCGTGTCGATCTTCACCGACTCGTGGTACACCCCAGGAGCCACCAGCACCAGGTCACCGGGCTGGGCCAGGGACACCGCGTCCGAGATCGTCGGGGCGTCGCCGGGCACACGGATTGTCACCCGCGCGCCGTCCGCCCGCCGGCCCTTGTCCGATCCGCTGTCGCCGCCACCGCTGCCGCAGCCGGCCACCAGTGTCAGTGCGCCCAGTACCGCCGCCATCACGCGAAGAGCTGATCGAGACATGATCCCAGTCTGGCATGGTGGCGAATTCCCCGCCGGTACAGGGAGGTTGGACGGCCGGAACCAGGAGGTTGAGCCGCGGGCGGGAGGCCGGTGTGGCACTCTGCACATCATGCACCGCGCCGATCGCCATCCGTCACGCCGCGCGTTCCTCGATGTCACCGGCGCCACGGTGGCCGCCGGTCTTCTCGCCGGGTGCTCATGGGACTCCGCCGGGCCGGGTCGGTCCGGTCCTTCCGCGGCGGCCGGGGACACGCCGGATCCGGAGAGGGCGGCCGCGGCCGAGTCGGAGTCGGTTCCGGCTACGGGCCGGCATCAGGCGGGCGTCACGCTTCCGCGGTCGGCCCAGCGCAACCTGCTGGCCGTGGTGGCCGACCTCGGCACCGGGGTGGCGCCCGGCCCGTTACTGGCCGAACTCGGCGAGACCATCCGTGCCCTCACCGCCGGGTCCGACCCGCGGCTGCTGGGCCTGTCCCCGGGCGACCTGACCGTGACCGTCGGCGTGGGGCCGCGGCTGGTGCGGGCGGCCGGTGCGTCATTGCCCGGTTCCTCACCGTCCGGTGCTTCGCTGCCCGGTGCCACACCGTCCGGTGCTTCACTGCCTGGCGCGGACGACCTCCCGCGGTTCTCCCGCGAGCGGATCGCCTCGCGGGCACGCGGCGGTGATCTGCTGATACAGATCTGCGCCGGCGACGCGCTGGTCGTACCGGTCGTCGCCGCCGCGCTCCTGGACCAGGCCGGCGACCGCGTACGTGAACGCTGGCGGCAGTCCGGACGCCGCGGTACGAACGTGCCGGTCGCCGAGGGCCGTACCGCACCGCGCAACCTGCTCGGTTTCATAGACGGCATCGTGGGCCCGCACACGACCGCCGAGCAGGAACGTGACCTGTGGCTGGCCGGGCCCCCCGCGGTCGCCGGCGGCACCCTGGCCGTACTGCGGCGCATGGAACTCGACCTGAAACGGTTCGCCGCCCTGTCCGTCGCCGAGCAGGAGGCGGTCTTCGGGCGGCGCCGGTCCAGCGGCGTACCCCTCTCCGGCGGCGCCGTGGCCTCCGGCCCGGAACTGGGCGCCAAGACGCCCGACGGGCGCTATCTCGTACCCGTGGACGCCCATGTGCGCAGGGCGCACCCCACCGTGGTCGGCGTCGGCCTCATGCTCCGCCGCTCGTACAGCACCGACGAGCCCGCCCCCGGCCTGCTCTTCATCAGCTTCCAGAACGACCTGCGGACCTTCACGGCCACGCTCACCCGTATGGACACCTCCGACGCGCTGCTGCCGTTCACGACCACGACCGCCAGCGCGACGTTCCTGATCCTCCCCGGCTTCGACCGGCAACGCCCGCTCGGTTCGACGCTGTTCGGCTGATGGCGCGGTGCTGGGCCGGTGGGCTGGGTCCGGCGGTCTGGTGGGCTGCTGTGCGGTCGGGCGGGACGTTGGCGTGTTGGTGTGCCCGAGCCTTCCGGGCCCTTCCGGGCCGACAGCCGAGGCCGGCCGGCCATCGGGGACCGGAGCCCGACGGCAGTGGTAGTCGGTTTGCCCGAGCAGCCCGGCGGCAGTCGCTGTCGGCTTGCCCGGGACGCTTTGCGCGTTACAGTCCGGCCACCTGAACCAGTGACGCCCGGTCGCCCTCATCCAGATGAAGGCCGGCCAGCAGTTCGTCGTCGGCCAGCAGGCGTCGCACCCAGGCCGCGTCGGCGACGAATGCCGCTCGGCACAGGGCCCGTTCAGGATGGTCCTGCTCAGGGCCGCTGACCGCCAAATCCCATGCGCTGGCGGGGTTGGTCTGTGCGGACAGGGCGGCGGCCACGAGTACGAGCCCGAACAACTCGTTCCGGCGTGGGGCCGATGGGTCGGCGGTCAGCCGCAGCAGGTACGGGAGGACCGCCGGCATCGTGGCACTGATGGACATCGGACTTGACATGACGAGCCAGTCCAGTGCTCGTTCGGCCATCTCGGCCGCGTCGGGGTCGAGCAGCCCGCGCAGGATGACCGGGACATCGACCGCGCAGCCGGAGACGGACAACCACCCGACGCCCTCGCACCCTTCCAGCGCCGGATGCGGAGAAGCCTCGTGGCTCAGATGCGGGTGGGCGGTCGTCAGAGCTGCCGCCGCAGTCACTGCTGCGGCGTCGCGATCCACCTTGCACACCGGCGTCCCTCCCTCCCCGTCCGCCCGCTGGCGCCGTACCGGCGAACATTGACCGTTATCGACGGCTACCGACCGCCACCGACCGCCATCGGCCGTCATTGGCCGCATCAACGCCACGAGTCTATCGACGCTTCACTTTCACGGGCCTTGAGAACCCGGCCCGTACGCCCTTTCCCACCGGCGCATGTGCGTTCTCCGGCACGGAAGTTGAGCTGGCGCTCAAGGGCGGAAAACGGATGTTCGCCACTTCGCCGAGACCCCGGCAACCCCCTGGTCGACCTGCGGGGCCCGCCGGCCGTTGCCGGGCCATCGGCGTGGCGATCCGTACCGGACGTGCGAGGGGCGCGTCCGAAGTGGCCGTGATCCGTCCGAAGTGGCGGTGATCCAGCGGATGGTGAGCGTCACCGCCGCGACGCGCCGGTGGTGCGGCCCGGCCACGTCGCCACAACAGGGGTCAGTGCGTGTGGTGACCCCGCACCTCTTCGTGCCGGTGCCGTACATGACCGACCGTCACCGTCACCGGCCTCGACTCGACTGTGCTGGACGTCCCGTTGGCCCATGTGCCGGTCACCTGAACGCTCACCCTGTCGCCCAGGTACTTTCCCACAAGGTGGAACCGCGACCTGGTGGCGCCCGCCACCGGCTTGCCGTTCACGAGCCACTGGTAGCTGAACTTCGCATCCGGGACCCACTTGCCCGGGTCGGCGGTCACGTACCCGCCGACCTTCGGCGAGCCCTTGACGACCGGCGTGCCCGTCACCTTCAACCGATAGTGATAGAAGGTGACGTTGCTGGGACCGTTCGGGTCCGGCTGCTCCCGGTTGAGGACGGATGCTGCCCAGCCCTTGCGGCGAGTGGCTGCCGGGGTGTCCTCTCGGCGGTGGGGCGCACGGACTCTGTACGACGCCAGTCGCATGAGCGGAGCGTCGGGAGGTTCTCGCGAGCACTTTGACACAAAGAGGGTCGCGAAGCACTAGGCGCCGGTTACCATAGCTTATCTGGGGCTTTTGATTAACAGGGGGATTGGTCGTGGCCGCGTCAAAATACGAGATCGGATTCGAAGTCATTTCAGGCTTAGCTTCTTCTGATGACGACTCCGGGAGTCGGAATGAGGCGACCACGCGTCTGCATCTGATCGATCGAATCGTTTTCGATGCCCTGCAATGGCCCAAAGATCAATGTACGCCCGAGGAAAGTCATGACGGCTTGTATGCCGACTACGTTCTAGGTCTGCCTAAGCGTCAGATGATTGTGGAGGCCAAAAAGGAGGGCCTTCATTTTGAGTTGCCAGTAGATGCCAAGGCGAGGGAAATCTCACTGCCCACGCTGGCTCGAAACAACGGAAACTTAGACGCTGCCCTAAAGCAGGTTGGAGGGTACTGCACGAGTCGAGGAATTCCAATAGCCGTTGCCTGCAACGGCCGCCAGCTCGTTGCTTTCATCGGAAGTCGCATAGATGGCGTCCCGCCAACGCGCGGGCGCGCAATTATTTTCCGCAGCCTCGCCGAAATGAGAGATGACTTTCAAACACTCTGGAATTGCCTTTCTTACCCTGCAATTGAGCGGAGGTATCTCGAAAGTCGCGTCACCAGTGAGGCGCTAACCCCTCCGCCGGAGAAGCTGTCCCGCCGACTTCTTCGCTATCCAGGAGTTAAGAGGAGGAATGAACTAGAACACGAGCTCAGGACTCTTGGCGAGATTTTTTTGCAGGACCTCGTAAAAGATGAGGATTTTAAAGATGAGTTCATTGAGAAATGCTATTGCAGCAGTGGTGCGCTCTCTCAGTATGCCTTGATCAGCAAGGAAATCCTAAAAAACCGTTACACTGCATCCGGGCAGGGAGTTAAAAAGACTGTCACGTCTGCGAGCGACAAGAGGGGTGTTTCCAAAGACCTGCTCAACGCCGTGTTGGCGAAAAGTGTAACAAAGAGGCCCGTAATCCTGCTTGGAGACGTTGGCGTCGGTAAAACGAGCTTCATCAAGAACCTGGTGTCAGTGGAGGCGAGCGAGGAGTTAAAGCGAGGGATTGTTCTCTACGTTGACTTCGGTAGGGAGCCAGCCCTGCGTACCGATTTGCAGAACTATGTTCTCGACTCATTCGAGCGTCAACTTCGCGATAAATATCATTTGAACCTTGCAAGTGATGCCTTTGTTCGAGGAATTTATCACGGTGAGTTGCTGGCCCTTCGGGAGGGTATCTACGGCTTTCTGCGCGAGGCGGATCCAGCAGCCTACCGCCTGAAAGAGGTGGAACTTCTAGCTGCGAAGATTGAAAACAAGAGTGGCCATCTCAAAAAGGCCATCGAGCACCTAACATCTGGCGAGCGCAGGACCGTAGTCATCTTCTTGGACAACATTGACCAAAGGCAGGACGACTTTCAGGAAGAGGTATTCCTTATCGCTCAGAGTATGGCAGAGACTTGGCCAGTCACTTGCTTTGTTACGTTGCGGCCTTCCACCTACAACAAGAGTCGAAGGCAGGGCTCTCTGAGTGCCTATCAGAACCGCGTTTTCACTATCTCGCCTCCCCGAATCGACCTTGTAGTACAGAAGCGCCTTGAATTCGCTCTGGAGCAACTGCGCGATGGCGGTTTATCTCTTTCCGGGGAGGGCGTGTCCGTAGAAAGTCATCTTCTGCTCGAATATATTGAGGTAATCACCGACTCCATCGATCGCAATCCCTCTCTGGCAGAGTGTATCGATAACGTCAGTGCGGGAAATGTTCGTGACGCCCTTGACTTGCTAACGATCTTCGTCGGCAGCGGCCATGTGGACACGGGTAAAATTCTTGAAATTAAGATCAAAAGAGGATCCTATTTTATTCCGCTGCATGAATTTCTTCGTGCGGTGATCTATGGGGACAACGAGCATTACTCGCCAGATAACTCGTTTGTTGCGAACATGTTTGATGTGGTCTCGTTGAACGTATCTGAACACTTTCTCGTGCCCCACATGATTGATTACTGTTTGAGGTCATCTCAAAGTCCCCACTCCGATATGGGCTATGTTTTCCAGAGCGAGGTATTCTCGTACCTGCAGTCGCTGGGATATCGTGACCTGCAGATCAGTTCTGCCTTTTCTCGTGCGGAACGCGCGAAGCTTTGCGATTTCGCCATGGCGGACGAGGAAGCGCCAACTCGGTTGCGAATTACGCAAAGAGGCGCTTACATTCTGCGGAAGTTGGTCACTGAATTTGTCTATGTTGATGCCGTCGTGGTTGATACGCCCATCCTTGATGAGGGCTTCAGGGAGATCATCATGGACGTTAGATATATCGAAGATAGGCTGGAAAGGGCGCGTCACTTCGTGGGGTACTTGGATACCTGTTGGGAAGAGGCGCCTCATCCTGACGGTGGGTTCGACTGGCCCGCTGTTTCCTCGGCGCTTAGCCGCAGTATTGATGAAGTGGCAAGAAGAGTTGAGGGGAGGCGGGAGAGCTAGGAGGCCAGGGTCGGCGGAGCGGATTTGGGCCGGAACTTCTTTGGCGCGAGTGATCATGGCCTCTTAAGCGCCAGGACACTGCGAGAATGCCGTGACGCTTCTGCACGGTGACCTGGGACAGGGTGGACGGGGCAGGACCCGGCAGGTACGTGATCGTTGCCGCTCCCCGACGGCGGTGGTTCTCGGCCCAGCGCCGGAGCAGTTCCACGTACTGGTCCGCGAGCGCTTCGGCCTGCGGGCCGTGGGCGACTACGCCGCTTTCGAAGCCGCCGGTGTCCCCGTTCTCGCGGCGCGTGCGGTAGACGATGCTGTCCTCGCTGACCAGTGCCGGTACACCGAGCAGGGCCGATGCGTCCACGAGCCCGCTGCCGACGACATCCTTGGACGCGTGCAGCCGGGCGACGCTCGACAGATTGAGCGTGAGGTACAGCTCCAGCTCGTCGGGCAGGTCGTACGCCGCTCCGGACCAGCACTGCAGCCTGGGTGTGTCCAGGGCGCGATTCAGGGCCTCCGCGTTGAGGGGCACCCGAGCGTCGTCGGTCTGCACGGCGATGCCGTCTCGCAGCAACGCCTTGCGTTCCTTGACAGCTCCCTCGCCCTGCATGGGCACGAAGCGCGCCAGACGGTAGGAGTGGCTGACGAGGCCCTCGCCGTCGCGGTCGAACGCGATCGAGCGGGTCGTGCCGTGCACAGTCAGCGGGACGACGAGCCGGCCGTTCCCTGTGAGGCCGCTGATCCACGACGGGGGGATGTCCCATGCGGCCGCGGTGACGATGATCCGGTCGTACGGCGCTCCATCGGGAACACCGGACTCGCCGTCTGCGAGGACTGTCTTCACCTGGGTGTATCCGGCGTCGTCCAGGCACAGCCGGGCGCGGTCGACGATGTCACGGTCGATGTCGACCGTGGTGACCTCACCGTCGCTGCCCACGAGTTCCTGGATGAGCGCGGCGTTGTACCCGCCGGATCCGATCTCCAGCACCCTCATGCCGGGCTCGATGCCGGCCTGCTCCAGCATCACGGCCTGAAGGTGAGCCGCGGACATGACGCTGATGTCCAGGCCGTTCTCGTCTTTCTTGACCGGCACGGTGCGGTGGAGGTCGTAGGCGAGTTCCAGAGGCGCGTCCGGCGCGAACCGGTGCCGGGGCACTGCGGCGAAGGCAGCGGCGACAGGCTCGGACGTGATCCCGTCCTGATCACGGAGTGCGCTGACCATGTCCGCGCGCAGCGCGTCGGAATCGCGGACAGTCGAGTCGCTGACAGTAGTCATTCCGTTACCGTCATTTCCTTTGTGGTTTCTGGTCGGTCGGGCATGGGGAGGAGCTGGTGGGAAGGAGGTTTCTTCCTGTGCGATACATCCGGCGCCGAGCCGTGTTCCAGGTCCGGCTCGGAGCGCTCGGATTTACACAGCAGGACCGTGCGCAGATTGTGTGTGCGTCTGCTTTTCAGTTCGTAATGCCTGGCCATGGACTCGATCAGGTCCAATGAATCAGATGGTGAGAGCGCGCTGGCGCCAATCAGGCTGAACGCGAATTCGTACTGTGCCACCGCTGCTGGGTCGTCAACCAACTGGCCAGACGCGAAGCATTTCAGATAGGCCAGTGTTGGTGCGTCAGAGAAGGCCATCAGTTTCAGGGCGCCGTCAATTGCTGGGTGTCCGCCGGCTACGAATGGCAGTACCTGCACAACGATGCGGCGCCGACGCCCCAGCTCGGCGATGTGGCGTAGCGCCTCCGCCATCACCGCAGGACCGCCGACCATTCGCCGGAGGACGGCCTCGTCAAGTACGGTCCACACGGTGGGATCAGGATGCTGGAGCATTTTTGCGCGTTCGAGCACTGGCATGAAAAGTTCATTGATTGCCTCCTCGGCTGCCGTTGGGAGGCCAGAATGGATGACCGCTTGCGCGTAAGCTTCCGTCTGCAAGATGTCAGGAATGTGCTGCGGGGCATACTCCTGGATACGTTTTGCGCTCTGTTCGGCTTTGACTGCCTCAATGCTTTGGTCCGGCCGTCGTAACTCCTTCAGTGATGCGCAGACCCGGAAGAAGAACCCACCGGAGTCGAGGAGTTCGTCGAGCTTGAGTGCGATTTCGGGCCGCATTCTGCGCGTACCCGACTCCAGCATTCCGATGAAGGCGCCGGTCAGGAACAGCAGTCGCCCCACCTCGCTCTGCGACATTTCTTTCTTTTCGCGCTGGTATCTGAGCTCTGCGCCGATCAGGGCATGGACTGACGGTGCCGTGTCCAGCGGCTTGGGCTGCACGAAACTCCTCGGACTTACGAACGATGACAGGGAGGCGGAGCGGATTATGTGGGCCTGTCCGCGGGGCCAAAGCGGAGCCGGGGCAGCAGGAGCGGCCCGGTCGACAGAACGCTCATGACAGTGCCTCCACCAGCAGATCAACCAGGCCGAGGACAGCGACGGCCAAGCGACGCGTCTGCCCACGTATGAGAAGGGCGCTGTCGGACCGGGCCTCGGCCCATACGGTTTGCACTCTGTCTACGGCCTCGGTGACCGCCGGGCCGGAGTGCCAGTCGGCGACGCGCACGAGTAGCGGCAGCACGGTTCTGAACTGCGCGTCAGCCTGGTCGATCTCCTCGGCACCCGGATCGGCGTGTTCTCCGAGCACCGCCTCCAGAGCGTCGCAAAGAGGGTTGAAGACGGGCATCGCAACAGAGACGTCCGACGCGGGTTCTGCGGGGCGAGGACGGTACGAGTCGATGGTCAGCGGCGCCAAAAGCCCAGCCTGCTGGGTCACCGTACGGACAGGAATGCCGAAGTCAGCAAGCGGTTCCGCCACTGCCACCGCGGACATCACGGCGTCCCCAGCGGGATCCTGCACCAGGTTTCCGCGCCGCCGTCGCTGGTCCCCCAGCTCCCGCCGGCCTCTTCCACCAGGGTCTCGACGAGTAGGAGGCCGCGCCCCGACACGGCGTTGTCATCGGCGTGCCTGGGTGTGGCGCGGCCCGGCATTCCGTCGATGACGGTGAGGTTCAGGAAGCCGTCCCGTACGGCAAGGCGCAGATCGATCTCCTTGGTACCACTGTGCGTCATCGCGTTGGTGAGGAGTTCGGAGATGAGCAGCAACACCGTGTCGGTCAGCGCCTCAAGACCGCAGTGCCTCAGTCTGGCGGCAGCGATACGGCGTATGACTCCTACCTGGCATGCGTCCTCAACGCGGGGCGGTCCGCCATCGCGGCAGGGAGCGACCTCGATGTGCTCGTTCATCACGTCCCCGTCGCGGCGGTGGCGCGCGAGAGGTGTCCGTACGGCTGTCGTCGTCATCACGTCCTCTGGGAGGAGCGCAGGACCGACCCAGCGGTGGACACGGCCCTGTGTGCTTGTTTGGGCACCCTCGGTGAGGGACTCCAAGCGTTGCAACCGGTCCCGGACGGCTCTACCCCCAATCTGCCCTCGGCTTTGAGAGGCGCATTTGACGGCTTCCTCTGCCATCCCTCGGGTTTCCCTCGGACTCGCTAAGTACCGTCTGAATCGGGCAGTTTGATGGGGACAGCGTTCTACCGTCGGGGCAGTGACGTGCGGGCAGTGACGTGCTCTGCGGACGGAATCGGAGGCACCCGTGTTGTTCTTCCGGCACGCTCTTGAGGCGCGTGGCGTACGAAGTCCGGAGGATTTCCTCCTGGAGTACAGGAAGGTCGCCGGCGAGATCGGCGCCGAGGTCCCCGCCCTGAAGACCGTTGAGGGCTGGATCTACGAAGGCCGTAGGCCGCAGCGGGCGTTCCGGCCGACCGTCGTGCAGATGCTGAACCACAGCATCGACGACCTCTGGACGGATGTGCCCGCGGAAGCCACGGCGAACTTCGCTCCTCTGACCGACGCGTCACCGACCGAACTCCAAGCCGATTCCGGCGTGGATCTGAATGAGATGAAAAGGACGGGCACCATGGCTGTGCGACGCGCGAAGGAGTTCCTCCTCGGTAAGGACCGTCAGACGGTGGGCGATGACACGCTGGGCCTTCTCGACGACGAGGTGACGCGTCTGGTGACCGCGTATCCGCGGGAACCTCTGGCATCGATCTGGGATGACCTGCTGGAGACCCAGGACCAGGTCTTCCGGCTTCTGGAGGGCGGCAGAGTCCGGCCGTCGCAGTTGCGTGACCTGAACTTCAAGGGCGCTGTGCTGTCGTTCCTCGTGGCCAAGGGCTTCAACGACTTGGAGGTGCCGCACCAGGCCATGACCATGACCCGGGTGGCGGCATCCTGTGCCAAGGACGCCGAACACCCCGGGCTCATCGCCCTCACCGACGGTCTCAAGAGTCTGATCGCCTACTGGGCGGACATGCCCGGGGACGCCTACCACTACGCGAGCAAGGGCGCCGAGACCACGGCGAATCTGCGGGGAACCGTAGGTCTGTGGCTCCTCGGTCTCCAATCCCGCGCCGCCGCGCGCCTCGGCGATGCCGAGACGGCGCTCACCGCCAACCGGGAGGCTACGGAAAGGCGGGAGCGTGTGGTGCCCGACGATCTGGACCAGCTCGGAGGGCTGCTCACCTACGCGCCCGAGAAGCAGCTCTACTACGAGGTGGAATCGGAAGCGCTCCTGGGCCACGGCGATCAACGACTTACCGCGCAGGCGGAGCGCGCGGTGCAGGGATTCGCCGATCCGAGCGAACCCAACTGGGCCTTCGGGGATCTGGCCGGGGCGCAGTGCGACCTCGCGCTGGTCCGGCTGTTCAGCGGGGATGTGGAGGGAGCGGCTGAAGCCATCCGTCCGGTGCTGGACCTGCCTCCCTCGCACCGGAACAACGGCATCGTCGTCTCCGCGATGCGCGTCCGCCAGGCACTCACAAGCAACCCTGCGCATACGGCCGTTGTCGCCCGCGATCTTCGCGCAGAGATCGAAGCCTTCCCGGCCCATCGGCCGGCCCTGCCCCGCGGGTAGAGTCCGGATCATGTACCCGGTCACGCGATCAGGCACCCGGATCGGCCTCCGGGAACTCACCGTCGAGGACATCGCCGCCGTGTTCGCCATCTACGGCAGTGCCGAGGCGGTCGAGCATTTGTCGTTCGAGCCCCGCACGCACGAGCAGGTCGAACAGATCGTGGTCCGCTCGATCACGTCGGCCGCGGCGGAGCCGCGCAGTGAGTACGCGCTCGCTGTCGTGGAGCGGAAGACGGACGAGCTGATCGGGTTCGGCCGGATCGCCCTCGATCCCCACCAGCAGCGCGCGGCCACCTTCGGCTTCGCGCTGCATCCCAAGGCATGGGGTGTTGGTTACGGGCTGGAGACCGTACGTCTCCTGCTCGGCCTCGGGTTCGAGGACCTGGACCTGCACAGAATCTGGGGAGCGCGGTCCCCGCTCAACACAGCGTCCGCGAAGACCATGGCGGCTGCGGGCATGGTCGAAGAGGGCACCATCCGCGAGCACATCCTCAAGAACGGCCGATGGCGTGACTCCGTGGTGCACGCCATCCTCGACCGCGAATGGGCAGCCCTCTCCCCGGAGTAGCCGCTTGCGCAGCGCGGCCACTCCGGCTTGCCAAGGACGAGCAGGTCGAAGCGATGGCGGTGCCCAGCTTGGTGATATTGCCGCTTTGACTGTGTTGCCGGTATCAGTACCTGATCGACCGCGTCCTCAGGGACACCGCGGACAAGATCGACGGACACCTCTGGGCCCGGCCGGACCAGCAGCCTCCGCTGCCTGAACTAGGCGACTGCAACCCACACAACGGAGTCGGCCCGGACGCAGACGCGTCCGGGCCAACACTGCCCTGGTGGGCGGCTGCGGAGGATACGAGATTCGAACTCGTGAGGGGTTGCCCCCAACACGCTTTCCAACTGTTCGCTCGGCGGTTCACGGTGGTTCGCGGGCGTCCTGACCTGGAGCCGACGGTTCGATTACCAGGACTCGGACGGTGCTGAACGGGGGTGAATGCAACTGGAACTGCAACTGCCGAACAGCACATTCTCCCTGATCACAACCTTCGCTGGATAGCTGCCGATGGCGTTCGTAGACCCTCTTCCAGGGGCCGAGCCGTTTGGGCAAGTACGCCACCGCGCGCCGCTCCGTGCTCGATGCAGAATCCCGTCGATCATCTGCCGGTAATCAGAGCATTGACTGCCGCGCGTGTCGTCGGCCGGAATTAATGGGCGCAGCGGTTCCCGCCTTGTATTAGTCAGATTGCTCCGCCCCATGCCCGCATTAACGACCCCCGCACGGAGTAGTCATGTTATCTGTTGGACAGTTCTATGCCGGTATGCGAGAAGGTCCCGTGGAACGGCACGTATACAACGCCTGCAAGCGCGGCCCGACCCGTGACCTCCCTTCACGCCCTCAGACTGCTTGGCCAAGGTGTACGAGTGACTCGTCTGTGCTTGACTGGTGCCACCCGTTGTGGCCATACAGCAGAACACACGGCAGCATCCCGCTGTAGGCCTAGGCCGGGTTCCCTTCACCGCACCCGTAGAGGTACGGCTTGGCACCCGCCTCGCGGATCGCTGCGTGGGCCGCGGCCGACACGCTCTGGACCACGGCTGGCGCATCCTGCGCGTGCTGAAGCGCCCACCCCGCACCGTGCCAGCGATCTTGAGCCAGGAGAGCACCTAGAGTCTCAGCGCTGCTCAGTTGTTCTACCCTGCTCCGTCTCGACGAGGGTCATCGGAGGCGTCAGCACCTCGCCCTTTCCTTGGACTGCGAGGTCGAGCTAGGACCGGTCGATTTCGGCGAGTTCTTCTTCAGTATCCAGTTGTCGCCACTTCCGCTCCGCGATTTCCACCAGCGTTCCTTCTCCGGGGACCCGCCACTGCTTGGGCCCCTGGACGGCACTCCACTGTTCCCGCCACTCGGCCTGCTGCCAGATGCGGCTCACCAGCCCACTCGGCGAGTAGCCTCGGCCGTCGGCCTCCCAAAGGATCGGTGCCTTACGGTCGTTGAGCCAGGTAGCCCGGCGGCGACGCGGATCCTGGTCGAGCCAGGCGCCGATGGCCCGCTCCTCAGTGTCACTAGGCGCGTACACCAGTGAGGTTCCCTCAGAAATGAGGTCGTGGTCCACGAGAAGGTGGACAGTCGGCGGACGCTTCGCACGCTTCTTGCTGGATGCCGTCAACGCCGACAGGTCAGGGGTGCCATTTCCCGCGTCGAGCGTAAGCAGGACCGCTTGGACCAGTTGCCTGGACTTCTCCTCGCTGGCGAAAGTACTCGTGATGTAGCTCTTGTTAGTGAAGAGTTCGTCGACCACGTTGATCAGGCAGGCCATTACACTTCGTACCTGGTTGGGCACGCCCTGCAGAATCGTGTCCCAGTCGCTGTCAGGTTCTTCAATCGCCTCTCTGCCGATGCGTTGGAACACGAGATGGGCGGCCAGCAGCGCCCCATTGTCCGCGATGGACGCTGCCCTCCCAGATAGAATTGACCGGAGCTTCGTGACCTCGTCGCGGATTTCTCGTAGGACCTGCACGGAACGCCAGACCTGGTAGGCGCTGGGCTGTTGTCCGAACAGGCGGGTGTAGGCGCCGTCGGCGCCTTCCTTCCATAGAGCCTCAGTAGACCCTTTGACTCGAACTGCAAAGGTCGGATCCCGATACGCACAGGCGAGGGCGGTAGCTGCCTCAATGACCGAGCAGCCGGACTCGGGAGCCGGGTCCATTTCTCCGCGCCGGAAGACGTATTCCTTGTCGAGGGAGAGCTTGAAGTCCTTTTGAATCTCGCTCTGGACCCGATCGATGGCTATGAAGTCCCGCCGCTCCATGTGATTCTGTGTATTTGTCGCCTTGGTGATGCTCTGTGCGAACCCTTCGGGCGCCCCCTGCACCGAGACGATCCGCACGGAGACGTAAGCTTCCGCCACCGCGTCCGGGTCTTTCTCGAAGGCCCGGTTTGCCGAAGTGACAGTCTGCGCTCCATTCACGACGCTTGCGTTGCGGAGGGTAAGAGAGATGGGTGCGCCGGTTGCCCGCTTTGCAAAGAACTCTCGTTCGATGGTGTCACACTGCACCGTGATGCCATTGTGACGGTAGAGGAAGCCATCTGGATCCTCAAGCATGCTGTCGACCAGGGTCTTGTTGACTCCGGTGAGCCCCAGAGACTTGCGAACGTTCCGATCGTAAAGGCGCTCGCCATTGTCCGCATACCACTGGGCAAGTTCCGCAGCACTTACCTCACCAACGATGGCCTTGTAAGGGGTCTCGCGGTCGTGCCAGCCCTCGGTCATTTTAGCAGTGAGAGTGATCGGTTCCGGCTGTAGATCTTCCCGGATGGCTCGGTGGAAGTCAGCCTGGTCCACTACCCGGTATTCGACAGTGCGGCCGAGACCACCGAATTCGCGGGCAGCCTCATCCAGGATGTTGCGCGTCTCGCGTGAGAGACGGCCATCTCCCATAAGAGCGATGACCAGGTGCACCTTGCAGGTGGGCAGTTTGAGAACGCCGTGGACGCGGTCTCCAAGGAGCCGTAGACGCTCGTTGAAGTGATCGAAATCCCGATTATCGAGCTTCTTGAGGCCATGAATAATCTTGAGCGCTGCTTCGGTATCGAAGCCTGCCGTGCCCGAGTTCTTCCATTTTGCCTGGATTAGCCAGAGTTCCGTTCCAGAAGCAGAGAAGGCAACAGAGTCAATGCCAAAGTCGTCCCGGCCATCGATCACCCCAGAGGCGGCCTCGTCCGAAGTGCAATCGGTCAGGATACGAGCTGCCTTCGCCGATACGGCCCGGGACAAGAGAGCAGTCTCACGCTCCGTGGGATCCTTTTTCTCGTAGTCATCCATGGAGATCCGCTCAGTGAATTCCCTCAGCAGCGCCTCGCGAACCTGGCGCACCTCCAGCGGCATCCCCGGCGTGCTCTTCCCCATGCTGATTCCACTCCCCGGTCTCGCCCTGACCACACAGCCTACCCAGGTGATCTAGAGGGTGGCGGTGAACCTAGTAACGCTCAGGGCCTCGGTGGAAGGGTGGGACATGAGCGATGCCGAATGGGCTCTGGTGCGGGAACTGCTGCCGGTGCCGGGATGGCCGGCAGGCCGGGGCGGGCGGCCGGAAGGCTACTGCCACCGGCAGCGTGATCGACGCGGTGCGCTACCTCGTCGACAACGGCATCAAGTGGCGGGCGATGCCCTGCGACTTTCCGCCCTGGCCGCGCGTGTATGCCTTCTTCGCCCGCTGGCGGGACGCGGGCCTGGTGGCCGAGCTGCACGACCGGCTGCGCGAGGCCGTCCGCCGGGCCGAGGGGCGGCGAGCAGGGCGCGCGCCGCGCGGAGCTGCGGCAAGAACGCCTCGATGTTCGCAATGAACCGGTCGGTCTGCTCCTCATCCAGCTCGTAGGAGTCGCCGCCGGTCCAGATCCACAGCTCGGTCCGAATGCCGAACCGTCGGGCTCACCATTGGAGGTGGTGACGTGGGCGGTGAGGAACGGCTCGGCATTGCTGTCGTGGTTCTGGGCCTCCAGCGGCGGGATGATCGCCGGGGCGGCCTGGTGCCACTCGGCGGTTGCGCCGGGGCCGCTGTGGTCCATGGTGCACCACGGCGTACAGCAGTAGGCGTCCATCCACTCCGGGCCACGCTCAGCCGCCGACAGGACGGTGGTGTGCTCAGCGGGCGTCGCCGTTAACTCCTGGGTGATGCTATGCATAGCCGTACTCGTTTCTACTCGCTCGTGGATGTACTGGTGCGCTGCTAGATAGACGCCCCCGGCTGGACTCCGGGAGCGCCCGCGGACCCTTCGGGAAGCAGCCCGAGGAAGCGGTGAAGGCCGGTTGTACGAGGAATACGGCGGTAGCAAGCTGGATATCTCTACCAGCGGCTGGCTCTCGGCAGAGAAGTGGTGGGTGGCGAGTTCGGCGAGAGGGAATGCCCCTCCGACGGTCGACCAGAGCCGGGCCACGGACGGCAATCCGCGAATACCTGCGATCGTCAGGGCTGCTGGGCTGGGCACGCAGACTCCTGCTTCCTGTCGATCACCGGCTGATGTTTCCGCCGCCACCCACAACGCCCGTTGTTGGCCAGCAGGCATGGCCGCGACCGCTCCCGCTCGGCATCCGTCAGATCACCCGCCTCATGACCACACCAACGACTCGGGCAACAACTAGTCACATGATCGACAAGGCAGGTTCTAGGTGAGCGACGGTGTGGCGCGCGCCACCATGCGCAGAACGCCCGATGGTCATTGCATGCGAGCAGCAGAGACGGGGCGTCCTTCAGACTGGAAACCCACCCACCAGGGCGCGACGGTCCCCCGAGACCGGACCGTGACCCTCTTCAAGGATTTGCGCGACGGCCTTCCTCCTGATGGCCAGAAAGATCCTCTGGCACGACAGCCCCCTCGGGATGACCATGCTCTGGGGGTGGTGCGAGTGACTCGTCCGTGGGTGCGCCGTACACATCGGTGAGCAGCGTTTGTGGGTGTGGATGCCCTTCCAGGGTGGCTCAAACCGGCGGTGGATCAAGGAAGAACTCGGGGCGCGTGTACGTCCCGAGTGGAATGGCGACGCGAGCCCGCGGCGCTGGGAGATCGCCCGTCCGCACCTTCGGACGATTGTGGAGGCCCTGGCTGACCGGTTCGGTGAGGTCGAGGTGATCCTTCAGTTCGTTACGACGGAACGCTGCGACACCCGTTGCCAGGAGGCGACGGGGGATGACTGCGAGTGCTCCTGCCTCGGTGTGAATCATGGTGGTGCCGCCTACTGGCGCAAGTGGATTCTCGTCGGTGACACGACACTCGTCGATGTGGACCGGCGCGAGCGACGGTTGTTGGTGCGGTACCGGCCATGACTGCACGGCCGACTCAGCGGCCGTCTTCCATGAGGAAAACCGGCACGGGTTGCCCTCCAGGACGAGGCGACAACATAAATCGGAACACTGTTGGCCAAGGCAGTCGAGGCGGAGAAGCGCTGCAGGCTGCGGCCTACGTGCCATGCCTAGCCTGCTGCGAAATCCACAGCCACTATGACCACTTCGAGTGAGCATCGCGCTGGTCGTCCAGGTCCAGGCAGTGGTTTTCCCTGTCGTCAGCTAGCCTCCTGCTCGGCGTCCAGACGCACCCCGTGGAAGGCGCCGGCGATGATGCTGTCCAGGCCCTTGCCATCGCCGACGACCTCGGCCACTACCTTCCCCAACTCCCCGGGGGCGGCAAGCAGGGTATCGAGGATCCGGTCACGGACCTTCTCGGACTTCAGGAAGTTCTCCAGGCTGTTCTCCAGCGCCCGCGACCTCAGCACCTCATCCGACTTCGCCGCCTGGATAACAAGCGCCATCAGTCCGGCGACGGCAGACTCCGACAGGTCGTCAAACAAGGTGTTGAGGGTGTCGATGACCTCCAGAAGTGGGACCATCTCAGGGTCCTTCACCTTGGCCGTGCCCAGCGCGCTCGGCCCGGTCAGCTTGTCGCCCTTCTCCGTGACCGAGGCGTTCGTGACGCCCTTGTCCTTCTGCTCGATGGCGACCAGCCGTGCGCTTGAGATGTCGATTTCGTCGTGCGTCCGCTCGGCCTTGATCCACTGAGCGAGTTCACGGCAGAACGCGCACAGGTCCTCCAGCGGGGAGCCGGAGTAGTCGTACACCTGAGACAGGAAGTCGTACAGCCGCACGAACGAGGAGACGTTCTTCCGGAACTGCTCCAGCCGCTCCACGGCCTGAGTGTTTTCGTCGGCTTGCGCGTGGTCCCATGCCTGGGCGAATCGGTCCTGGGCCCGGCTCATCGCTGCGGTGATCGCGTTGCGGTCACCGTCCTGGGCGCCTTGGACGAATTGGGCTACGTCCTGGGTGTCGAAGATGCCGAAGGTGCTCAACCCCATTGCCAGCACGTGCAGTTGGTTGGGGTTGGTCTCGGTCTCGATCTCGGCTTCTTCGTAGTACTCCGCGAAGGCCGCCTGGATGTCTGTGGGCTCGTTGATGAAGTCCAGGACGAATACCCGGTCCTTGACCAGGTTGCCTGACCGGAAGGTGCGGTTCAGACGCGAGAGGGTCTGCACGGCCTGGATGCCGTCCAGGCGCTTGTCGACGTACATCGCGCACAGTAGTGGCTGATCGAACCCAGTCTGGAACTTGTCCGCGGCTATCATCACGCGATAGTTCGGCTCGGCGAACGCTTCAGCCAAGTCCGGTCCAGCACCCGGGTTCATCTTGGCCTCGGAGACCTCGTCATGAATGCCGGACTCCGGGTCGTCCAGGGTGCCGGAGAAGGCAACCAAGGTACCCAGGTCGTACCCCTTGGCCTTGATGTACTTGTCGACTGCCAGCTTGTAACGCAGCGCGTGCTTGCGCTCCGATGTCACGATCATGGCCTTTGCGTGGCCGCCCAGCAGGCCGGCCACATTGGCACGGAAGTGCTCGACGATGATCTCGACTTTCTGGGCGATGTTCGTTGGGTGAAGGCGCACGAACCGCTTCAGTGCCTTGGCCGCTGCGGTCTTTTCGACCAGGTTGTCCTCGTCGTCGGCGGAAACGTTGACACCGTTCTTCTTGATCGCCTCCGCGATCTGGTAAACGGTCCCGTAGCTCTGGTAGCGAGGCAGGACGTCCAGGATGAACCCCTCCTGGATGGCCTGCTTCATGGAATACACGTCGAACGCGGACGGCTTGGCATCGGGCGTCTTGCGGCGCCCGAACAACTCGATCGTCTTGGGCTTCGGGGTGGCGGTGAATGCAAAGAATGACACGTTCGGGGTCGGGACGTCAGCAAACGCGTTGATCGCGTCCTCGGCGTCGATCTCCGCACCCTCGTCGACTTCCTGCCCGCCGACGCGCAGTACCTGGCGCACCTTCTTAGCCGTGGCACCGGCCTGCGAGGAGTGCGCCTCATCCGCGATGACCGCGAACCGGTGCCCGGCAAGCGAGTCGTCCTGCGACAGGAGCTTGAGCACGGCCGGGAAGGTTTGGATGGTCACCACCACGATGCGGC
This sequence comes from Streptomyces odonnellii, assembly GCF_000981895.1. Classification (GTDB taxonomy): domain Bacteria; phylum Actinomycetota; class Actinomycetes; order Streptomycetales; family Streptomycetaceae; genus Streptomyces; species Streptomyces odonnellii. The sequence goes on along the minus strand of NZ_LATD01000184.1, from coordinate 6,081 downwards.
GACGGTCCTGCAGGGCCTTGAGCAGCGCACGGGACTTGGAGCCCTCGTCAGTGCGGGCCCTCCTGTCCACGTTGTAGACGTAATCCGGCTTGCCCTCAATCTGCAGGACCGCCCGCTGCATCTGGTCGTCGAGCACAGTGCGGTCAGTGATCACCATTACCGTGTCGAAGACCTTGCGACCGGTGGGGTCATGCAGGTTGGACAGGCGGTGTGCAGTCCATCCGATCGTGTTCGTTTTGCCCGACCCGGCTGAGTGCTGGATCAAGAACCGTCCCCCCACGCTCTCAGCCTTGACCTGCTCGACCATCCGCGAGACGGCCTGCCACTGGTGGAAGCGCGGGAATATTACGTTGGTCGAGGTCTTGCGCTCACGCGTGATCACGTTCGCGCTGGTCTTGACGTCCACGAACAGCATGGACCCGAAGATGTCCAGCCACGTGTCGCGGGCCATGACCTGCTCCCACAGGTAGGCGGTGGCCGGCCCGTGCTCGTTGACCAGGTTGCCTGCGCCGCCGTTGTTGCCCTGGTTGAACGGCAGGAAGTAGGTGTTCTCACCGTCGAGATGAGTGGTCATGCCGACCTCGGACTCGGTGACCACGAAGTGCACCAGCGCCCCGGTACCGAACGCCAGCAGCGGCTCTCCCTTGGGGTTGCGGTCTTGGGCGTACTGCTTCACCGCAGCGTCGATGGACTGCTTGAAGTTCGTCTTCAGTTCGAACGTAGCCACCGGGATACCGTTGATGAAGGCGACCAGATCGATGCTGTCGTGAGGCTTTTGCCGCGAGTAGTGCACCTGCCGCATGATTCGCAGGCGCACCTTGCCGTAGGCGGCCATGCGGGTGGCGTTCGTCGGGTCCGCCGGGCGCCACTGGACCATCTTCATCTCGTCGCGCAGCCCCACGGGGACGTTCGAGCGCAGCAACTGCAGGGTCCCGCCAGGGCCACCACCCCTGTTGTCCAGCGGGGTGGAGCGTAGCTGCACGATCAGGTCGAGCAGAGCCTCCTTCACTGAGGCTGCCCGCGGGCCGGAACCGATGCTGCGCTTCCATGCCTGCGGGTCCAGGTCCCTGAACCAATCGAACACGTCCTCTGGGAACAGGGCACGTTCGGCGTCGTATCCCTCCCCGTTCGGGGAGTACTCCCATCCGTGGGCGGCCAGGTATTCGCAGATGCGCTGCTCGAACTCCGACTCGTAGGTCAGGTCCACCACGGCTCAGGCCTCCTCGGGGATGTCGATCTGGCCGGTCACGGCCGCAGTGATGAGCGCGCTACGGCGCGCCCTGACGAGCTCGATATGCCGCTGCGTCTTCGTGATCAGAATGTCGATCTCCGCTGTTTCCCCGTCCAGGTGCTTGAGGATGCGACACTGTTCAGCAGGCTCAGGAACATTCATCGGCAGGTTCACGATGTCGTCCCTGCTGATGTTCAGCATCGAAGAGCTCGCGCCAGACGCGGCGATCTCGATCAAATCCCTGACTCGGCGGCTGGCCATCAGGTGGGCGACATACCGGGGCAAAGCCTTGGACTCGTCAAGCGCGAGAGCGTAGAGCTTGTCGCTCAGCATGAGCCGCGGGTAATCTCCGGACACCACTGCAGCGCTACCGACAAGGTCACGGGTGTTGGCTCGGGAGACCAAGAGATCGCCGCGCCGCACCACGGTCAACGGACGCGGCTCCAGGTCTTCGGGGAGCTCTTTGTTCTCTTCCGGGCGGAAGACCCCACGGTTGGCCGCCCCGGCTTTCAAGACTGCCCAGGTCTGGACTCCATCTGCAGGCCAAGGAAAGCACTGCGGGCTCCACCCCTGTCGAACGGACCGCACCAGGTGCTTCAGCCGTGTACCGTGCGCCGCCGGCACGACCTCCGCAAGCTCATGCTCCACGACAGCTTGACGTCGTTCCTGCAGCTGTCCAATGAACCGCTCCAGCGCGGCAATGAGCCTGTCGATCTCTGCGGTCTCGCGATCCAGGTGATCAGCGATGGCGCGTTGCTCAGGACCGGAGGGAAGCGGGAGGGGAATGGCAGCCAGCTTCTCGGCCGTCAGGTGCGGCATGGAAACGACGTTGCAGTACCTCCGGAGGAACCCGGTGGCGCGCAGGGCGATCAGGTAGTACGCAAGGAATCGCCCATCATTACCAGTTTTCGACCGGACACGGTTGATCGAGTTCTGGAACCCCCAGCCGTCAAGGTCTTCACCGACGTACGCGGCACGTCCGAAGCCTCCCTGTCCGCCCTCGACCACGACCACGTCACCCTGCCGAAGGGTGAGGTCGTCCAGCTCAGAGGGTGAGAACCACATTTCCTTCACGTCGTCCAGAGCAAGGACGCCGTCAGGCTGGACGTTGGCCGCCCTCATGTACGGAGCAAGGACGTCTTGGCCGGTGTCTTTTGCCTGGAGCATCTTGCCGAGAGTGACGCTGCCCAGGTGCTTGACCTTACCGATCGTCCACGGCAGTTGGGTGTCTCCCCAGGGAAGTGGAGTGCTCACTTGCTTGCCTCCACCTTGTGCAGCAGGCCGAGGATGTCCTGCAGGGACTCATCGAGGTCGGCGTCGATCTCAGCGAGGGTGCGCGGGGGTACGTACTTGTAGAAGTGGAGGGTGAAGGGGATCTCGTAGCCCACCTTGGTCTTGGTGTGGTCGATCCAGGCGTCCTCGATGTGCGGTTTAACCTCTGCGTTGAAGTACGCCTTGATGGTGGCGTCCTTGGCGTCGTGGCTCTTGGGATGCCGATTCCAGCCGAAGGGGACGATCTCGGTATCGCGGAGTGGAACGTCGGGCTCCGGCTCCCCCTTGTTCCTGCCGGACTGGAAGCGGCAGATGTCGGCGTTCTCGTCGCGCTCGCCGAGGGTCTGCCACAGGGCCTTGCGCTGCGCGGCGGTCAGGCTGATGCTGCGGGAACCGAGGTGCTTACCCAGGTCGTTGAGGAAGTCCTCGCGGTTGAGGTACTGACCGCCGTTGAAGGAGTTCAGGGCGTCGATGAGGCCGTCGATGTTGCTGAGGGTCTTGTGCTCAGCGACGAGGGCGACCCGTTCAGGTGTGGTCTCGAAGTTCCGCCGCATAGGCCGCTCGACGGTGATCTGCCAGGAGGCGAAGTCGAGGTTGTCGAAGATCTTGGAGGTGTCCGAGGACTCCACGTCCGTGTACTGCTGGAGCACGCGCTCGCGGGCGGCATCGTTGATCTTGACGCGCTTGGAGCCCAGGGACTTGTCCATCTGGGCGCCCAGGGCGGTGGCGTCGATGAGCTGCACTTTGCCTTGACGCTCGGGGCGTTTGTTGTTGTCGAAGATCCACAGGTAGGTGGGAATGCCTGTGTTGTAGAACATGTCGTTCGGCAGCGCGACGATGGCTTCGATCAAGTCGTTCTCCAGCAGCCACCCTCGGATGTTGCTGGAGCCGCTCCCGGCGCCGCCGGAGAACAGCGGGGAGCCGTTCAGGACGATGCCGGCGCGGGCGCCGCCGTCCTGGCTGTTAGCGGGGTTCATCTTGGCGATGGCGTGTTGGACGAACAGCAGGGCGCCGTCGGAGGTCGGGGGCAGGCCAGCCCCGAAGCGACCACTGAAGCCCCTCTTGTGCTCCTTCTCCACATCCTCGGCGATGTTCTTCCAGTCCACGCCGTAGGGTGGGTTGGAGAGGATGTAGTTGAACCTGTCGTCAGGGAACAGGTCCTTGGTCAGGGTATTGCCCAGCACGATGTTCTGGGGATTCTGGCCCTTGGCGAGCATGTCGGAGCGGCACATGGCGTAGGACTCGGAACGCAGCTCCTGCCCGTACAGGAGGAGCTCGGCGTCCGGGTTCATGCGGTGCAGGTGCTCCTCTGCCACGCTGAGCATGCCACCGGTGCCGACGGTGGGGTCGTAAATGCTGCGGATGGCGTCGCCGGACAGCGCGTTGTCGTCCTCGGCGAACAGCAAGTCGACAAGCAGGTTGATCGCGTCGCGCGGAGTGTAGTGGTCACCGGACTCAGCATTGGACGACTCAAAGTCCATATAGATGAGGTGCTCGAACAGCTCACCCATCTTGGAGTTCGGCACGGCCTTGGGCGACAGGTCGAGATCGCGGAACTGGCGGACGATCGTGGCGAGGATGCCGCCCTTCCTCATCCGTTCGATGTGCTGGGGTAGGTGGAAGTTCGCGAAGACGTCGATGTCGCTGCTGAACCCGCGCACATAGTCCAGCAGGTTGTCGGCCATGTCGTCGCCGGAGTCGTACACCGAGGCCAGGGTGTGCTTCGTCGTGTTGTAGAACTTCACACTGCCAGTGAAGGACTTGATCATCTTCACGCGCAGCGTCTCGTTCGGCTGCTGGGCGATGATCGCGGCAACCTGGGCGCGGTGGGGTGCCATTACGCACTCCAGGCGGCGCAGGATCGTCATGGGCAGGATGACATCCCCTGCTTTGTTGCGGGCATAGACACCGCGCAAGGTGTCGGCGACGGCCCAGACGTCCTTCTTCAGGTCGACCACTTGAGTTGTCCTTCCTGGCCTACATAAGGGCGGGGCTCGCTGAGGCTGACCAATGCTGGCCGTTCGGTGGAACCTAGATGATGCCACTGACAGGAGCGACACCGCTCGAAGGGCGTCGCACGACGTCAAGTCGGCCACGACGGAGTCGTTCGTGGTGAGCACGCAGCCGCAAGTCCACATTGTCCGGTCGCGTTCTGCAGGTCGGCGGCGGAGGAATCCCCGGAGCCGGAACGGACCCGGGCCAGGGGGCGAAGGGATTGAAGGCGAGGCGTCGTCGGTCGGCGGTGAGCAGCACGCTTTCTAGATGTTTGTCCGGGAGGCCGAGAGTGGTAAGGAGCGTTCTGACCTGCGGTGCAACGGCCAGCTTCCGGGTGTGCATACGCGACAATGTCGATTACAGCACCACGGTTTGTGGTCACGATTCGTCACGACAGCCCAGTGAAGGCCCGACCGAGATCATTCTCGCTCATAGTGCAACCTTGTCCGAGTGGTCGATGCTTCGGCGAATGACACGGTTGCTGGTGCGCAGGGCGGTGGCGAGTTGGCCGCTTAGTTCTTCCGGGAGCGTCCCGGTATCGAGCGCGCAGGCGTGGAGGAGTGCACGGCAGTCCTGCGCCTCCCCGTCGGTGGCGAGGATCGCGAACATCGGGTGTGCAAGGGTCTCTCGTGCGGCGTAGCCGTCAGTCGTCTTTATCGTTCGGCGATGCAGCTCCGTGACCACCGGCCGCGTTGCAGGATGCTTGGGGGAGTCGACCAGGTCCAGCACCGCGAGTCCGAGTCTTGTGTCAAAGACGGCCAGGCCGTTCCGATCGGGGCGTTTCAGGTAGGTGGTTGCCAGGTCCTGTAGGGAGCGTTGCCATTGTCGTCCCGACGCCTGGTGGCACAGGACGGTCAGGCAGTCGGTGACGGCCCTCTCCCATGCCTCTTCGGGTGCTGTATTGGCCAGGAGGCTGTCTGCGGCGAGGCTATTTCCGCTTGTGAGAGCGGCGAGGACGGCGACTTGGCGACCGTCGAGCATCCGCTGTCCGACGCCGCAATGCGTCTCGACGTGGACGAGCGCTTCGGCCCAGCGGCCGGCGGTTGTCAGGGCGCGGGTGCCGTCGGCGAGGACGACGCTCCACAGCCAGGCGCGGACATCGTGGCGTTCGGCGGCGCTTGCTACGAGGTCCGCAGGCACAGTGATGCTCTCGACCTGGACGGGGCTCCCGGTGGTGACGGCGTCGTACAGGGCGAGGAGATGACGGCGGCCGTCGTCGGCGTGCCCGGCTCGGATCTGGAGGCGCGCGAGGTTGACGACGGGTTCGAGGGCGCGGATGGCCGCCGCAGCGTTCAGGGGGGTGGCGTTCAGGTAGGCGGTGGCGTGCTGGTGGCAGAGTGCGCGGGCGGTGGCCGGGACGCCGACGTCGGAGGCGATCAGGGCGGCCTGGTTGTAGACCGTGGAGGCCATGCTCGGGTCGCCTTGCTGCACTGCGGTGTTGGCGAGTTCTGTCAGCGCTTGCACGCGCTGGGGCAGGGGGAGGCAGGCGGGGGGGGGGCGGGGGGGGCGTCGGGGATCGCTGGGCTACGGAGTCAGGAAGTTTCCACATGGTCTGTGGCTCCCCTCTCGATGGTGGGGTCCGG
>NZ_LATD01000183.1 GCF_000981895.1 Streptomyces odonnellii | reverse complement strand
GGGCTCGGGGTGGAGCGCGATCCGGGGGTCGTGGTCGCGGGGGCCCGCCGGGCCGGACGCCTCGTCGTCCGGACCGCCCTCCTGGCCGGCGCCGCCGGCATTGGCGGGCGTGACGGGCGCGGGCGCGGGCCGGGTCTGCTCCGTACCGGTAGGAGCCGTTCCGCCCGCGGGCGGACCGCTCGGGCTGCCGGAACCGGTCTGCTGGGCCAGCCAGATGGCGTCGCAGAGCTGCTCGGCGTCCGGGTCGAGCCCGGCCCCGCGCAGCCGGGCGACAAGCGCGGTGAGCAGGGCGCCGTCGTACGGAGGCGGCTGCTCACCCGGGGTGTGAGCGCCCGGCCCGGGGGCGGGCCGCTGCTGGGCACCGGGCTCCGGGGCGGGCCCCTCCTGGGCGTGCCCGGGTCCCGGCTCCGGCTCGCTGCCCGGGCCGTGAGATTCCGTGACGTCGGGCATCAGCGCATCACCTCGGCCGGTCGAGTCGCTGGATGAGCAGATCGGCGAGCCGGTCACGGCCCGCCGGGGCGGCGGTGTCGGTGAGGTAGATCGCGTTCAGGAGCTGGTCGGTGGAGATCAGTTCACTGCGTGAGCGCTCCAGGAAGTGGGCGATCAGATCGTTGCCGGCGCGGGCCGCCTCGTCGCCGAGATGGGCCCGTACGAAGGTGGCGAGCCGCTGGTGGTCGGGGCGGCCCAGCTCCAGATGGATACAGCGGCGCATCAGGGGTGCCGGGAAGTCCCGCTCGCCGTTGCTGGTGAGTACGACGAAGGGGAAGGCACGGCACTGCACCCGGCCGCCCTTGACCTTCACCTTCGTACCGTCGTCGGTGAGCACCTCGGCCTCGCCGTCGGGCAGCCGGTCGGCGATGCGCTCCAGCTCCGGTATGCCGAACTCGCCCTCCTCCAGCACATTGAGGAGATCGTTCGGCAGGTCGATGTCGCTCTTGTCCAGCTCGTCGATGAGCAGGACGCGGGGCTGCTCGGAGGGGAGCAGGGCGGTGCCGAGGGGGCCGAGGCGGATATAGCTGCCGATGTCGGCGGACGGGTCCTGGTGCTCCCCGCCCTCCGTGGCACCGTCGGCCGAGGCCCGGTGCGCGGCGATCTGCACGTCCTGGAGCCGGGCGATCGCGTCGTAGTGGTACAGCCCCTCCAGCAGCGTGGACCGGCTGACGATGGGCCAGCGCAGCACCCGGCCGAGCCCCAGCTCGTGCGCAACCGAATGGGCCAGGGTGCTCTTGCCCGCGCCCGGGCTCCCGGTGACCAGCAGCGGACGCCTCAGATAGAGCGCCGCGTTGATCATCTCCAGCTCCTCGGCGCCCGGCCGGTGCAGCTCCGCCTCGTGCCGGTAGCCGCCGAGGCGCCGGTCGGCCGAGCCGTCGGAGGAGGCGTCACGGCCCGCGAAGTCCCGCCAGGGCGGCGGCGGAGGGAGCTGGGTGATCCCGCCGTGCGGTTCGCCCGCCCCTCGGTAGATGAGCCACTCACCGGGTTCAGTCATCGCGTCATCCTCTTCATCACGGTGCCGGTCATGGCGCCTCCAGCAACTGCCCCGAGCCCGGCAACGGGTGGTGCGGGTCGTCGTAGTACAGCGCCACCCCGTCCGACCAGTACATTTCCGTGCGGCCCTCGCGCACCCCGCGCCTCAGCTCCTGGACCGTGCGCGGCAGTTGACCGGCCGTACCCGCCCCGGCGAGGGTGTCGGCGGCGCGCCGGTGGAAGTCCGCGCAGACCGGGTCCGGCCGGGCCGCGCCCCGGCGCAGCAGCGCGAGATGGAAGCCGCCGAGCGCCATCCGGGTCAGCCCTGCCGCGGTCTCCGCGTCGGGCCGGTCGCCGAACCGGCAGAGCACGGGCACCGCTTCGTACGCCAGCGCCCGCAGGTCCTCCTCCATCGGTACGGGTACCCGCAGACCGTCCTCACAGTCAAGGATCTCGGCCCGCATCGCCACGTTCCAGGTGCGGTTCCAGCGTGCTCTCCGCTCCCGGGCCTCGTCCTCGGAGTACGGCGGCTCACGGTCCGAGGGGCGCACCACCACCGGGCGTACGGTGCCCAGCGGCGGGCCGCCGGGCGCGAGCTGCCAGCGGTCGACGTCGAGGCCCAGCAGCGCCTGGACGACGGCGACTTGCAGCACGGCCGGGTTGTCCGGTTCGTCGCAGCGGCGGAACGCCTCGGTCAGCGGGGCGGCGAGCCTGGCCGGCAGCTCCTGGCCCGGGGTGCCCCTGCTGTCCTCCCGTACCGGCAGCACCTCGCCGGTGTGCCGGGCGACACCGATGCGCCAGTCGTAACTGTCCCGCTCCCAGCCGCGCGGCTCCAGTTCCAGCAGGACGAAGGGCCCCTCGCCGTCCACCCGCCGCTCTCCGTACGCGGGCCAGGCGCGGCGCTGCGCGCGGTCCGTACGGTGGCGGGCCACGGACCGCAGCCGGGTGATCTCATTGCGGAAGTCCCGGGAGAGCCGGTCGTCCGCGATCCACTTCACCCAGTTCCACAGGGCTTCCTCGGCCGCCGCGGTGGAGGGGGTGACATAGGGGCGCTCGGCGGCGATGACGCTCATGCAGTAGCGCAGTACGAGTTCGAGGGCTGCCTCCCCGCCCCTGTTCTCGTACAGCGCCCCGAGCCCGTCGCGCCAGCTCCGGGGTGCCGGATAGCGGTCGACGGAGTGCACATTGGGCAGCCGTACGAGCAGATCGAGCAGGCTGTGCGTGGAGACGGGCGGCGGCAGTTCGGCGAGCCTGCCGAGCAGCATCATGCGCTGCTGGGGGCTGAGCGCGCGGTCGGCGCCCGCGCCGAGACCGCCCTGCACATCCGCCCACGTGCGGCCCGTGCCCACGCCGTTGGTGTGCCGGTCCGCGTGGTAGCGGTCGTGCGCGTGGAAGACCGCCTGGTAGTCGTCGTCGGACTCGGACGCGGCCATCTCGGGCGGCACCGGCAGCAGCCGCAGCCGCTCGATGCCGATGGAGGTGCCGCCCATGCCGCCCACGAGCTGCGACTTGAGCACCCCGACGACCTCGCCGCGGGTCAGATCGACGGTGGGCCCGCCGGACACCCCCGGCGGCAGGACGTCCCCGCCCAGCCGCATCTGCTCGTCGGGGTCGGCCCAGCCGCCCACCGTGCCCTGCACCGAGCACTGTCCGTACAGCCGCTTGAGCCGGCCGCCCACCTCCGTCCAGCCCGAGTAGACGACCTGGCCGCCGCCGAAATAGGCCGCGGGCCGCTCGGTGACATACACACAGGCGTGCTCGACGGGCCTGCGGAGCCGGATGAGCGCGAGATCCGGGGCGGGCCAGCCGCCCGCCGGGCCGGACGGGGATTCGGGGAGCGCCGCGACCACGGAGCCCTCCACCGAGGTCTCGCCGCTGCCGGGGCCGAGTTCGTAGACCACCGTCACGTCCCGCCCCTCTCCCCCCATCGCCACGTGCGCGCACGTGAGAACCCAGCTCGGGGCGATGAAGAAGCCGCTCCCCAGGAAGCCGCCGCCCGATCCCTCAGGGGCATACCCGTACGCCGGGCCATGGATGCGCACGGTCGCCGCCATCACGAGGTCCATGAGCGCACGCCGGGTGTCGTCCGAGGCGCCCGGCACACCCCGGCCGAACCCGTCGATCATGGTCCGCTCCCGGCCGGAGGCGTGGGCCCGCCGGAATGCGCCGGTGCGCCCTGCGGTGCGCCCCCCGGCGCCGGTGCGGCGGGCGGTCCTGGCGGGGCCGCGGTGCTGCCCGGTACGGCTGTGCCCGAGGCCCCGGCGGCCTGGGCCGGCACCTGGGGCGGGTCCGTCAGATCGGCGGGCGGGCCGCCGTTCCAGGTGAGAGTGACCTTGATCGTCCCCTTGGCCTCGCCGTCCGCCAGCAGTCCGACGACCTTGCCGGCCTTGGCGGTCAGTTCGATGCCGAACTCGACGCTGACCTCGTCGGGCCGTACCGCCCGCAGCGGCTCGGCCAGTGAGCGCGCGACGCTGGTCACCACGCCGTGCAGGCTCTCCACGCGCGCCTGCACGCGCTCCGCGAATCCGGTGTCCGCGTAGGTCAGGCCCCCGGAGGGGCGCCCCAGCTCCTCGGCGCCCGAGATCCTGGCCCAGACGGGCGTGCCGTCGGGCATCTCGACACGTGTGATGCGGACGTCTCCCGTACGGGCCTCTCCGTCGTCCATGGTGCCCCCGTTTCCCCCAATTCCCCGCAGGTTAACGGCAGTAGGGAGCCGAAGCGAGGTGTTGGGAAAGGACGGCGATTCGCCCCCGCGCGGTTCCGGACGCCCCCGGCACCCGGCCCGGAACGGCCGTACGGTACGAGCACCGCCTCCCACCAGGCACGGGGCGGCTGATGCCCGGGGGTAAGTACTAGGCTGTGCCGCATGTACTTCACCGACCGTGGGATCGAGGAACTGGAGAAGCGGCGCGGCGAGGAGGAGGTCACCTTCGAGTGGCTGGCCGACCAGCTCCGTGCGTTCGTCGACCTCAACCCCGACTTCGAGGTCCCGGTCGAGCGGCTGGCGACATGGCTGGCGCGGCTGGACGATGAAGACGACTTCGACGCGGACGGGGACGAATAGACCTCCCGCCGGGCCCGGCGCGCAGCCGGTCGTAGGTGAGCGCCAGCACCCCCTGCGCGATCAGCAGGCCACCGGCGAAGGCCCATCCCGCGCTGCGGCGGCGCACCGCCCACAGCGTGAGCGGGACGCCCGCGACGAGCTGTCCCGTACCGGCCAGCCGCGCCCGGGGGCCGCGCAGCCAGGGGCCGAGCGGTCCGCCCTCGACCGCCGTCAGTTCGGCCCGTACGGTGTCCCGCCAGCCCGCCCACTCCACGTGCTCGGCGCCCGGCTGGACGCGTGCCACCTCGCGCAGCCGGTCGGCCGGTTCACCCGGGGCGAGTCCGACGGGCAGCACCACCCCGGCGCGGCTGAGATACGCGGCGAAGGCGAGCAGCCGGTCGCGGGAGTCGGCGGCCGGGTCCTCGCGGGTCAGCGGCTCCAGGGCCGGGAGGTCCAGTACGGGATCGAGGCCGAGGCGGGCCGCGAACGTACGCATCGCCTCGTCCTCCCCGGCCGGGGTGCCGTCCGCCAGCCAGATGTAGCCGACCGTGCGCCGGAAGCCGGCGGCCAGGGTGTATCCGGCGCGGTCCGCGTCCCACCACAGGGCGAGGACCGGCCAGTTGGCGCCGACGGCCAGCGCGGTGGCCCAGCCGGTGACGACACGGTCCACCGGTTCGCCGCCGTCCCGCCAGGGCTTGCCCTCGGGCACCAGCACGCTCCAGCCGGGGCCCGCCTGGGCGAGCAGCAGCCGTTCGCGGAGGAGATGGGCGGCGGGCCGTACCACCGCCGGCTCGGCCCGGCACAGCAGCAGCGCCCCCACGGAAGTAGCGTTCATGCCCCTTACGCTAGGGCACTTCACCCTGATTTGAGCGCTATGTCCAGGTAGAGCCACCCCGAGGTCCCTCCGGGTTCGGCCACCCGGCCTTGACTTCCCGTAACCGCGATATATCGTGTTCTTGAAGACACGCGATATGTTGCGTCAAGGCAGGTCCGCAGGCCCCAGGAGGTCAGCACCATGGCAGAGTCGACATGGAGGGTCACCGAGCCGACGAAGCTCACCTTCGACGACCCGGTGACGGCGCTCAACGTCCGTATCGTCAACGGAACGGTCAATGTCGTCGGTACGGACGAGGCCGCGCCGGGCGGGCGGGACGGAGCCCGGCTGGAGGTCTCCCGTATCGAGGGACCGCCGCTGATCGTGACCCGGAGCGGCTCCACTCTCACCGTGGCCTATGAGGACCTGCCCTGGAAGGGCTTCCTCCAGTGGCTGGACCGCAAGGGCGGGAAGCGCAGCGCGGTGGTCTCCGTCGCCGTGCCGGCGGGCGCGGCGGTCGAGGTCGGGGTGGTCGGCGCGGGAGCCATGGTCTCCGGCGTACGGGGGCGTACGGACGTCCGCGGGGTCAGCGGCGACACCACGCTGGTCGGGCTGTCGGGCAGGGTCCGCGCGGACACGGTCTCCGGCAGTCTGGAGGCACAGGCCGTCACCGGCGATCTCCGGTTCAACTCGGTCTCGGGCGATCTGACGGTGGTCGAGGGCGCGGGGTCCTCCGTACGGGCGGACTCGGTCAGCGGCGATATGATCATCGATCTCGATCCGGGCGACCGGCCCACGGACATCAAGCTGGCCTCGGTCTCCGGCGAGGTCGCGATCCGGCTGCCGCACCCGGCGGACGCACGGGTCGAGGCGAACACGGCGAGCGGGGCCGTGTCCAACGCGTTCGAGGATCTGCGGGTCGGCGGGCAGTGGGGGGCGAAACGGATCACGGGCACGCTGGGGGCGGGCACGGGCACGCTCAAGGCGACAACGGTGTCGGGGTCGATCGCACTGCTGAGAAGGCCGCCTATGGAGCACGGGCACGGGAACGAGCATGCGTACGAGCACGGGAGCGCGTACGAGCACGGACCGGCGGGCGGCGCGCCGGACGGTCCGGCCGCGGCCGATGCGGTCCCGGACGGCGCGATCCCGGTCGAGACCGGCCCGGCCCGTGCGACTTCCGCCCAGACCGACGCGAAGGAGTTCTGACATGCCCCCGGTCTTCGCCCATGGGCGGCTCCGGCTCTATCTGCTCAAGCTGCTCGACGAGGCACCGCGCCACGGTTACGAGGTGATCCGGCTGCTGGAGGAGCGCTTCCAGGGCCTGTACGCGCCGTCCGCCGGCACGGTCTACCCGCGGCTGGCCAAGCTGGAGGCCGAGGGCCTGGTCACCCATGCCACCGAAGGCGGCCGGAAGGTCTACTCGATCACCGACGCGGGCCGCGCCGAACTGGCCGGGCGCAGCGGCGAACTGGCCGATCTGGAGCTGGAGATCCGCGAGTCCGTCTCCGAACTGGCCGCGGAGATCCGCGACGACGTCCGGGGCGCGGCGGGCCAGTTGCGCAGCGAGATGCGTGCGGCGGCCTCGGAGAACCGTACGGGCGGGGCCCGGCAGGACTGGGACGCGGCCTTCACGGACAGCGAGTCCTGGCGCGCGGCGAAGGAGGAGCTGAAGCGCGCGAAGCAGGAGTGGAAGGAGCAGGCCAGGCGCGCGAAGGACGAGTCCCGCCGGGCCCGCGAGGACGCGCAGCAGGCGCGCCGCCAGGCGAAGGAGGCGCAGGAGTCGGCGCGTGAGGAGATGCAGCGCATCGCGAAGCAGGTCCAGGAACAGGTCCAGGACCACTTCCTGCGCGGCGACTGGCCGACGGGCGCACGGGAGGGCCTGTCGGAACTGGCGGGCCAGCTCAGCGGCCTGGCCAGGGGCACCAAACCCTGGCCCACGGAGCCGGGGTCGGGGTCGGGGGCAGGTGCCGGGACGAAGAAGGACGACACGGCGGAGCCCGGGTCCATCGGGCGCGAATCCGCCGAGCCCGGGTCGCCGGCCGAGCACGAGTACGAGCCGCCGGCGCCGGACCCCGCCTGGGCGGCGGACACCCCGGAGACGGGCGACCCGGCCCGCGATCTGGAACGTCTGCTGGACCGCTTCCGCGACGACATCCGCGACGCGGCCCGCGACAACGGCGTCACCCCCTCCCAACTGGCGTCCGCCCGCCGCCACTTGTCCACGGCCGCGGCCCATATCTCCGCGGTCCTGCGCATGCCTGGAGCCTGATGAGCGCAGCAAAAGAGGACCCGCCCACAAGGGCCGAGCCCTGGGGCACACCGCAGCCCCTGCCCTCCCACACGGGCAGTCGGCGCATCACCTGGGACGCCCTGCCCCGGCCGGTGGCGGCGGGAATCGAGCGGGTGCTCGGCGGCACGGTGTCCACGGCCACCACCCAGCAGGGCGGCTTCTCCGACGGCCTCGCGGTCCGGCTGCAACTGTCCGACGGGCGCCGGGCGTTCGCCAAGGCCGTCGACTCGGCGGCCGCTCCGGCCGTCGGCGAGTTCCACCGCCGCGAGATCGCGGTGGCGGGCGCCCTGCCGCCGGGGGTGCCCGCGCCCCGGCGGCTGGGATCGTTCGACGACGGCGCGTGGGTGGCACTGGTCTTCGAGGACATCGAGGGCGCGCTTCCGGCACAGCCATGGCGCAAGCCCGAACTGGAACGCGTACTGGACGCCCTCACCGGCCTGGCGGACACCCTGACCCCGGCACCCGGGATCGCCGCGGCCGGACGCGCCCCTCGGCTGGGCGGCTGGAGCCGGCTGGCCCATGACCCCGGGGCCCTGACGCGGCTGGCGACCCTCGCGCCCGGCACCGGCGCCGATCTGGACCTGCATCTGGCGCTGGAGGCCCGTCTCGCCGAGGCGACCGCCGGAGAGACCCTGACGCACGGCGACCTCTACCCGTTCAACATCCTCCTCACCGCCGACCGCGTCGTCGTCGTGGACTGGCCCCACACCTGGACCGGCCCCCGCCACGCCGACCTGGTGATGCTCCTGGGCAGCGTGGCCCTCAGCGGAATCGACCCGGAACCCCACGCATCCCGCCACCCTCTCCTGACCGGCGTCGACCCCGAAGCCGTCGACGTCCTGATCTCGGCCCAGGCCGGCTTCCTCCTCGCGGCTGCCTCGTCGTCGGCCCCCGCCACGGACCCGGACATCATCCGCATGATGACCGGCCTCGGCCGGGCCTGCCTTCGCTGGCTGGCCGCCCGACGACAGCGGCGGAAGTAGCCGTCCGCCCGCGGCCGCTCAGGCGTCGGAGTCGCATGTGGCGGGGATCACATGGGGTGGAAAACCTGCGGCCCGGTCCGGGCGTCCACCGGGTGTGAGATCAGCCAGCGCAACGCCGCACAAGGCGGCCTCGGTGGCCGGGGCCGGGCCGTCCGGGGTCGCGGTGCACCGTGTCCATGCTCGTCGGCCCCGGCCACCGGCCGTACGAACGTCGCCCCGCAGACGGCCGGTCTGCCCGCGTGGGGGCTGGTCCTCGCGCTCGGCACCGGGGTCGCGATCGCCCGCGGAGGCGCGTACTCCGTGCTGGGAGCCCACCGATGGCCTTCGGAGAGGAACACCCCTGACGTGCGCGGTGAGAAGGGACATCAAGGCGCTGCCGCGGGCCGGGCGGCTCTCGCGGATCAACGCGATGCGCGCCGCCACACTGAACGGCGGTGTGTCCCGGTGAGATGGCTGACGCTGTACGCGCGCTCACGGCAGGTGCCCGCGTCGCTCGCCGCGGTGCTGATCAGCGCTGTGGCGGCGTGGGCACTCGCCAGGGACGGGGTCGAGGCGCCCGGTGATCCGCGGCTGCCCGTGCTCGTCCTCGCCATGGGGGCGACGGCGGCCTCGGTCGGGCTCGGCGGGCAGGACCTCGCGCTGGACCGGACGGCCGCGATCCGCTGGGTGCCCCGCAGGGCGGCGCATGTGCTGCTCGCGGGCGCGGTCGTCGGCGCCGCGCTACTGGCGGTGCAGGCGATGGGCGAGTCCATGGCCACCACCGCGTTCGTCGTCCGGGACAGCGCGGGGCTGATGGGGCTGGTCGCCCTGGGCGCGGCGCTCTCGGGCAGGCAGTACGCGTGGACGCTGCCGTTCACCTGGCTCGTGTTCTCGTTCTTCGTGCCGCCCGCCACGAGCGTGCCGATGCGGGTGGCGACCTGGATGCTGCTGCCGCCCGGCACGGCGGCGGGCACCTGGACGGCCCTGGTCCTCACGGTCGTCGGCACCACGGCGTACGCCGTCGCGGGACCGCGACGGTAGCCGGTCCGGGCCACCGGACCGGACCACCGACCCGGGCCGCGGCCGTGGCGGCGCGGGGCTCGCAGGGCTGAACACCCGGCCCGTACGCCGCACTCCCGGTCCGCACCGCACCCTCGGCACCCGCTCCGGACTCGCCCCGGGTGCGGGCCGGCGGACCGCCGTGGCCGTCAGCCCGTCGCCGGAAGCGTGCCCGGATCGCCGAACATCGTCCGTTCCAGGGTCGTGTACGTCGCCCCGTGGTCCGACAGGACCTCCGACACGACGCCGGGGCGCGCCGCCAGCGCCAGCAGGATGTGTTCGTCGCCGATGTGCCGGTCGCCGCGGCCCACCGCGATACGCAGGGACCGCTCCAGGACCCCCTTCGCGCCCGGGGTGAGGCCCCGGTGACCGGACCACCAGCGCCGTGGACGGCCGGCCGTCCCGCCCGCGCGCATCGCGCCCTCGCCGTGCGCCTCTTCGACCTTCGAGACGATCCGGTCCACATCGATCCCGATACCGGCCAGCGCGTCCGCGTCCGCCTTCGACAGGCCGCCGTGCCTGCGGGCGTCGGCCAGGGACTGTTCGACTGCGGGGCGGCGGTCCCGTATCCCCAGCGCCGCGAACGCGAACGACGTCCGCGTGCCCTCCTGGTCGAGCAGCGCGAGCAGCATGTGCTCCTCGGTGACCGAGTCCGCCGCCATGCGCTCGGAGTGGCCGACCGCCCCGGTGACCACGCCCCGGGCGCCCTCGGTGAACCGTTCGAACATCACTGCCTCCCGTGCTTCTTGTGCGCGGCCTGCCGGCTGACGCCCAGCACGTCCGCGATCTCCTGCCACGACCAGCCCTGCTCGCGGGCGCTGCGCACCTGTACGGCTTCGAGCCGCTCCAGCAGCAGCCGCAGCGCGGCGACCGCTCTCAGCCCGACCCGGGGGTCGCGGTCACCCGCCCGCTCGGCGAGATCCGTTGCTTCGGTCATGATGTCAATCTACGTTGACAAGCAGAAGATGTCAACCAAAGTTGACACGCACGGGAGTCCCTACGGCTTCAGCACCACCTTCCCGAACAGGTCGCCCCCCGCCATCCTCGCGAACCCCTCGCGCGCCCGGTCCAGCGGCAGCACCTCGTCGATCACCGGCCGCACCCCCGTCGCCGCGCAGAACGCCAGCAGGTCCTCCAGCTCGTCCTTGGACCCCATCGTCGAGCCGACGACCCGCAGTTCCAGGAAGAAGATCCGGGTCAGTTCGGCGTGCGCCGGGCGGTCGCCGCTCGTCGCGCCCGAGATCACCAGCGTCCCGCCGCGCCGCAGGCACTTGACGGAGTGCGACCAGGTCGCCGCGCCGACCGTCTCGATGACCGCGTCCACCCGCCCCGGCAGCCGCGCGCCCGGCTCGAACGCCTCCAGCGCGCCCAGTTCGACGGCCCGTGCCCGCTTGGCCGCGTCGCGGCTCGTCGCGTACACCCGCAGCCCCGCCGCGCTGCCGAGGACGATCGCGGCGGTCGCGACCCCGCCGCCCGCGCCCTGTACGAGGACCGAATCGCCGGGCCGCACACCGGCGTTGGTGAAGAGCATCCGGTACGCGGTGAGCCAGGCGGTCGGCAGACAGGCGGCCTCCTCGAAGCTCAGCTCGGGGGGCTTCGGCAGCACGTTCCAGACGGGTACGGTGACCCGCTCGGCGAAAGTGCCCTGATACCGCTCGGTGAGGATCGAACCGGTCTCGCGCGGCCCGACCCCGTGGCCGGTCTGTCCGATGACGGAGTGGACGACGACCTCGTTGCCGTCCTCGTCGAGCCCCGCCGCATCGCAGCCGAGGATCATCGGGAGCTTGTCCTCGGCCAGCCCCACCCCGCGCAGCGACCAGAGGTCGTGGTGGTTGAGGGAGGCGGCCTTCACCGTGACGGTGGTCCACCCGGGCCGCGCCTCGGGCGCCGGGCGCTCGCCCAGCTCAAGGCCGTTGAGAGGGTCGTTGAAGTCGGTACGCGCTGCATAGGCGGCAAACATGCCCCAGACCCTAGGCCCTGTGACACAGGCCGCGCCGTACCCCCGCTCACAAAGAAGGGGTACGGCACGGCCCGTACGGAACAGAGACCCGATCCGGAGCCCCGATCCGCAGACCGGAACCGGAACCGAAGACCGGAACCGGCGTCGTCAGCGCCGGGCCACGCCCTCCGCCCGTGCCGCCGCGGCCACCGCCGCCGTCACCGCCGGGGCGACCCGCTCGTCGAACGGCGACGGAATCACATAGTCCGCCGACAGTTCGTCACCCACGACATCCGCCAGCGCGTTCGCCGCCGCGATCTTCATGCCCTCGGTGATACGGGACGCCCGGACCTGGAGCGCCCCCGCGAAGATCCCCGGGAAGGCCAGCACGTTGTTGATCTGGTTCGGGTAGTCGCTCCGCCCGGTCGCCACCACCGCCGCGTACGGGCGCGCGATGTCCGGGTGCACCTCGGGAGTCGGGTTGGCCATCGCGAAGACGAACGCGCCGGGCGCCATCGACGCGATCGCCGGCTCCGGCACCGTACCCCCGGACACGCCGATGAAGACGTCCGCGCCGGACAGCGCGGACTCCAGCGAACCGGAGAGCCTGGCCCGGTTGGTCAGCATGGCCAGTTCGCGCTTGACCTCGCTGAGGTCGCCGCGGTCCGGGCTGACGATGCCCTTGCGGTCGGCCACCGCGACATCGCCGATCCCCGCCTCCAGCAGGAACTTGGCGATCGCGACACCCGCCGCGCCCGCGCCCGAGATGACCGCGCGCAGATCGCCCAGCTCGCGCTTGGTCAGCCTGGCCGCGTTGCGCAGCGCCGCCAGCGTCACCACGGCCGTGCCGTGCTGGTCGTCGTGGAAGACGGGAATGTCCAGCCGCTCCTGGAGCTTGCGCTCGATCTCGAAGCAGCGCGGCGCCGAGATGTCCTCCAGATTGACCCCGCCGAAGGAGGGCGCGAGCCGTACGACGGTCTCCACGATCTCGTCGGTGTCCGTGGTGGCGAGCGCGAGCGGCACCGCGTCGACGCCCCCGAACTGCTTGAACAGGATTGCCTTGCCCTCCATCACGGGGAGCGAGGCCTCCGGCCCGATGTCGCCCAGGCCGAGCACCGCCGTACCGTCCGTCACGACGGCGACGACCTGCGACTTCCACGTGTAGTCGTGCACCAGGTCGGGCTGCTCGGCGATCGCGCTGCACACCGTGGCGACACCGGGTGTGTAGGCGAGGGACAGGTCGTCCTTGTCACGGACCGGGACGGTCGCCCGGATGGCCATCTTGCCGCCGCGGTGCAGCGCGAAGGCCGGATGGAAGGCCGGATCGGCCGCGACGGCATCCGAACCGCCCGGGCCGCTCTGCCCGCTGGTTGCGCTCTCGCTGCGAGGATTGACGATCTCCGCTGCCATGTGTTGGTGACCCCTTACGTCTTTCATCAGTTGAGGGTGGCCACTCCTGGTTGAGGAGGGGTGGGTGGGCACCGCGTCCGTGGCCCGCCCGGCGGCCGGCCCGCCATGCGGGACCGCCGCGCGGGGGTACGTACGGTCGCGCGGGCGCGCCGCACACGCGCCCTGAGCCCCGGATGAGGGGGTATTCGTCCTTCGTGTCCGGCAGACCTCCGCGCTCGGGCCGGGGGAAGGCAGGGAGAAGGCAGTCCAACAGAAGGTCCGGTCTTGAGGTACCGCCATGTTGGGGGTGGGGGGTTTCCCGTTATCCGATTTTGACATGCCCGGCCCCCTGAATGGGCCCGTCCGAATGGCAAGATGCCCTAATCACAATCGGTCGCGCCACTCGAAGACGCGTGCTCGGCCACTTGGCAGCTTCCCTCATTAGCCGGAGGACTCCGATCATGACCGCACGCACCCACAGCCGTACGACCGCGCGCGCCTCCCGTCGTACCACCGCCGCGAGGTCCCGGATCGCCGCGGCGGGCGCGATCGCGGTCGCGGGCACCCTGCTGCTGACCGCCTGCGGGGACCAGACGGACAGCGGCAACGAGGGCGCGAAGACGTCCGAGGCCTCCAAGGCCCCGCTCTTCGACCAGCTTCCCAAGGCCGTCCAGGACAAGGGCGTGATCAAGGTCGGCTCGGACATCGCGTACCCGCCGATCGAGTTCAAGGACGAGTCCGGCAAGACGGTCGGTTTTGACCCGGACCTGGCGGACGCGATGGGCAAGCTGCTCGGGGTGAAGTTCGAATTCGAGAACGGCACCTTCGACACCCTGCTGACGGGTCTGCGCTCCAAGCGGTACGACATCGCGATGTCGGCCATGACGGACACCAAGGACCGGCAGAACGGTGTGGACGACGACACCGGCAAGAAGGTCGGCGAGGGCGTCGACTTCGTGGACTACTTCACGGCGGGTGTCTCGATCTACACCAAGAAGGGCGACGACAAGGGCATCGCCGCCTGGTCCGACCTCTGCGGCAAGAAGATGGTCGTCCAGCGCAACACCGTCTCGCACGACCTGGCCAAGGCCGAGGACAAGAAGTGCAAGGAGACCGGCAAGGCCGGGATCGGGCTGGAGGCCTTCGACAACGACCTGGAGGCGCAGACCCGGCTGCGCGCGGGCGGCGCCGACGCGGGCGCCAGTGACTTCCCGGTCGCGGCGTACGCGGTGAAGACCTCGGGCGGCGGCAACGACTTCCAGCTCGTCGGCGAGCAGGTGGAGGCCGCTCCGTACGGTATCGCCGTGGCCAAGGGCAACGAGCTGTCGAAGGCGCTCCAGGCCGCCCTCGACGGGGTCATCAAGAACGGTGAGTACGGCAAGATCGTCGCCAAGTGGGGTGTCGAGGCGGGCGCGGTCACGGCGGCCGAGCTCAACGGCGGATCCTGAATCGACGGCGGATCCTGAACCGGCCGGCCGACAGCCGTCCGAAGGCTCTGAAAGGCGACAACCGTGACGGTTGACATCCACAAGTCGGACGGCCCCCAGGACGGCCCCGGCGTCGCTGCGGCGCCCGCCGCACCGGAGTCCATCAAGGCGATTCCGGTGCGGCACTACGGGCGGTACGTGTCCGCGCTGGTCGCGATCGGCGTACTGGTCGCGCTCGTCTACGCCTTCGCGCAGGGCGATGTGAACTGGGCCGCCCTCCCCGACTACTTCTTCGACGACCAGATACTGACCGGCGTCTGGAACACCGTGGTGATCACGGTGCTGGCGATGCTGCTCGGGGTGGTGCTGGGCATCGTCCTGGCGGTGATGCGGCTGTCGAAGAACCCGGTGACCTCCGCCATCGCGTGGTTCTACATCTGGTTCTTCCGCGGCACGCCGGTGTATGTGCAGCTCCTGGTCTGGTTCAACCTGGGCATCGTCTTCGAGTACATCAACCTGGGGCCGATCTACAAGGACGAGTGGTCCTCGTTCATGACCCCGTTCCTCTGCGCGCTGCTGGGGCTCGGGCTCAACGAGGCCGCGTACATGGCCGAAATCTGCCGGGCCGGCCTCCAGTCGGTCGACGAGGGCCAGACCGAGGCGGCGCACGCGCTGGGCATGAGCCATGCCAAGACGCTGCGCCGGATCGTCGTACCGCAGGCGATGCGGGTGATCGTGCCGCCGACGGGCAACGAGGTCATCAATATGCTCAAGACCTCGTCGCTGGCGGTGGCGGTGCAGTACACGGAGCTGCTGCGCGCGACCCAGAACGTGTCGCAGACGTCGGGCGCGACGGTCGAGATGCTCTTCCTCGCCGCGGTCTGGTACATGATCCTGACCTCGGTGCTCAGCATCGGCCAGTACTACTTGGAGCGTTACTACGCGCGTGGCTCCAGCCGCAGCCTGCCCGCCACCCCGTTCCAGCGCGTCCGCGCCAATCTGCTCTCCTTCCGCCGCCCCAAGGGAGGCATCGCATGACCGCGACCACGACGGGCACAACGGGCACGACCCCGATGGTGCGGGCCGAGGGCGTCCACAAGTCCTTCGGCGCGGCCCATATCCTCAAGGGCATCGATCTTGAGGTCGCGCCGCGCGAGGTCTTCTGTCTGATCGGCCCGTCCGGCTCGGGCAAGTCGACCTTCCTGCGGTGCATCAACCATCTGGAGAAGATCAACGCGGGCCGGCTGTCGGTCGACGGCGAGCTGGTCGGCTACCGCCAGAAGGGCGACAAGCTGTACGAGCTGAAGGACAGCGAGGTCGCCAGGAAGCGCCGGGACATCGGCATGGTCTTCCAGCGCTTCAATCTCTTCCCGCACATGACGGCGATGGAGAATATCATCGAGGCGCCGGTCCAGGTCGCCGGTGAGACCAAGGCCGTGGCCCGCGCCCGCGCCGAACGGCTGCTGGACCGGGTGGGCCTCGCCGACAAGGCCGCCAGCTACCCCTCCCAGCTCTCCGGCGGCCAGCAGCAGCGCGTGGCGATCGCCCGGGCGCTGGCGATGGAGCCGAAGCTGATGCTCTTCGACGAGCCCACCTCGGCGCTCGACCCCGAGCTGGTGGGCGATGTCCTGGACGTGATGCGCGATCTCGCCCAGGACGGGATGACGATGATCGTGGTCACCCACGAGATGGGCTTCGCGCGCGAGGTGGGCGACGCGCTGGTGTTCATGGACGACGGTGTGGTGGTCGAGTCGGGCCACCCGCGCGAGGTCCTGACGAACCCCCGGCACGAGCGGACGAAGTCGTTCCTGTCGAAGGTGCTGTGACCCTGTCGGCCGAAGACACTGTGAGCCTGTCGAAGTCACTGTGACCCTGTCGAAGGCGCTGTGCCGGGGCTCCGGCCTGTGACGGGCCGGCTTGAGCGGAGGGGCGGGTACGGGTTCGTACCCGCCCCTCCGTCCGCGTTCAGCGCTTGACCCGGTTCACTTCAGCGCGAGGACGACCGTGTCCGAGGGGGAGGCCCAGACCGGGCGGGTCTCGGAGAAGCCCGACTCGCGCAGGGTGCGCATGTGCCATTCCGCGGAGGGCGTGTCGCCGTCGGCGTGCTCTCCGTAGATCGCGAACCGCTCGGCGGTCGGCGCGGCGAGGACCGGGTCCTTGGCCGCCAGGTCCCACCAGTCGGACCAGTCGAGGGCGCCCGCGGCCTTGGCGCGGTCCATGGCGGCGTGCCGGTGGGCGCGCTCGGCGGCGTTGATCCGGGGGGTGCCGAGGTCGGTCATGTGGTCGGCGTTCATCAGGACGCCGCCGTCCCTGACGAGCCCGGCGAGCTGCCCGTACAGCGTGGTCAGCGGTCCGACGGGCAGCCAGTGCAGCGCGGTGGCGGTGAGGACGGCGTCGTACGAACCGTACGGCAGCAGCCGTGTCCAGCCCGGGTCCGCGAGGTCCGCGGTCACGAAGCTCACGCGCCCGTCACCGGCGAAGTAGCCGCGGGCGATGGCCAGCAGGGCGGGATCGAGATCGACGCCGGTACTGGTGGCGGCGGGGAACCGGCGGAGCAGCCGGTCCGTGATACTTCCCGTACCGCACGCGAGATCGAGGACCCTGGGCTCGGGGCCCACCACCGCCTCGACCATGTCCAGCATCACCCGGAAGCGTTCCTCGCGGTCCGGCATGTACCACTCCTGCTGCCGGTCCCAGCTCTCCTGCCAGGCGCGCCAGTCGGTGCCGGCTGCGGTCTCGGTCATGACCCTCTCCTCCGTCGTAACACGCGCACAACCCGTAATACCCTAGTGGCATATATAGCCATTACATCGATGCCCAACCCGACCCCGGTGCTCCGTCCGGCCGTGGCACTGGACCCGCCCGTAAGGACTAAAGGACTATCAGTGGAACTGGCCTCCTACTCGGACTCCGCCGTACGCCTGGTCAACACCGAGGAGCCGGCCCGCGGCACGGACACCCTGACCTCGGTCGAGGCCGTACGCGCCCTCTTCGGCGCCGGCTCCCAGGCGGCGGCCCGGCGCGCCACCGAGGCGGACGTCACCCGCTTCCGCTCGGTACGGGCCCGGCTGCGCGCGGTCTTCACCGCCGCCGACGCGGGCGAGGCGACCCGGGCGGTGGACCTGCTCAACTCCCTGCTGCTGGAGTTCCCCGTCAGCCCGCAGATCTCGGGCCATGACTACCTCGACGACGAGGGCCGGCCGCGCTGGCACATGCACCTCGCGGACCACCCCTCCAACGCGACGGCGGGGTACGCGGCGACCGCCGCGATGGGCCTCGCGTTCCATCTCACGGAGTACGGGGTCGACCGGCTGGGCCTGTGCCAGGCGGCACCGTGCCGCAACGCCTATCTCGACACCTCGACCAACCGGTCGCGCCGCTACTGCTCCGACCGCTGCGCGACCCGCGCCAATGTCGCCGCCTACCGGGCCCGCAAACGCCTGGGGGCCGAGCGCTCGGCTGACACCGGCCGTACCGCGCAGAGCAGCCAGGAGACCACGGCCCGTACCGAGCGCTGACCGCCCAGCGGCCGGTATCTGGCCCTGACCCGGCCCAGCAGCAGTTCCTCGGGGACGGTGCCGAAGACCCGGCTGTCGCCCTCGGCCCCGGGATTGTCCCCGAGCACCCACCAGCCGCCGTCACGCCGCTCCGCCAGCCGCTTCACGATGAGCAGGTCCTGCTGGAGCGGGTGTTTCAGCACCGCCACATCGCCTGCCCGGACGGGGGCATGATAGTGCACGAGGAGCTGGTCACCGTGCTTGAGCGTCGGATACATGGACGGACCCATCACCTCGGCGATCCCCAGTCGCGGCCTCGGCCGCACTTCCGGTTCCCGCCCGCGCTCCGCCATCCGGCACCTCCCGGTCCCACGGTACGTTCCGCCACCAGTACCGTATTTCACCCCGGACTTTTGTCCTAAGCCCAAGGGGGCCCCCGCGAAATCGGGCTTCTCACGGAGTAATGTCCAACCTGAGAAGACGATCACGAGGAAGGACAGCTCCATGCTTTCCCGCCTGTTCGCACCCAAGGTGAAGGTCAGCGCCCACTGCGACCTCCCGTGCGGTGTGTACGACCCTGCCCAGGCCCGCATCGAGGCCGAGTCGGTCAAGGCCGTCCAGGAAAAGATGCAGGGCAACGACGACGCCCACTTCCAGGCGCGCGCGACGGTCATCAAGGAGCAGCGCGCCGAGCTCGCGAAGCACCATGTCTCGGTGCTCTGGAGCGACTACTTCAAGCCCCCGCACTTCGAGAAGTACCCGGAGCTCCACCAGCTGGTCAACGACGCCCTGAAGGCGCTGTCGGCCGCGAAGGCCTCCAAGGACCCGGCGACGGGCCAGAAGGCGCTGGACTACATCGCCCAGATCGACAAGATCTTCTGGGAGACGAAGAAAGCTTGATCACCCCTCCACCCCCGCCGGCCGCCTTCGGCGGACGCGGGGCGGGGCAGGTGAGCAGGAGGAGGGCCCGGCGGTTGTGACCGCCGGGCCCTTCTCTGTGGGCGTGCAAGGTTTCTGCAAGCCCTCGGCAAGGCTTCCGCCTGGTTCGGCGGGCATCTCGGGCTCGAAGGGTCCGAGAAGGTACGTCGGGGGAATCGATGACGGATGTGAAGGGGCCCATGGGTCCCGCACGTACGGAACCCGGTCAGTGGCTGACACTGCCCGGGTGCAAGAAGGTGCTGATCATCGCGCACACCGAGGTGTACGCGCAGCGGCTGCGGGATCTGCTGCCGCTGCTGGAGTCCGATCTGCGGATCCAGGTGGTGTTCGCCATCGCACCGCACGCGTTCAACGGGGGAGCCGCGCGAGCGCTCCGGGATGTGGGGAGCACACTGCTGCCCTGGGAGGAGGCGGTACGAACCGAGTTCGACCTCGCGCTGGCGGCCGGGTCGCAGGGGATGGAGAAGGTCCGGGCCCCGCTGATCCGTATGCCGCACGGAGTCGGGCACATGAAGCTGTCGCGGACGGCCGACGACCGGACGCCGGGGGAACCGCGGACCGTCGGCGGCATGGGCCGCACGTATCTGATGCGGGACGGGAAGGTCGTACCGAAGGCGTTCGCGCTGGCCCATCACGAGGACCTCGCCACGCTCGAACGGACGTGCCCTGAGGCGCTGCCGGTGGCCGAGGTGGTGGGCGACGCCTCGCACGACCGTATCGCCGTGAGCCTGCCGCTGCGCGAGCGGTACCGCAGGGCGCTGGGCGTACTGCCCGGACAGAAGCTGGTCCTGGTCCCCTGCACCTGGGGGCTCGGCTCGTCCTTCAACCGGCTGGACGCCCTGCTGCCCAGGCTGTTGACGGAGCTTCCGCGCGAGGAGTACCGGATCGCCGTGACCGTGCACCCGAATGTCGCCGCCGGACATGGCGACTGGAACGTGGGTGCCTGGCTCTCCGCGTTCCGGCGGCGCGGTATCGCGGTCATCGCGCCGGACGCCGACTGGCGCGCCCCGCTGATCGCGGCGGACTGGGTCATCGGCGACCACGGCTCCGTCACCCTGTACTCCACCCTGACCAGGGCGGCGATCCTGCTGGCGCGCTTCCCCGAGCGGGATGTCAACGCGGCTTCGCCGGGAGCCGAGCTGGCGCGGATCGCCCCCTCGCTCTCCCCGTCCCACCCGCTGCCGGAGCAGCTCGCCTACGCGGCGGCCGAGCGTCCGGCCGAGGAGTACGCGCGGATCGCGGCCCGGATCTCCTCGGAGCCGGGGCATTTCAACCCGCGGATGCGGCGGCTGATCTACCGGATCCTGGGGCTGGGCCAGCCCGCGTTCCAGCCGGTGACCCAGCCACTGCCGATGCCGCTGCCGCTGGGCCTGGAGCCCGGCGCGGACACCGACGCCGGCACCGACGCCACGGGGGTGCCCGCATGAGCGTATGGAAGGAGACCAAGGGAGCGTGCGCCGCCGACGGGCATCTGACCGTGGACCTCGACGGGGGCACGGCGGAAGCATGGCGGCAGTGCGCCGATGTGCTGTACGCCAGCCGTGAACGTACGTCCGCCGAAGCGGAAGCACTGGCTGTACAGACCCTGCTCCACTACCCGGGCTGCCTGCTGACGCTCGTACGGCACGAGGGCGGCGGCTGCTGGGCGGCAGTCCGCACCGCGGACTGGACGGTCACACTCCCGGTCCCGGACACGTCCCCCCGCCGGTGCTGCGCGTGCGTCGCGTCGCTGCTCTACCCGGCGGTGGTCAGAGCCCTGAGCCACCGCCACACGCGTCAAGCCGCCGCAGCCGAGCCTCCAGCCGAGCCGCGTCGCCCTTGCTGACCACTGCATAACGGGCCAGGGACTGTTCGTACCAGTCCCTGGCCTTCGCCTTGTCCCGGCGTTCCTCGGCGGGCCGTGGCGATCTTTGCCCGAAATAGGCGGGCCGGTCCACAGGCGGGCCGGTCCACACCCTTATGAATTCTGCCTTCGTCGTATGGATTCGGCCTCCGTCGTATATCGGCGCTAAACGGCCAATGCATCCAGCAGTGGGCTCTTATTGCGTGTCAGCCAGTGGCGGTACAACGTCGCCTCCAAAGCCGCTTCTCGGTACGCGTCCGCCAGGTCCGGATAGACCTGGGCGCCTATGGAGGTTTCGCCGGTAATGGGGCCCGGGCGGGAGAAGAGGAGGAGGCGGACGGCGAGGGGGTCGTCGCGGAGGGGTCTTATGGCCA
>NZ_LATD01000182.1 GCF_000981895.1 Streptomyces odonnellii | reverse complement strand
GGGCCGGGGTGGGGGGAGTGCTCAGCGTCGTCATGCCGGAATTGTCCCCCCGGAGCGGTCAGTTCCGTGGCTGCCAGGAGCCCGGCGAGTTCCACCAGATCGGTTCTGGCGAGCCGGGGCAGGGCGCATCCCGCGAGGGTGCGGCAGGCGTCCCGCCAGGTGGCGGGGACCGAGTCGCCGCCGCCGAGCGCACCGCTCAGCGCGCCGGCGAGGGCGGGCGCGGAGTCGGCGACCCGGGAGAGACAGGCGGCGGCGGGCACCGCGCCGCTGACCTCGCCCCCGGCGGCAAGGGTCAGGGCGAGGGCGACCGGCACGGTCTCGGCCGCGGCGATGCCGTAGCTGTAGACATGGTCGACGATCTGGTGCTCCAGCAGCGGTACGAGCGCGAAGGCGCCGGCCGGTTCATGGGCGACGTCGCGGGCCGGCTTGAGGGCGTGCCGGGCGTTGCGGCCGATCTCCGTGGTCGTCGGCAACTGGGCGAGCGCCGCCTCGACCGCGCCCTCGGCGTCCGCGCCGCCCAGCGCGGCGGCGACGGCGGCGGCCATGGCGCGGGCACCGTGCACCCCGTCCCCGTCCTGGGTGTAGCGGGCGTCGAACTCCGCGAGTTCGGCGGCGGCGGCCGGGCGGCCGGGGTGGACGGCGGCCAGCACGGCGGCCCGTACACAGGCGGCGTCGTCGAAGAAGTGCGGGTTGTCGTGGCCGGTGGCGGGCGGGCGCAGCCCGGTGGCGAGATTGCCGAGGCCCGCCCGTACGGAGATCCGCGCCCGCAGCGGCGGTACGGCGGACTCGACCTCGGGCGCGCGGGCCGCCGCCGCGGCGATCTCGCTGGCCAGGGAGTTCCAGGCCAGATCGACGGCGGCGCGCATCCGGCGGTCGGCGCCGAGCCCGTCGAAGTGGCGCCCGGCGGCGGTGAGGACGGACTCGGCGGTGAAGGCGGCCCATTCGGCGTCGTCGGAGGGGCCGAGCCGCAGCGGCTCGGGGGGCTGGTTGAGCGCGATGGGGACGGGCAGAGTGGTGGTCGCGTTCTGCTCGGCGAAGGTGTCCAGCTCCCGGGTGAGCCGCCGGGTCCACTCGGGCATCCGGGCGGCGCGGTGCCGGGCGGCGGGCCATCCGGCGGCGTCCCCGGCGGCGAGCCCGAGCAGCAGCCCCTCGATCCGGCGCAGCGGATCCCGCCCGCTCCCGTCAGTGCCGGTGCCTGTGCCGGTTCCGGTTCCGATGCCGCTCTGTTCGGTGCTGTGCTCTCCCGGGCCGGGCCGTCCGCCGGTCTTGTCGCGCCCGCCCGGGTACGGCGTCGCCGGGCGGGCGCCGTCCGTACCGGACCGTCGCGGCGGGGCGCCCCCGGTCACCGGTGTCATCACGCCACCTCGTCCTCGTCCGGGGTCAGCAGGTCGGCGATGTCCAGGACGTGGTAGCCGCGCATCGAGGGGAGGCAGCTTCCCCGGGCCGGGCCGATGGACGAGGACCACTCGGCGGGAATCGCCCGCGCCCCCGACACCGCTCCGGCCAGCGCGCCCGCCACCGCCGCGGTGGTGTCCGCGTCCCGGCCCATGTTGACCGCGGTCAGGACCGAGGTACGGAAGTCGCCCCGGGCCGCCGCGAACGCGCCGAAGGCCAGGCCCACCGCCTCCGGGGCCAGATCGGTCCAGGGATAGCCGCCGATGACCACCGAGGAGCGCAGTGCCCGCTCCATGGTGAGGGTGTCCGGGTAGCGGCGGCCCGCGGCGACCACGCCGCGGCGCAGGGTGCGGGCCGTCCAGGAGTCCATGGGGACGACGGAGAGTGCCGCGGCGATCACGGAGGCGGGCCCCGCGCCGGTCATCGCGGCGGCGACCCCCGCCGCGACCGCCCGGCCGCCGTAGATCCCCTCGCCGTCGTGGCTGACGGTGCCGTCGACGGCGACCAGCCGGGCCGCCTCCGCGGGGCGGCCCGCCGCGAACACCCCGAAGGGTGCCGCGCGCATCGCCAGTCCGTCGCTCCAGGCGTGCCGGTGCTGGGCGGTGATCGGGGCGGCGAGCCCGCGTCTGAGGTTCTCCAGCGTGCCGCGCTCGCTGAAGCCCGCCCCGCGGAACGGGCCCTCGTCGAGGTCCGCGATCCAGTGGTGCCAGGCGTTCTCGACATGGGAGACGGTCAGCGCCGAGCCGTGCCTGGCGAGCAGCAGCCCGGAGAAGATGGCGTACTCCGTGTCGTCCGTGCCCGCCGGCTTGTCGGTCACGAAACCCTCGATACGGCCCCAGCGGCGGCGGATCTCGGAGGGCCGCATGTTCTCAGCGGGGGCGCCGAGCGCGTCACCGACGGCGAGTCCGAGCAGCGCGCCGCGCGCCCGGTCGCGCAGCACCGCGGCCGCGTCGGGACCGGCGGCGGGGCCGCACGCGGTCGACTCCATCATGTGGCCCTTTCACGCGCGCCCGGGTGCGGAATGTGTTCCCGGTGGTCCTGGATCTCTGCCACGCCGGGCGCCCGGGGAGTCCGGGAAACGCCGCTGTCACCCGGCTGGCACGGCCCGCCGTCGCTGCCCCCGACGGGTCCCCGGTCCTGTCCCCGATGGCTTGTCATGCCTGGTAAGTACGGCCTTCCTTGCTGGCGGGAGCGCTTTTTCGTGCGTATTTTCGAAGCGTTGAGACATTGGGAAAGGGAGAACCATGTCGATCATCGACACCGAGGCCGCGCTCCACGTGGCGCACCGCGACAACCACACGCACCGCGATGTCAACGGCGGCTGGCTGCGTCCCGCGGTCTTCGGCGCGATGGACGGGCTGGTCTCCAATCTGGCGCTGATGACCGGGGTCGCGGGCGGCGCGGTCTCCCAGCAGACGATAGTGATCACCGGGCTCGCGGGCCTCGCGGCCGGTGCCTTCTCGATGGCCGCCGGCGAGTACACCTCGGTGGCCTCGCAGCGCGAGCTGGTCCAGGCGGAGCTGGAGGTGGAGCGCGGTGAACTGCGCAAGCACCCCGCCGACGAGCTGGACGAGCTGGCCGCGCTCTACGAGTCGCGCGGGGTGGAGCCCGAGCTGGCCCGTGAGGTGGCCCGGCAGCTCTCCCGCGATCCCGAGCAGGCGCTGGAGATCCACGCACGCGAGGAGCTGGGGGTCGATCCGGACGATCTGCCCTCGCCGGTGGTCGCCGCGGTGTCGTCGTTCGGATCCTTCGCGCTGGGCGCGCTGCTGCCCGTACTGCCGTATCTGCTGGGCGCGACGGCGCTGTGGCCCGCGGTGGCGCTGGCGCTGAGCGGGCTGTTCGCCTGCGGTGCCCTGGTGGCCCGGGTGACCGCGCGGAGCTGGTGGTACAGCGGACTGCGGCAGCTTGTGCTCGGCGGCACGGCGGCAGCGGTGACATACGGTCTCGGAGCCCTGTTCGGCGCGGCGGTCTGACCCACGCCCGAACGGGTCCTCCGTACCCCCTCAGGCCTTGCGGTACGGGCATCGAGCCCCCACCCTGTGACGTACAACCCCGGGCGTTCCGGGCGCCGGGGTGCGACACTATGCCCGGCGCCACATATGCGGCCGTTACCCGGCGGTTTCGAGTCGTTAATGACCGGGCATGAGCCGAAGGCGCCGCGGGCAACGAAGCCTGCTCCGCCACCCCCGGACGGACGACGATCTGTCCGTCTGCTCCCCACATCCACCGCTACGAGCGGTGTCCACATGCTGGAATCAGCTATCCGTTCCGCGAGAAGCTCCCCATCATGTAACCTGCGTGAAATTTCTTGGAGGGCCAGCGTCGTCCCTCGGTAATCGCATATGCCACGAAACGACGACGGGAGAGCCGATGCGTTCCGACGCCTGGTCGCCCATGGACGGTCGCCCCGCCCCGCAGGGCATGTACGACCCCCGTAACGAGCACGACGCCTGTGGCGTCGGGTTCGTGGCCACCCTCACCGGTGTAGCCAGCCACGCGCTGGTGGAGCAGGCGCTGACCGTACTGCGCAATCTGGAGCACCGGGGCGCCACCGGGTCCGAGCCCGACTCCGGCGACGGCGCCGGGATCCTGTTCCAGGTGCCGGACGCCTTTCTGCGCGAGGTCGCCGGTTTTGATCTGCCCGAGGCCGGCTCGTACGCCGTGGGCATCGCCTTCCTGCCCGCCGACGACGCCACCGAGGCCGTCTCGCGCATCGGGACGATCGCCGCCGAGGAAGGCCTGACCGTCCTCGGCTGGCGCGAGGTGCCCGTCGCCCCCGGACTGCTCGGCGCCACCGCGCGCGCCACGATGCCGGCCTTCCGCCAGCTCTTCGTCGCGGACGGTACGAGCACGGGCATCGCCCTGGACCGCAAGGCGTTCCTGCTGCGCAAGCGCGCCGAGCGCGAGGCCGGGATCTACTTCCCCTCGCTCTCCGCCCGTACGCTCGTCTACAAGGGCATGCTCACCACCGGCCAGTTGGAGCCGTTCTTCCCCGACCTCTCGGACCGCCGGCTCGCGACCGCCGTCGCGCTGGTCCACTCACGGTTCTCCACCAACACCTTTCCGAGCTGGCCGCTGGCCCACCCGTACCGCTTCGTCGCGCACAACGGCGAGATCAACACGGTCATGGGCAACCGCAACTGGATGCGCGCCCGCGAGTCCCAGCTCGCCTCCGAGCTGTTCGGGCCGGACAAGCTGGAGCGGATCTTCCCGGTCTGCACGCCCGACGCCTCCGACTCGGCGACCTTCGACGAGGTCCTCGAACTGCTCCACCTCGGCGGCCGGTCGCTGCCGCACTCCGTGCTGATGATGGTCCCGGAGGCCTGGGAGAACCATGACTCCATGGACCCGGCCCGGCGTGCCTTCTACCAGTTCCACGCCACGATGATGGAGCCCTGGGACGGCCCCGCCTGTGTCACCTTCACCGACGGCACCCAGGTCGGCGCGGTCCTCGACCGCAACGGGCTGCGCCCCGGCCGCTACTGGGTGACCGACGACGGCCTCGTCGTCCTCTCCTCCGAGGTCGGCGTCCTCGACATCGACCCGGCCAAGGTCGTCCGCAAGGGCCGCCTCCAGCCCGGCCGGATGTTCCTCGTCGACACCGCCGAGCACCGCATCATCGAGGACGACGAGATCAAGGCGGCCCTCGCCGCCGAGAAGCCCTACCAGGAGTGGCTCGAAGCCGGCGAGATCGAGCTGGAGGACCTGCCCGGGCGCGAGCACATCGTGCACACCCACGCCTCGGTCACCCGCCGCCAGCAGACCTTCGGCTACACCGAGGAGGAGCTGCGCGTCCTGCTCGCGCCGATGGCGCGCGCCGGGGCCGAGCCGATCGGCTCCATGGGCACCGACTCGCCGATCGCCGCGCTCTCCGCCCGGCCCCGGCTGCTCTTCGACTACTTCACCCAGCTCTTCGCACAGGTCACCAATCCGCCGCTGGACGCCATCCGCGAGGAACTGGTCACCTCGCTGCGCTCCTCGCTCGGCCCGCAGGGCAATCTCCTGGAGCCCACCGCCGCGTCCTGCCGGAGTGTCACCCTGCCCTTTCCGGTGATCGACAACGACGAGCTGGCCAAGCTCGTCCACATCAACGCCGACGGCGACATGCCGGGCATGAAGGCCGCGACGCTCTCCGGTCTCTACCGGGTCGGCGGTGGCGGAGAGGCCCTGGCCGCCCGGATCGAGGAGATCTGCGCCGAGACCGACGCCGCCCTGGAGAGCGGCGCCCGGATCATCGTGCTCTCCGACCGGCACTCCGACGCCGAGCACGCCCCGATCCCCTCGCTGCTGCTCACCGCCGCCGTCCACCACCACCTCATCCGCACCAAGCAGCGCGCCCAGGTCGGGCTGCTCGTCGAGGCCGGCGACGTCCGCGAGGTGCACCATGTGGCGCTGCTCATCGGATACGGGGCCGCCGCGGTCAACCCGTACCTCGCCATGGAGTCCGTCGAGGACCTCGTCCGCGCCGGTACGTTCATCGAGGGCCTGCCGCCCGAGCGCGCCATCCGGAACCTGATCCACGCCCTGGGCAAGGGCGTCCTCAAGGTCATGTCCAAGATGGGCATCTCGACCGTCGCCTCCTACCGGGGGGCACAGGTCTTCGAAGCGGTCGGCCTCGACCAGTCGTTCGTCGACAAGTACTTCAACGGCACCGCCACCAAGATCGGCGGTGCCGGTCTCGATGTCGTCGCCGAGGAGGTCGCCGCCCGGCACGCCAGGGCGTACCCGGCCTCCGGGATCTCCGCCAGCCACCGCAAGCTGGAGATCGGCGGCGAGTACCAGTGGCGCCGCGAGGGCGAGCCGCACCTCTTTGACCCGGAGACGGTCTTCCGCCTCCAGCACGCCACCCGCGCCCGCCGCTATGACATCTTCAAGATGTACACCGAACGGGTGAACGAGCAGTCCGAGCGGCTGATGACCCTGCGCGGTCTCTTCGGCTTCGCCCCTGACCGTGAGCCGGTCCCGCTCGACGAGGTCGAACCGGTCTCGGAGATCGTCCGGCGCTTCTCCACCGGCGCCATGTCGTACGGCTCCATCTCCCGCGAGGCGCACGAGACCCTCGCCATCGCCATGAACCAGCTCGGCGGCAAGTCCAACACCGGCGAGGGCGGCGAGGACGCCGACCGGCTGTACGACCCGGCGCGCCGCTCCTCCATCAAGCAGGTCGCCTCCGGGCGCTTCGGCGTCACCAGCGAGTACCTCGTCAACGCCGACGACATCCAGATCAAGATGGCGCAGGGCGCCAAGCCCGGCGAGGGCGGCCAGCTCCCCGGGCACAAGGTCTACCCCTGGGTCGCCAGGACCCGGCACTCCACCCCCGGCGTCGGCCTGATCTCCCCGCCCCCGCACCACGACATCTACTCCATCGAGGACCTCGCCCAGCTCATCCACGACCTCAAGAACGCCAACCCGCGCGCCCGCATCCATGTGAAGCTGGTCTCCGAGGTCGGCGTCGGCACGGTCGCCGCCGGGGTCTCCAAGGCACACGCCGATGTGGTGCTCATCTCGGGACACGACGGCGGTACGGGCGCCTCCCCGCTCACCTCCCTCAAGCACGCCGGCGGCCCCTGGGAGCTGGGCCTCGCCGAGACTCAGCAGACCCTTCTGCTCAACGGTCTGCGCGACCGGATCGTCGTACAGACCGACGGGCAGCTCAAGACCGGCCGCGATGTCGTCATCGCCGCGCTCCTCGGCGCCGAGGAGTTCGGCTTCGCGACCGCGCCCCTCGTCGTCTCCGGCTGCGTCATGATGCGCGTCTGCCACCTCGACACGTGCCCGGTCGGCATCGCCACCCAGAACCCGGTGCTGCGCGAGCGGTTCTCCGGCAAGGCCGAGTACATCGTCAACTTCTTCGAGTTCATCGCCGAGGAGGTCCGCGAGATCCTCGCCGGGCTCGGCTTCCGTACCCTCGAAGAGGCCGTCGGCCACGCCGAACTGCTCGACACCGAACGGGCCGTGGACCACTGGAAGGCCCAGGGCCTCGACCTCAAGCCGCTCTTCCACGTACCCGACCTGCCCGGGAACGCCGTACGCCACCGGGCCGTCGAGCAGGACCACGGACTGGAGAAGGCCCTCGACAACGAGCTGATCAAGCTCGCCGCCGACGCCCTCGCCGCCGACAGCGCCGAGGCCGCCCAGCCGGTACGCGCCCAGACCGGCATCCGGAACATCAACCGGACCGTGGGCACCATGCTCGGCCACCAGGTGACCAGGAAGTTCGGCGGCGCGGGCCTGCCCGACGACACCATCGACATCACCTTCACCGGCTCGGCCGGCCAGTCCTTCGGCGCGTTCCTGCCGCGCGGCATCACCCTGCGGCTGGAGGGCGACGCCAACGACTATGTCGGCAAGGGCCTCTCCGGCGGCCGGATCGTCGTACGCCCCGACCGCGGCGCCGACCACCTCGCCGAGTACTCCACCATCGCGGGCAACACCATCGCCTACGGCGCGACCGGCGGCGAACTGTTCCTGCGCGGCCGCACCGGCGAGCGCTTCTGCGTCCGCAACTCCGGCGCCACCGTGGTCTCCGAGGGCGTGGGCGACCACGGCTGCGAGTACATGACCGGCGGCCACGCCGTGGTCCTCGGCCCGATCGGGCGCAACTTCGCCGCCGGTATGTCCGGTGGCATCGCGTATGTCGTCGACCTCGCCCCCGACAATGTCAACGCCGGGAACCTCGCCGCCGTGGGCCCGCTCGACGACACCGACAAGCAGTGGCTGCACGACGTGGTGCGCCGCCACCAGGAGGAGACGGGCTCCACCGTCGCCGGGAAGCTCCTGGCCGAGTGGGACACCGCCGTGGACCGCTTCAGCAAGATCATCCCCACTACGTACAAGGCAGTGCTCGCCGCCAAGGACGCCGCCGAGCTGGCCGGTCTCTCGGAGACCGAGACCACCGAGAAGATGATGGAGGCGGCGACCCATGGCTGACCCGAAGGGCTTTCTCACCACCGGCCGCGAGGTCGCGCCCACCCGCCCGGTCGAGGAGCGCGTCAAGGACTGGAACGAGGTGTACGTCCCCGGCTCGCTGCTCCCGATCATCAGCAAGCAGGCCGGCCGCTGCATGGACTGCGGCATCCCGTTCTGCCACAACGGCTGCCCGCTCGGGAATCTGATCCCCGAGTGGAACGACTACGCGTACCGCGAGGACTGGACGGCGGCGAGCGAGCGCCTGCACGCCACCAACAACTTCCCCGAGTTCACCGGGCGGCTCTGCCCCGCGCCCTGTGAGTCCGCGTGCGTGCTCGCCATCAACCAGCCCGCCGTCACCATCAAGAACGTCGAGGTCGCCGTCATCGACAAGGCCTGGGACAGCGGCGACGTCACCCCGCAGCCGCCCGACCGGCTCTCCGGCAAGACCGTCGCCGTCATCGGCTCGGGACCGGCCGGACTGGCCGCCGCCCAGCAGCTCACCCGGGCCGGCCACACCGTCGCGGTGTACGAGCGCGCCGACCGGATCGGCGGGCTCCTGCGGTACGGCATCCCCGAGTTCAAGATGGAGAAGTCGCACATCAACCGGCGTATCGAGCAGATGCGCGCGGAAGGCACCAAGTTCCGTACCGAGATCGAGATCGGCCGGGACATCGACGCCGCGAAGCTGCGCAAGCGGTACGACGCGGTGGTCATCGCCGCCGGCGCCACCGTCTCGCGCGATCTGCCCGTACCCGGCCGCGAGCTGAACGGCATCCACTTCGCGATGGAGTACCTGCCGCTCGCCAACAAGGTGCGCGAGGGCGATCTGACGGTCTCCCCGATCAGCGCCCAGGGCAAGCATGTCGTGGTCATCGGCGGCGGCGACACCGGCGCGGACTGCGTCGGTACGGCCCACCGCCAGGGCGCCGCCTCCGTCACCCAGCTCGAGATCATGCCGAGGCCCGGCGAGGACCGCGCCCCGCACCAGCCGTGGCCGACCTTCCCGATGCTCTACAAGGTCACCTCCGCGCACGAGGAGGGCGGCGAGCGCGTCTACTCCGTCTCGACCACCCACTTCGAGGGCGACGAGCACGGCGACGTGCGGTATCTGCACCTGGTCGAGGTGGAGTTCAAGGACGGCAGGCCGGCGCAGAAGCCGGGCACCGAGCGGCGGATCCCGGCGCAGCTCGTCACGCTGGCCATGGGCTTCACCGGCACCGACCAGGCGAACGGTCTGGTCGAGCAGTTCGGCCTGGAGCTGGACGAGCGCGGCAACATCGCGCGGGACGCGGACTTCGCGACCAATGTGCCCGGTGTGTATGTGGCCGGGGACGCGGGGCGCGGACAGTCGCTGATCGTGTGGGCGATCGCCGAGGGCCGCTCGGCGGCGCGCGGCGTGGACCGCTATCTCACCGGGGCGAGCGAACTGCCCGCCCCGATCCGCCCGACCGACCGCGCTCTGACAGTCTGACCCGCGCGGCACACGTAAGCGCGGCACACGTACACCGCACACATCACGGCAACACATCACGGCACACACATAAGAAGCTCCCGTACAACGGCGTACGGGCGGTGTCGGCCCGGGGAGCGTCTCCCGGGTCCCCCGCAAGGCGCGGCGCCTGCCCCCAGTCCCCGACCGGACCGACGGCAGGCGCCGTGGCCCTCGCCTCCCCGCCCGGTGGTACGGCGGGACTCGGCGCCCGTGTCCTCACGTACCCTCAACAGGTCCGCGCACCGAGACACGTCGCGCACCGAGACACAGGGGGAGCCTCGTGGGACCGGGACCTGCCATCAGCCTGCGCAAGATCGAGGAGACCGCGCCGGGGCTCGTCAGCCTCTACAAGAGCGCGGGCGTCTCGCTGGTGAAGAACGGACTGGACGGGCAGCGGGCAGCCGTCTATCTGGTTCTCGACTACTCGGGTTCGATGAAGGACTACTACAAGGACGGCAGTGTCCAGGCGCTCGCCGACCGGGTCCTCGGACTCTCCGCCCACCTGGACGACGACGGCACCGTACCCGTCATCTTCTTCTCCACCGATATCGACGCCGAGACCGACATCTCACTCGCCGGACACCGGGGCCGTATCGACGAGATCGTCGCCGGGCTCGGGCACATGGGGAAGACCAGCTACCACCTGGCGATGGACGCGGTGATCGACCACTATCTGGACAGCGGGTCCACCGAGCCCGCGCTGGTGGTCTTCCAGACCGACGGAGGGCCGACGAGCAAGCCCGCGGCCGAGCGGTATCTGTGCAAGGCCGCACGGCTGCCGCTGTTCTGGCAGTTCATCGGCTTCGGCGACCCGGGCAGCAGACAGTTCGACTTCCTGCGCAAGCTCGATGAACTCCCCGTCCCGGCCAAACGGCCCGTCGACAACGCCGGGTTCTTCCACGCCGGCGAGGACCCGCGACGGGTGACGGACGCTGAGCTGTACGACCGGCTGGTGGGGGAGTTCCCGCACTGGCTGCGCCGGGCACGGGAACTGGGTATCGCGCGCTGACGAGGACTCGCCGGAATCCGCCGTGATACCCGACAGAAGGTGTCGGGTATCGGCGGTTGACTGGACCCATGACATTCACCTGGTCGGATTTCCGGTCCGCGGAACCGGACTTCGCCGACACCGTACGGCAGCGATTCCAGAAGTACCCCCACCATGTGCTCGCGACCCTCCGCAAGGACGGCTCCCCCCGGGTATCGGGGCTCGAAGTGTCCTTTCTCTTCGGGGAGTTGTGGCTCGGGATGATGCCGAATTCCCTCAAGGCGCGGGATCTGCTGCGCGATCCCCGGTTCAATGTGCAGGCGAATCCCGGCTCCGGCAAGGAGCTGGCCGACGGGGACGTCAGGATCGGCGGCCGGGCCGTGGTGGTCACGGACGAGAGCTCGCTCGCGCGGATCTCGGGGGAGGTCGGGGTGCCGCTGCCGTTCCATCTCTTCCGGGCGGAACTCTCCGAAGTCGTCTGGACCGGGCTCGACGGCGAGGAGATGGTCGTACGGATCTGGCACCCCGGCCGGCCGCCGCGCACCGTACGGCGCGGGGCGGGCGAGGAGCCGCCGCGGGAGGAGGCCGGGTGACCGGCACCGTATCGCCGTCCGGCGCGAGGGCGTGCTAGGCTGACGGCGTTGCAGTTTTGGTACCCATGAACTTTATGTGCGCCTGACGGGAAATGTTCGTCAGGCGCATTATTGTTTTCGCCGGCTTTCTCCGGATGGGGCTCAACGCGGCGACGAGGAATTCGCGCAGTGCGGATTTCCGGCTCTGCACCT
This sequence comes from Streptomyces odonnellii, assembly GCF_000981895.1. Lineage (GTDB taxonomy): Bacteria > Actinomycetota > Actinomycetes > Streptomycetales > Streptomycetaceae > Streptomyces > Streptomyces odonnellii. The sequence continues at coordinate 3,365 of NZ_LATD01000182.1, read as the reverse complement.
GTTTAGGAGAATGACATGGCTACAGGCACCGTGAAGTGGTTCAACTCGGAAAAGGGCTTCGGCTTCATCGAGCAGGACGGCGGCGGCGCCGACGTCTTCGCCCACTACTCCAACATCGCCACCCAGGGGTTCCGTGAGCTCCAGGAGGGCCAGAAGGTCTCGTTCGACGTCACGCAGGGCCAGAAGGGCCCGCAGGCGGAGAACATCGTCCCGGCCTAATTTCCGGACGCGTACCTCGCAGCCGGGGCCCGCACCACACAGGTGCGGGTCCCGGCTCGCGCTGTCCTCAGGCCCAGGAAGGCATTTCCGCATGACTCGATCCGAGCGGTACGACCGTGCCGCCCGCCCCGCCGGCAAGCGCCCGGTGAATTCCCGCGCCAAGGGACCCGCGAAAGGCCCGGCCAAAGCACCCGCCCGGCGCGCCGCCGTCCGTCCGCAGGAATTCACTCTGCCGGAAACCATCACCCCCGCGCTGCCCTCCGTCGAGGCGTTCGACGAGCTGGACATGCCCGCGGGCCTGCTCAAGACCCTCACCGCACAGGGAGTGACACAGCCGTTCCCCATCCAGGGCGCGACCCTGCCCAACTCCCTCGCGGGACGCGACATCCTCGGCCGGGGCCGCACCGGCTCCGGCAAGACCCTCGCCTTCGGCCTGGCGCTCCTCGCCCGTACGGCGGGCCGGCGCGCCGAGCCGCGCGCGCCGCTCGCACTGGTGCTGGTGCCCACGCGCGAGCTGGCACAGCAGGTGACCGACGCGCTCACCCCGTACGCCACCGCCGTCAACCTCAAGCTGACCACCGTCGTCGGCGGGCTCTCCATCACGAAGCAGGCGGGCGCGCTGCGGCGCGGCGCCGAGGTGCTGGTGGCGACGCCGGGCCGGCTCAAGGACCTCATCGAGCGCGGCGACTGCCGGCTCGACCGGGTCGCGGTCACCGTCCTCGACGAGGCCGACCAGATGGCCGACATGGGCTTCATGCCGCAGGTCACGGCACTGCTCAAGCAGGTCGAGCCGGGCGGACAGCGGATGCTGTTCTCGGCGACCCTGGACCGCAATATCGACCGGCTCGTACGGCAGTACCTGACCGACCCGGTGGTCCACTCCGTCGACCCGTCCCAGGGCGCGGTCACCACGATGGAACACCATGTGCTGCACGTCCTTGACGAGACGGACAAGAAGGAGATCACCACCCGGATCGCCGCGCGCGACGGGCGGGTGCTGCTCTTCCTCGACACCAAGCGGTCCGTGGACCGGCTGGTCAAGCGGCTGCTGGCGAGCGGGGTACGGGCCTCGGGGCTGCACGGCGGGCGTTCCCAGCCGCAGCGCAACCGGACGCTCGAACAGTTCAAGAACGGCCAGGTGACCTGTCTTGTCGCGACCAATGTCGCGGCGCGCGGCATCCATGTGGACGATCTCGACCTGGTCGTGAACGTCGACCCGCCCGTCGACCACAAGGACTATCTCCACCGAGGCGGGCGCACCGCCAGGGCGGGGGAGTCCGGCAGCGTGGTGACGCTGGTGCTGCCCGAACAGCGGCGCGAGATGACCCGGCTGATGTCGGACGCGGGGATCGTGCCCCGGTCGGCGCGGATCACCTCCAAGGACGAGGAACTGGTACGGCTGACGGGTGCTCGTGAGCCCTCCGGGGTGCCGGTCACCATCGATGTGCCGCAGCCCGTCGTCCAGGCGAAGCCGCGGACCCGGACCTCGCGTCCGGCGCGCTCCGGCGCGGGCGGCGGCGGTGGCGCGGCGCGTCTCGGCGGAGCCGGGGGTACGGGTACGGGCCGTGGCGGCCGGGGCCGGCGCGGCCGTCCGGACCGGGGCGCCGACGGGGGCCGGCGCACGGCCGCCTGAGCGCGAACGTCTCCACGCCGGGGCCCGGCGGCGTCCGAACGAGCCGCCGGGCCCCGGCATTCCGCCCGGCCCTGGGCCGGTCCGGGATCGTTCCCGCCCGGCCCCCGGCCCGGTCCCACCTCCGTCTGACTCCGCCCGTGGCCCGGCTTCGGCCCGGCCCCGCTCCTGGCCGAAACCCGGCGCACACGGTGCGGCGGGCGGGTCGGACGGCCGGTGTACGGGGTGCTACCGGCCTGGTTCGAGCGGTTAACTTCCCGGAAACTCCACGCCGTTGGGATTGACGTGTACAGGTCTACGCGCGTCATCATGAAGCCATGCGAATTCCCCCACGTATCGCCACCCTCGGTGGCGCCGCCGCTCTCGCGGCCTCGGTCCTCGTCGGCGGAGTCACCGCCACCGCCGCCTCCGCCGCCACCTCGGCCGTCGGCAGCATCTGCTACTCCAAGCTGCCCTCCCAGGCCCACACCACCCTCCGTCTCATCGACGCCGGCGGGCCCTTCCCGTACCGGCAGGACGGCGGTGTCTTCCAGAACCGCGAAGGCATCCTTCCGAAGCAGTCGAGCAGCTACTACCACGAGTACACCGTTGTCACGCCCGGTTCCTCCGACCGCGGTGCGCGTCGCATCGTGACCGGCCAGCGGAACAACGAGGACTACTACACCTCCAACCACTACGCGTCGTTCTCGCTGGTCAACTACGGCTGCTGAGACCGCTGACCGGAAGGTAGCCTCCGTCCCATGACGGTGACGTATGTGATCGACGGGGCGGAGGTCACCGACCTCGATCGCTTCTGGCAGGTGATCGGGGCGGCAGTGAACGGTCCCGGCGGCTACTTCGGGCGCAATCTCGACGCGCTCGCGGACTGTCTGCACGGGGGGTACGGCACGCCTGACGACGGCGACTTCGTCATCGAATGGCGCCGGCACGACCTCTCGCGCAGCGCGCTCGGCCAGGAGGAGACGGTGCGTACGCTCCAGCGGCGGCTGGAGCGGGCGCACCCGGACAACAGGCCCGCCATCCAGGCGGAGTTGGACGACGTTCTGGCCGGGCGCGGCCCCACCGTCTTCGACGAACTGGTACGGCTCATCGAGGAAGAGGCGCCCGGAGTACTGAGACTCGACTAGGGTCTGTCGTTTGGATCTGGCTGGATCAGGGAGCGGGGTCTGGTGCCGTGGATCGCAAGGCGGAGGATGGAGCCATGGCGGAGCCCTGGTGACTGACGGCAACGCGGCGAGGCGCGGTGCCGGGGCCCGCGAGCCCAGCAAGATCCAAACGAGAGGCCCTAGGTCCTGTCCGGTCGGTCTTCGTGGATCAGACCGCGGCGTCTGGTGGAGGGGGTCCCTCCCGTGCCGTTCAGGCCACGGGGGAGCATCGCAAGGCGGAGGATCGCGCGTGTACTGGACGTACTCGGGCGACTCCGACAACGCGGTGAGGTGCCGTGCCAGGCGTCGCGGGCCCGCGAAGATCGGCCGGACAGGGCCTAGGGCGTGTCTTCAAAGTCCCGTCTGCCCGG
>NZ_LATD01000181.1 GCF_000981895.1 Streptomyces odonnellii | reverse complement strand
CCGTGTTGACCCCGGGATCGCCCCCAACTCCCGCACCCGGCCCGCCAGCCCGGGTGCCTGCGCGTCCACCATCCGGGCCGCCGTCTCCTCCCACAGCCCGTACCCCGACTGCTCCGCCGCGGCCAGTCCGCCCCGCAGCAGATCCGCCAGCCGCTGCTCCAGCTCCGTCGTCCCCGCCGTGATCCGCGCGGCCCTGCGCTCCGCCCTGCGCCGCGCGGCCTCCGGATCGGCCTGCTTCCCCGCGCCGCCCCCGTCCGCCGCTCCGGCGTCCGGCTTCTCCTCGCTCCGCTTCCGGCGCGCTTCGAGCCACTCCTCGGCCCATCCCGGCGCCTTCGCCTCCCCCACCGCCCGCTCGTCCGTCGCCCGGAGCAGCAGCAGCCCCAGCGCGTGCTTGCAGGGGAACTTCCGGCTGGGACAACTGCACGAGTAGGCCGGACCCGTGGTGTCCACCACCGTCTGATACGGCCTGCTCCCGCTGCCCCTGCACAGCCCCCACACGGCCCCCGCGGCGTCGGCTCCCGCCTCCGACCACGGCCCGGCCGTGCCCAGTCGTGTCCCCGCTCTGCGCGACGAGTCGTCAGGAGCCAGGGCAAGCACCTGTTCCGTCGTCCAGCGGACCCCCGTTGGATTCATGCCCACGACGTTAGGACCCCCCACTGACAATCGCCATTGACCTGCGATTTCAAGGGCCGGCCCGGACTTCGCGACGCCCCGGCGCTTTGGTTTTACATTTCCTTTACGATTGGTCGCGAGAGGTGTCCGCGAGCCCGCGGACACATGAACAACCGGGGGGATTGCCGATGAACAGCACCATTCGCACCGTCCGCGCCGCCGTCGGCGCACTCGCCGCCGCCGGACTCGCGCTGGGACTGACCGCCTGCTCCGAGACCGTCGACCAGGTGGACAAGGCCGTCGACGAGACCTACGAAGTCACCTATGAGGTGACCGGCGACGGCGTCGACACGATCGAATACCACGGCGGCGGAGGCAAGGCCATGGAGCCCAAGATCGAAACGGTCGAACAGCCCACGCTGCCATGGCAGAAGACGGTCACGCTCCGGGGGATCATGCCGCCCGCGGTCATGCCGATCGCCGTGGACATCACCGGCGCCGAGGTCACCTGCAAGATCGTCTACCAGGGCGAGGTCATCAAGCAGGAGACGGGCGCGGGCCTGGCCGCGGCGGGCGGCTGTGTCGCGGTCTCACCGATCGCCGACTGAATTCCCGCTCGAACTCCCGCTCCCGCACGGCCGTCCGGCGCGCCGCCGGACGGCCGCCGCGCCCCCGGGACCCGGATCCGGCTTGTCCACAGGCTCCGGCCTGCGGAAATGCCCCGTTGTCAGTGGCGTGGTGCACGGTGGACACCACATCGGTCGACCGATCTGGAGGGGGATCCATGACCGTGCCCGAAAACGCCGAAGCCACTGAAACCACCGCGACGAGCGCGCCCGCCGACGGTGAGGTGCTGCGCCCGCACGCCGAGGACGCGTTCGCCGATGAGCTGAAGGCCCTGGCCGCGGCCGACGACCGGCAGCGGCCCGCACGATGGCGGCTGTCGCCCTGGGCCGTGGCCACCTATCTGCTCGGCGGCACGCTGCCCGACGGGACGGTGATCACCCCGAAGTACGTCGGGCCCCGCCGGATCGTCGAAGTCGCCGTCACCACCCTCGCCACCGACCGGGCGCTGCTGCTGCTCGGTGTGCCGGGCACCGCCAAGACCTGGGTCTCCGAGCATCTCGCGGCGGCCGTCAGCGGTGACTCGACACTGCTGGTGCAGGGCACGGCCGGTACGCCGGAGGAGGCGGTGCGGTACGGCTGGAACTACGCGCGGCTGCTCGCCCACGGCCCCAGCCGCGAGGCGCTGGTGCCCAGCCCGGTGATGCGGGCCATGTCCGAGGGGCTGACCGCGCGGGTCGAGGAGCTGACCCGTATCCCCGCCGATGTGCAGGACTCGCTCATCACGGTCCTGTCCGAGAAGACCCTGCCCGTTCCCGAACTGGGCCAGGAGGTGCAGGCCGTCGGGGGTTTCAATCTGATCGCCACGGCCAACGACCGCGACCGCGGGGTCAATGAACTCTCCAGCGCCCTGCGCCGCCGCTTCAACACCGTCGTCCTGCCGCTGCCCGCCACGCCCGAGGCCGAGGTCGACATCGTCTCGCGGCGCGTCGGCCAGATCGGGCGCGCGCTGGATCTGCCCGCCGGGCCCGAGGGGCTCGACGAGATCCGCCGGGTCGTGACGGTCTTCCGCGAGCTGCGCGACGGCCTCACGGCCGACGGGCGTACGAAGCTCAAGTCGCCTTCGGGGACGCTCTCCACGGCCGAGGCCATCTCGGTGGTCACCCATGGCCTCGCGCTGGCCGCCCACTTCGGCGACGGAGTGCTGCGGCCGGGCGATGTGGCAGCCGGGATCCTCGGCGCGGTCGTCCGTGACCCGGCGGCGGACCGGGTGATCTGGCAGGAGTACATCGAGACGGTGGTCCGCGAGCGCGACGGCTGGAAGGACTTCTACCGCGCCTGCCGCGAGGTGACCGCGTGACCGCGCCCACGCCGGTACGGACCGCTCCCCGAGCCGCACCCCATCTCGCGGGTGGTCCGGCCGAGGCCGGCCGGCGCGCGCCGCTGCTGCTCGGGGTCAGGCACCACGGTCCCGGGTCCGCGCGGGCGGTCCGGGCGGCGCTGGACGCCGCCGGGCCACGGGTCGTCCTCATAGAAGGGCCGCCCGAGGGGGACGCGCTGGTGGCGCTCGCCGGGGACGAGGCGATGCGGCCGCCCGTCGCGCTCCTGGCGCACGCGGTGGACGATCCGGGGCGGGCCGCGTTCTGGCCGCTGGCCGAGTTCTCGCCGGAGTGGGTCGCGATCCGCTGGGCGCTCGCCCATGCCGTACCGGTGCGGTTCATCGACCTGCCCGCGGCCAACTCCCTGGCGCAGGCGGCCGAAGCCGAGGAGAAGACCGAGGCGAAAGCTGAGGAGAAGGCCGAAGAGAGGGATGAAGAAAGGGACGAAGAAGAGGCGGGCGGACTGCGGATCGATCCCCTCGCCGTTCTCGCCGAGGCCGCCGGGTACGACGATCCGGAGCGCTGGTGGGAGGACGTCGTCGAGCACCGCGAGCCCGGCCGCGCGGAGGATCCCCTCGCGCCCTTCGAAGCGGTCGCCGAGGCCATGGGCGCGCTGCGCGAGGAGTACGGAGCGGGCGGGGACCACCGGGATCTCGTCCGCGAGGCCCATATGCGTATCCAACTGCGAGCTGCCCGCAAGGAGTTCGGCGACGAAGGAGTGGCCGTCGTCTGCGGGGCCTGGCATGTGCCCGCGCTGACCGCGAAGACGACCCTCGCCGCCGACCGCGCCCTCCTGAAGGGACTGCCCAAAGTCAAGGCCGAGTTGACATGGGTGCCCTGGACCCACCGCAGGCTCGCCCGGCACAGCGGCTATGGCGCGGGCATCGACTCGCCCGGCTGGTACGGACATCTCTTCGCCGCGCCCGACCGCCCGGTGGAGCGGTGGCTCACCAAGGTCGCGGGTCTGCTCCGCGAGGAGGACCGGACCGTCTCCTCCGCGCATGTCATCGAGGCGGTACGGCTCGCCGAGACCCTGGCCGCCGTGCGCGGCCGTCCGCTGGCGGGTCTCGGCGAGACCATGGACGCGGTACGGGCCGTGATGTGCGAGGGATCGGACGTACCGCTCGGGCTCATCCGGGACCGGCTCGTCGTCGGCGATGTGCTCGGTGAGGTCCCGGACACCGCGCCCGCCGTGCCTTTGCAGCGCGATCTCACCCGGCTCCAGAAGTCTCTGCGGCTCAAGCCCGAGGCGCTGGAGCGGCAGGTGGACCTCGATCTGCGCAAGGAGACCGACACCGCGCGCAGCAGACTGCTGCACCGGCTGCGGCTGCTCGGCATCGGCTGGGGCGAGCCCGCCGCCGGGCGCGGAAGCACGGGCACCTTCCGTGAGAGCTGGCGGCTGCGCTGGGAGCCCGAGCTGTACGTACGGGTCGCGGAGGCCGGCGTGTGGGGCACCACCGTGCTCTCCGCCGCCACCGCCAGGGCCGAGTCGGGAGCCGCGTCCGCGACGGCGCTCGCCGAGGTCACCGCGCTGGCCGAGCGCTGCCTGCTGGCCGAACTGCCCGATGCCCTTCCGCCGGTGATGCGGGCCCTCGCCGACCGTGCCGCGCTCGACACCGATGTCGCGCACCTCGCCCAGGCACTGCCCGCGCTCGCCCGCTCGCTGCGGTACGGAGACGTACGGTCCACCGGCACCGCGGCCCTCGGGGATGTGGCGGCCGGGCTCGCCGAGCGGATCTGCGTCGGTCTGCCGCCCGCCTGCGCCGGGCTCGACGCGGACGGCGCCGCCGGGATGCGCAAGCACCTCGACAGCGTGCACACGGCGATCGGCCTCCTCCCGGAGAACGACGGCCACGGCCGGGGTGCTGATCTCGCCGGACGCTGGGCGGGCGTCCTGCGCACGCTCGCGGAGCGGGACACCGTGGCGGGGGAGATACGGGGACGGGCCGCCCGGCTGCTCCTGGACGACGGGCGGCTCGCGGAGGACGACGCCGCGCGGTTCATGGGGCTCGCCCTGTCCCCCGGCACCCCGCCCACCGACGCCGCCGCCTGGATCGAGGGCTTCGTCGGCGGTGCCTCGGGCGGCGGCCTGCTGCTGGTCCACGACGAGCGCCTGCTCGGTCTCATGGACGGCTGGCTGACCGCGGTGTCGCCCGGCTCCTTCACCGATGTGCTGCCGCTGCTCCGCCGTACCTTCTCCGCGTACGAGCCGGGCGTCCGCCGGACGCTGGGCGAGCTGGTCCGGCGCGGGCCGGGCGCCGGGGGACCGGCGGAGCCGGTAGCGGCCGCGCCCGGCTTCGGCCCCGGACTCGACGAGGCGCGCGCCGACGCCGTACTGCCGGTGCTCCATCTGCTCCTCGGCACAGTCCCGGAAACCGGACCGGCCCTGGATCACGCCCAGGCCCCCACGGAGGTGACCCGATGACCAACGACGCGAGCGCGCTCCCCACCACCGCGGACACGATCACCCCAGACACCACCGCCGACGCGCCGACCGGCGACACCTCTGCCGACGAGCGCGACGAGCGCCTGCGCCGCTGGCGGATGGTGCTCGGCGGGGAGAGCGCCGACGGCACGGGGCACGCGCTCTCCGGCCGGGACGCGGCGATGGACGGCGCGCTGTCGGCTCTCTACGGCGCGGGCAAGGAGCGCGGCGGCGGCACCGACCGCTCCGCCGGGCTCGGCGCCTCCGCGCCCTCGGTCGCGCGCTGGCTCGGGGACATCCGTACGTACTTCCCCAGCTCCGTCGTCCAGGTCATGCAGCGCGACGCGATCGACCGGCTCGGTATCGCCGCGCTGCTGCTCGAACCGGAGATGCTGGAGGCGGTCGAGGCCGACGTCCATCTCGTCGGCACGTTGCTCTCGCTCAACAAGGCGATGCCCGAGACCACCAGGGAGACCGCACGCGCGGTGGTCCGCAAGGTGGTCCAGGACATCGAGAAGCGGCTGGCCACGCGTACGAGGGCGACCCTGTCCGGCGCGCTCGACCGGTCCGCCCGGATCAGCCGCCCGCGCCACCGGGACATCGACTGGGACCGTACGATCCGCGCCAACCTCAAGAACTACCTGCCCGAGCACGGCACGGTCGTCCCGGAGCGGCTGATCGGCTACGGGCGGGCGTCGCAGTCCGTGAAGAAGGAGGTCGTTCTCTGTATCGACCAGTCGGGGTCGATGGCCGCGTCCGTCGTCTACGCCTCGGTCTTCGGCGCGGTCCTCGCGTCGATGCGCTCCATCGCCACCCGGCTCGTCGTCTTCGACACGGCCGTCGTCGACCTCACCGACCAGCTCGACGACCCCGTCGACGTCCTCTTCGGCACCCAGCTCGGCGGCGGCACCGACATCAACCGCGCGCTCGCCTACTGTCAGTCACGGATCACCCGGCCCGCCGACACCGTGGTCGTCCTGATCAGCGATCTCTACGAGGGCGGGATACGGGACGGGATGCTCAAGCGGGTCGCGGCCATGAAGGCCTCGGGCGTCCAGTTCGTGGCGCTGCTCGCACTGTCCGACGAAGGGGCCCCGGCGTACGACAGGGAGCACGCGGCGGCCCTCGCGGCCCTGGGCGCACCGGCGTTCGCGTGTACGCCGGACCTCTTCCCGGAGGTGATGGCGGCGGCGATCGAGAAGCGCCCGATACCCGTGCCGGACGGTGATCTGCCGGGTACGCCACTCATGTGACAGGTATCACCGCTCAGGCGTGATCTGCGATTTAGGGAGCCATGGCCCACGGGGATAACCTGCAAGACGGACATGCCGCGTACCGGACAGCGAGTACGCCTCCCTCTGTGACGGCGCAGTCACGTTGCCCTTCGCGGCACGCCCACGCAGACAACGAACCCGCGATCACCAGGCTGCGGTTAAAAGACACAAGGGACGGACACGCGTGGACCTGTTCGAGTACCAGGCGAGGGACCTCTTCGCCAAGCACGGTGTACCGGTGCTGGCCGGTGAAGTCATCACGACGCCTGAGGCGGCCCGCGAGGTGACCGAGCGTCTCGGCGGCAAGGCCGTTGTCAAGGCGCAGGTCAAGGTGGGCGGCCGGGGCAAGGCCGGCGGTGTGAAGCTGGCCGCCGACCCGGCGGAGGCCGTCGAGAAGGCCGGCCAGATTCTGGGCATGGACATCAAGGGCCACACGGTCCACCAGGTGATGCTGGCCGAGACCGCCGACATCGCGGAGGAGTACTACGTCTCCTTCCTGCTCGACCGCACCAACCGCACCTTCCTGGCCATGGCCTCCGTCGAGGGCGGCGTGGAGATCGAGGTCGTCGCGGAGGAGAACCCCGACGCGCTCGCGAAGATCCCCGTCGACGCCAACGAGGGCTGCACCCCCGAGAAGGCCGCCGAGATCGTCGCCGCCGCGAAGTTCCCGGCCGAGATCGCGGACCAGGTCGCCGACGTCCTGCAGAAGCTGTGGACCGTCTTCATCGCCGAGGACGCGCTCCTCGTCGAGGTCAACCCGCTGATCAAGTCCGGCGACGGCAAGATCATCGCGCTGGACGGCAAGGTCTCGCTCGACGAGAACGCCGACTTCCGCCAGCCCGGGCACGAGGCCCTGGAGGACAAGGCCGCGGCCAACCCCCTGGAAGCCGCCGCCAAGGCCAAGAACCTCAACTACGTCAAGCTCGACGGCGAGGTCGGCATCATCGGCAACGGCGCGGGTCTGGTCATGTCGACCCTGGATGTCGTCGCGTACGCCGGCGAGGCCCACAACGGCGTGAAGCCCGCCAACTTCCTGGACATCGGCGGCGGCGCCTCCGCCGAGGTCATGGCGAACGGGCTGGAGATCATCCTCGGCGACCCGGACGTCAAGTCCGTGTTCGTCAATGTCTTCGGTGGCATCACCGCGTGCGACGAGGTCGCCAACGGCATCGTCCAGGCCCTGGAGCTGCTCAAGTCCAAGGGCGAGGACGTCACGAAGCCGCTGGTCGTGCGACTCGACGGCAACAACGCGGAGCTGGGTCGCAAGATCCTCTCCGACGCCGACCACCCGCTCGTGCAGCGCGTGGACACCATGGACGGCGCCGCCGACAAGGCCGCCGAGCTGGCCGCGGCACGCTGACTTTCACGCGTCTCCGACACGACACAGAACGAGGGACTCCAACCCCATGGCTATCTTCCTCACCAAGGAAAGCAAGGTCATCGTCCAGGGGATGACCGGTGCCACAGGCATGAAGCACACCAAGCTCATGCTCGCGGACGGCACCAACATCGTCGGCGGTGTGAACCCCCGCAAGGCAGGCACGTCCGTCGACTTCGACGGCACCTCCGTACCCGTCTTCGGCACCGTGGCCGAGGCCATCGAGAAGACCGGCGCCGATGTGTCCGTCCTCTTCGTGCCGCCGGCCTTCGCCAAGGCCGCGGTCATCGAGGCGATCGACGCCGAGATCGGCCTGGCCGTGGTGATCACCGAGGGCATCGCGGTGCATGACTCCGCCGCCTTCTGGGCGTACGCGAGCAGCAAGGGCAACAAGACGCGCATCATCGGTCCGAACTGTCCCGGACTGATCACCCCCGGCCAGTCCAACGCCGGCATCATCCCGGGCGACATCACCAAGCCCGGCCGTATCGGTCTGGTCTCCAAGTCCGGCACGCTGACCTACCAGATGATGTACGAGCTGCGCGACATCGGCTTCTCGTCCGCCGTCGGCATCGGTGGCGACCCGGTCATCGGTACGACGCACATCGACGCGCTCGCCGCGTTCGAGGCCGACCCCGACACCGATCTGATCGTGATGATCGGCGAGATCGGCGGCGACGCCGAGGAGCGTGCGGCCGACTTCATCGCCAAGAACGTGACCAAGCCGGTCGTCGGCTATGTCGCGGGCTTCACCGCGCCCGAGGGCAAGACCATGGGCCACGCCGGTGCCATCGTCTCCGGCTCCTCCGGTACGGCCCAGGCGAAGAAGGAGGCACTGGAGGCCGCCGGTGTGAAGGTCGGCAAGACGCCGACCGAGACGGCCGGTCTGGCGCGCGCCATTCTGGCCGGCTGACCTCCGTACCCACGGAGCCTTCTCCGTACGGCAATACGCGCATGGGCCCGCACCTCGGTCAGGGGTGCGGGCCCATGCGCGTCGCGGCCGGGTCGCGGAGCGATCGCTGGGCGGTCGCCGTGCGGTCAGAGCGCGGTCGGAGCCGCGGTCAGAACGCCTCCGGTACGAGCCGCGGGGGGCCGTTCATCGGCTCGCCGCGGAGTTTGTCGCGAAGCTTCCGGTCCTCCTTGGACAGCCGCTGCGGGCCGCTGGGCACCGGTACGTCGCCGATCTGCTCGCCCGGGGCGAGCGGCGGTTCGTACCGCGACGGAGCGGTGGCCAGGGTGAAGCCCGTCGCCCCCACGATCAGCGCGGTGAAGGCGATGGCCGTCCGCGTCCAGAACCTGGCCCGGCGCTCGCAGCCCGTCCGCACGGAGCGGGGCGGCGCGACCGCCGACGGGGTCGCCACACGGGTCAGGGCGCTCAGGGTCTCGTTCAGCAGCGCGGTCTCGGCGAATTCGGGCACTCTCGCGGCGACCGCCTCACGGGCGTGTGTCAGCCGGCTCGCGGTGGCCGGGGTGCTCGCCTCGGTCTCGGCCGCGGTGTCCGGCAGATCGAGGCCGAGACCGTCGTAGAGCAGCAGGGCGCGGCGGTAGGACGGCGGCAGGTCCAGCAGCGCCTCGCGGAGCGCCAGCCCGCCCTCGGGGTCCCCTTCACCGGGCACCGGCCGGGGCCGCTTGCGGTTGCGGCGGTGCATCCGGTGCCATGGCGACAGGGCGTACTCATGGGCCGCGGCCCGGATCCAGCCCGCCGGGTCCCGGTCGACGGCGACCTCGGGCCAGCGCTGCCAGGCGAGCCGGAAGGCCCGCTCGACGGACTCCTGGGAGAGGGCACGTCGTCCGGTCAGCAGATATGCCTGGCAGACGAGGGAAGGGGCGTGGGACGCGTACAGGGCGTCGAAGGCCTGGTCGGCGGTACGCGGCCCGCTGTCCGGCGTCCCGGCGGCGGTGTCCGTAGTGCCTGTGTCCGCAGCGCTTGTGTCCGCTGCGAGACCGGCCCCGACAGAAGCCGGGGGGAGTGCGGAGGAAGAAGCGGGAGCGGGAGCCGGAGCGGGGGCGGCGGTCGCCCAGGGCGGCGGCGTCCGCGACCGGGTGTCCGGGGCACCACGGGCGCCTTGGCCGACACCCGGTCGCGGGAGGGGTCGAGCGACGGACTGACGGTCGGCCAGGGCGACCGCGAGCCCGGCGACGCCGGGGCTGACGGCGACGCCTGCGGTGGGCCGGCTCTTCTG
>NZ_LATD01000180.1 GCF_000981895.1 Streptomyces odonnellii | reverse complement strand
GGCGGGACTCGCGCCCCGGCTCCCGCTCAGGCGGGGCGGGCCGGCGGCCGCGTGGCACGGTCGCTCAACTGCCCCAGCATCAGCCGCACTACGGTCACGACCTCGGGGTCTTCGACGAAGTACACCTGTCTGCGCCCCTCGCGCCGCGACCGTACGAGCCCGGCCAGCTTCAGCTTGGTCAGATGCTGGCTCACGGCCGGGAGCGCGCCGCCCACCCGCTCGGCGAGTCCGGTGACATCGCTCTCGCCCTGCGCCAGCGCCCAGACGATACGCAGCCGCGCGGACGACGCCAGCAGCCCGAACGCGGCGGCGGCCTCGGCGAAGACCTCCGCGGGAGGATCGCCGGAGCCGGGGATCGCGGAGCCACCGACGTCTGCCGTCACGACCGCTCTCCCGTCCCGCACGGTCCTTCGACCCGACTTGCCCGAACCTGCCCGAACCAGAACCCGACGGCTCAGTCTAGGCACGAGGGACCAGTCGCCCCACGGGCTCACGGACGTACAGGCGGATCGTTCCGCTCGACGATCGTGCCGGTCACCACGCGGCCGCCGGACGCGGTGGCCTCCGTATCCGTCCCCGCCCGCGCATCCGCACCCTCGCCCTCCTTCTCCTTCTTCAGCGCCTTCGTCTCGCTCTTGAGGATCCGCGCGGCCTTTCCTGCCGAACGGGCCAGCTCAGGAAGCTTCTTGGCGCCGAGCAGCACCACAACGACGATGAGGATCAGGGCAAGTTCACTCAAGCCGAACATCGGATCTGCTCTCTCCCGGGGACGGACGGGACCGGTGGGTGGCCGGTACGGGACCGATGCGGGCGCATCGGTATCTACAGTGCTGTAGAAGTATCCCGTACCGTACGACCGGCCAACAAGCCCGCGGCCACGCCCCCACCCAACAGGCCCACCATGAACTACGCGGGGACTCCGAGTGCCCTCTTGGAGGAGCGGTAGCGCGTCATCAGAACCGGGCGGATCCAGCGCATCGGCGCGGGGAAGTTGCTCACCAGGGGCGCGTAACCGGGGACCGCCTGGGGATCCTCCATCAGCCCGAACACCAGGTGCGGACCCGTGTGCGGCGCTCCGCCGATGATCGCCTTGCGCAATCGCGTCAGCTCGGCTTCCGGCACCTGCGGCATCAGCTCCTGGAGAACCGCTTCCTCCTGGTCGAAGTGCCTGTTCAGAACGGCCTGGACCCGCTGCGCCGACGGCAGTCCGAGAAGCGCCGCCTGGCCCACGACCACCAGGGCCGCGTCCGGCTCGCCCGTCACATGCTGGGCGGCGAGCGTGTCGACCGTCCTGGCGAGCGTCTGCAGCTCGGCGTCGAGCGCCTCATGCGCGACGGCCAGTTCGTCGATTCGCAGGGCCTCCAGCGGAACGAGATCACGCAGGGCCGGCCAGAAGAGCACGTCCTCGCTCGCGTGATGCCGGCGGATGGACGCGATCAGCCAGCGAGCGGTGTTGACGAGCACCTTGACGTCGACGGGCTCACCGCCGGCGAGACGCCCGAATGATTCGGACACGAGGGCGGTGCCCCGGCGCAGGATCGTGTGGACGGCGAGGAGTTCGTCGTACAGACACGACCGATCGGCACAGGGCCTGGGTGGAGCAGCCATCGTCTTTCCTGTCCCAAATAGGGAAGCAACGCAATGGATCATCACATCACACTTACTTGAAATGACTACCCATACAATGTAAAAATTGTATACATAAAGTCCCATTTCTCCTCTACCCAGGGGGGATCGCCCCACACTTCGGCGTCATGAATGCGTCAGCAACGCGTTAACGGGACGTCAATGGGCGACCGTCGCGACAGGCGTCGGGCCGGTCTCCGCGCGGGAGTTATCCACAGGCTGGGGGGACTCCGACAGGATGTCAGCGATCCGGCGCAGAATGGGGGCATGAATCAGATCGCCGGTTCGATGCCGGAGTGGGAGAAGCGCTTCCGGGCGCCGCGGGTTTCACTGCCCGACTGGGCGGAGGACGCGCCGGACCGAGCGCTGTTCGTGTCCAATGCGACGGGCACGTATGAGCTGTACGCGTGGGATCGCGCGACCGGCGCGCAGCGCCAGGTGACGGACCGGCCGAACGGGACGACGGACGGGGTGCTGTCGCTCGACGGTGAATGGATCTGGTGGTTCTCGGACACGGACGGGGACGAGTTCGGGGTCTGGATGCGCCAGCCGTTCATCCCCAAGCAGGAGAGCCCGGCCGCCGGCGAGGGCGGCCGGGACGGAGCGGGGGGCGCGGAGCCGGAAGGGGGCGGGATCTCCTCGCTCGACGAGCCGGCCGCGCCGGGGCTCGGTCCTTCCTATCCGGCCGGGCTCGCGCTCGGCCGGGACGGCACGGCGGTCGTCGGGCGGTCGACCGACGAGGTCGGCTCGACGCTCCATGTCGTACGGCCCGGGGAGGAGCCCGTCGAGATCTACCGGCACCGGGAGTCGGCCGGGGTGGGGGATCTGTCGTACGACGGGAGGCTGCTCGCGATCGAGCACACCGAGCACGGGGACGCGATGCACTCGGCGCTGCGGGTGCTGCGGCTGGACGGCTCGGTGGTGGCGGATCTTGACGACACCGAGGGGGGCACGCGCGAGCTGGGGCTCGAAGTGCTCGGCTTCGCGCCGGTGGACGGGGACAGCCGGCTGCTCGTCGGCCATCAGCGCAGGGGCCGCTGGGAGCCGATCGTCTGGGATCCGCTGACCGGCGAGGAGACCGATCTTGCGATCGAGCTGCCCGGGGACATCAGCGCCGAGTGGTATCCGGACGGCTCGGAGCTGCTGATCGTGCACAGCTTCGAGGGCCGCAGCGAGCTGTGGCGGTACGACTTCGCCAAGAGCGCGCTGATCCAGGTGGAGACCCCGCCTGGGACGGTGTCGGGGGCGACGGCCAGACCGGACCGGAGCGTGGAGTATCTCTGGTCGTCCGCGGCTCTGCCCCCGCAGGTACGGTCCACGGCGGGCGGGATCGTGCTGGACCCGCCGGGGATGACGGCACCCGCCTCGGTGCCGGTGGAGGACGCCTGGGTCGAGGGGCCCGGCGGCAGGATCCACGCACTGGTGCAGCGGCCCGCGGGTGAGGGTCCGTTCGCGACGGTCTTCGAGATCCACGGCGGTCCGACCTGGCACGACAGCGACGCGTTCGCCGCGGGACCGGCCGCCTGGGTCGACCATGGCTTCGCGGTCGTACGGGTCAACTACCGCGGATCCACGGGATACGGGCGGGAGTGGACGGACGCGCTCAAGCACCGGATCGGGCTGATCGAGCTGGAGGACATCGAGGCGGTCCGGGAGTGGGCCGTCGAATCCGGTCTGGCCGATCCGGAGAAGCTCGTCCTGGCAGGCGGTTCCTGGGGCGGCTATCTGACCCTGCTGGGGCTCGGCACCCAGCCGGAGGCCTGGGCCTTGGGGCTGGCCGCGGTGCCGGTCGCCGACTATGTGACGGCATACCACGACGAGATGGAGGCGCTCAAGGCGATGGACCGCACGCTGCTGGGCGGCACCCCGGAGGAGGTCCCGGACCGCTGGAAGGCGTCGTCCCCGCTGACCTATGTCGACGCGGTCCGCGCGCCGGTCTACATCTCGGCGGGCGTGAACGACCCGCGCTGCCCGATCCGCCAGGTGGAGAACTACGTGGACCGCCTGGCGGCCCGCGGCGCGGTCCACGAGGTGTACCGGTATGACGCGGGCCATGGCTCGCTGGTGGTGGAGGAGAGGATCAAGCAGGTCAGATTGGAGCTGGACTTCGCAACGAAGCATCTGAAGTAGACGAGAGATGCAGTAGGGCGAGACATGCAGTAGGGGGTGCGGGAGCCGGGTCCGGGCGGTCGTCGGGACTTGTGGGGCTGGACCCGGCAGCCCGGACCCGGGGGCGTGCGGTGGGATACGGGTCCGTACCTTGGAGGGGTGTACCGGTTTCTGGTGACTCCGCGCTGGTGGGGAATCAATGCGTTCGTCGTGCTGGCGATCCCCTTCTGCATCTTCATGGGGACCTGGCAGCTCGGCCGGTTCGAGGACCGCGTCGCCAGCCACGAGGCCGCCCAGGAGCAGCCGGGCCCCGGGGAGCAGGAAGCGGTGGCGCTGCGGACGCTGCTGCCCGTCGATCAGGAGACATCGGGCCGACTGGCCACGGCGACCGGGCGGTACGGGGAGCAGTTCCTGGTGCCGGACCGGGAGCTGGACGGCAGGAACGGCTCGTACGTCCTGACCATGCTGCGTACGGACGACGGCGAGGCGCTGCCCGTGGTGCGCGGGTGGCTGGCCGAGGGCAGTAAGGCGCCCGCGCCGCCGGGCGGCGAGGTCCGGGTGACCGGCGCGCTCCAGGCCTCCGAGTCGGCCGGGTCCGACGGGGTGCGCGCGGGCGGGGGGCTGCCGCCGGGGCAGCTCGCCATGATCAGCGCGGCCTCGCTGGTCAATGTCGTGCCGTACGAGGTGTACGACGCGTGGATCACCGTCAGCCGGGCGTCGGACGGGCTGCTGCCGGTGCCCGCGACCGCGCCGCAGAACACGGGGCTGGATCTCAAGGCGTTCCAGAACCTCGGTTACACCGGTGAGTGGTTCGTCTTCGCGGGCTTTGTGCTGTTCATGTGGTTCCGGCTGTTCCGGCGCGACGCGGAGGCGGTCAAGGACCGGGCGCTGGGCCTGGAGACCGCGGCGTAGCGAGCGCTGCCGTCGGCGAGCACCACCGAGGCCCGGGGCGTCCGCGCCCCAGGGCATCTGCGGTCGGCGCGTTCGGGGTCCGGGGCGTCTGGGCCCAGGACGTCCAGGCCCGGCGCGTCCGAGGCCGAGGCGTCTGCGGCCGGCGCGTCCGGGCCCAGGACGTCCGGGCCCGGGGCATCTGCGGCCGGGACGTCTGGAGCCCAGGCAATCTGGGCCCGGGGCGGCTCCGTCCGGCCGGGCCGCGTCGACCGGCCGGGCGGCTACTGCGCGTCGAGGACGCCCGTACGGTAGATCGTGCCCGCGCAGGCGTTGGGGATGGTCGTCTGGGCGACCGGGGCGCCGGGCTCCGGGGTGTGCAGGACGGAGACGCTGCCGTCCATGGTGCCGCCTTCGGAGAGGAGCTGGGACTCGGTGTTCGTACCCGTGCCGGTTCCCGCGTCCGTACCGGTGCCGCCGTCGGTGCCACCGGTCGTACCCGAGCCCGCCGAGGTGTCGCCGCCCGAGGGTGACGGGTCGGGGGAGGCACCGGTGGTGGGACAGGTCTCGGCCGGCACCCAGGCGAACTTCACCTCGTAGGCGCTGTTCGGCGCCAGCAGCACCGTCGTTGCCTCCTGGGACGGGTCGGGCAGCCCGCTCGCCGCGTCGCCCGCGGTGTGCGCGACCACGTTGATCTTGCTCTGGTCGGCCGCGCCCCCGGTCTGGAACCTGACCGAGCCGCTGCCGGTGACCGAGCACTCGGTGCCGGAGACGTTGGCGACGCGGAAGGTGCCGTACACCGTGCCCCCGGCGTCGGGTGCGCCGGCTTCGGCGGTGGTGACCCCGAGCTGGTCGGCGGAGCAGGCGGGCGAGGACGAGGAGTGGGCGTCGCCGGGGTTGGCCTTGTCGCCGGAGCCGCCCTCGGTGGTACCGCCCGACGCGGGGTTCTCGGGCTTGTCGACCTTGCTGGGGGTTTCCTTGGCGGGAGACACCTTGTCGGACGGCTGGTCGGAGTCCTTCCAGCCGCCGCCGGAGTCCTTGCTCGCGTTCGTGCCGCCCTGGGCCTGTTCGCCGTGGCCGGCGTTGACGGAGTGCTCGTCGGCGGTGCCGGCGGAGTTGGCGACATGGACGAAGGCCGGGACGGCCGTGCCGAACAGCAGCGCCGCGGCGGCCATGCCGACCACGGCCTGGCGCTTCCTGGCGCGCCGGGCCGGTACGGCCTTGCGCAGATGATCAAGGGCGCCTTCGGAGGGCCGCAGGTCGTCGACGGCGCTGTGGAGCAGGCGGCGCAGGGCCAGTTCGTCGGCTTCGGAACCCTCGGAGCCGACGGAACCCGCGAGGCCGTCAGGACCCTGGACGCTGTCGAGGCCGCCGAGGCGGTTCAGACCACCGAGACCACCGAGACCGCTGAGTCCGGAGAGACCGGCGGTCAGGTCGCCGCTCGGGCCGCCGGACCGGTCCCCGCTGAGACCACCGCTCGGGCCGCCCGACCGGTCCCCGCTGGGACCGTCGCTCAAGCCCGCACCCGGCTCGCCGCTCCGCTCGCCCTTCAGGTCACCGGCGTCTTCGTCGGCGTCACCGCGCGGCTCGTGGCTGCCCGTACGCCCCGTACCCGTACCAGCGGTCGCGCGGCCGTCGGCCGTACCACCGCCGGCCTCGGCACCGTCGGCACCGCTCGTACCGTCGGCACCGCTCTTGCCGCCCGCGACACTCGTACCGCCGGCGTCTTCGCGGTCGCTCCCGCGGCCGTCGCCGCTCTCAGCACTGCTGCCGGCACCCGTGTGCCCGAGGCCGCTCAGCTCGTCATCCGGCCCGTTGTTCACAATTCCGTTCCCAGTCAGGTCGTTCAACGGCGCGTCCGGACCGCTCGGTTCGTGCTCATGGCCGAAGCCGTGCCGGTCCTTCCGCCCACTCATGCCGTGGCCTCCATGGCGACGCGCAGCGCCTTGATCCCGCGCGAGCCGTACGCCTTCACCGAACCCAGGGATATGCCCAGGGTCTCGGCGACCTGCGCCTCGGTCATGTCCGCGAAGTACCGCAGAACCAGCACCTCGCGCTGCCGCCGCTGCAACCCGCGCATCGCCTTGATCAGCGCGTCCCGCTCAAGCTGGTCGTACGCCCCCTCCTCCGCGCTCGCCATGTCCGGCATCGGCTTGGAGAGCAGCTTCAGACCGAGGATGCGACGGCGCAACGCGGACCGCGACAGATTCACCACGGTCTGGCGCAGATACGCCAGAGTCTTCTCCGGCTCCCGTACGCGGTTGCGCGCCGAGTGCACCCGGATGAAGGCCTCCTGGACGACATCCTCGCAGGACGCGGTGTCGTCCAGCAGCAGCGCGGCGAGTCCGAGCAGCGACCGGTAGTGGGCGCGATAGGTCTCGGTGAGGTGATCGACGGTGGTACCCGCTGCCATCGTGCCTTCAGCGTCCTGACGCTGGGACGGCAGCCCGGCCGGGCGCGCGGCGGGCATGGGGGCGATCACCGGCATACCGCCGGGCGTACGGGGCCGCCGGAACGGTCGTACCGCCGCGCCGCGAACCGGGGCGATCGCTGTGATGTCGAGAACCTCTGCCACGCCTGTTGGACACGCTTCCCCCCGTCAGGGTTGTACGCGCACGTCACCCCATTTGACGCTGTACCAAATGCCACCATGCGTACCCGATCTCCCCCTATGCCCCAGTTTTCGCAGCACCGCGAAGGGGCGACCGCAGAGACGCTTCCCGGCCGGTCGGCGGTTGCAGCGCACGCGCAAAAAGTCGGACGGGCATCGTCGAACAAGACAGCGTCCCCGCTCAAGCAGCCCGGACAGATCCGTCTGACCAGGCGCTTGACCACAGGACGTTCACAGATCGTACAAAGTTTTAGGGTTCAACGGCTTCTGGTTTTCGTCGACTTTTGAGCCACACCTGAGGTTACGACCGGTTAAGGCAACGGGTCGCGCCGGGGTGGGGTGACCAGGGGGTACGGTCCGCACGGCGTGTACGGGCGCACGGCGAGTAGGGACCCACGCACGGCGCGGGTTACGAGCGTGACAGTTCCCGCGCGATGCCCTCGGCGATCTGAGCCGTGTTCAGGGCGGCGCCCTTGCGGAGGTTGTCGCCGCAGACGAACAGTTCCAGCGCCCTGGGGTCGTCCAGCGACCTCCGTACGCGCCCCACCCAGGTCGGGTCGGTCCCCACCACATCCGCCGGGGTCGGGAAGTCGCCCGCGCCCGGGTTGTCGAACAGCACCACGCCCGGCGAGGTCGCCAGGATCTCGTGTGCCCGGGCGACCGTGATCTCCTGCTCGAAGCGGGCGTGCACGGCGAGGGAGTGCGCGGTGATCACCGGGACATGGACGCAGGTCGCGGTCACCCGCAGTCCGGGCAGATCCAGGATCTTCCTGGTCTCGTCACGTATCGCCAGTTCGTCGGAGGACCAGCCGCCCGCCTCGGGCACGCCGGACCAGGGGACGACGTTGAGCGCGAGCGGCGCGGGGAAGGGGCCCGTGGTGTCGCCGACGGCGCGGCGCACATCGCCGGGGTGCGTGCCCAGTTCGGTACCGGCCACGAGGGAGAGCTGATCGCGCAGGGCGCTGACGCCGTCCTGGCCCGCGGCGCTGACCGCCTGGTACGAGGAGACCACCAGCTCGCGCACCCCGAACTCGGCGTGCAGCGCGCCCACCGCGACGATCATCGACAGCGTCGTACAGGCGGGGCTCGCGACGATGCCGCGGGGGCGGGACCGTACGGCGTGGGGGTTCAGCTCCGGCACGACCAGGGGCACATCGGGGTCGAGCCGGAAGGCGGCCGAACTGTCCACGACAACCGCGCCCTTGGCGGTGGCGACGGGTGCCCAGCGGGCGGACACCTCGTCCGGTACGAGGAACAGCGCGACGTCGACGCCGTCGAGCGCCTCCTCGGAGAGCCCGATCACCTTGGTCGCCTCACCGCGGACGAAGAGCTCGCGGCCCTCCGAGCGCGGCGAGGCGATCAGACGGATGTCGCCCCAGACGTCGGCGTGCTGCGACAGGATCTGGAGCATGACGGCGCCGACGGCCCCGGTCGCACCCACGACCGCGAGCGCCGGCCGCCCGTTCATCGCGCGGCGCTCCGCCATGGGGCCCCCGTGGGGACGTTTCCGTACGGGTGCTCGCCGCGCGGGGGGTTCATCGGCCGGTGCCTCCGTAGACCACGGCCTCGTCGGAGTCGCTGTCGAGACCGAAGGCGGTGTGCACGGCCCGGACGGCCTCGGTCACATCGTCCGCGCGGGTCACCACGGAGATACGGATCTCGGAGGTCGAGATCAGCTCGATGTTCACGCCCGCGTCCGACAGCGCCTCGAAGAAACCGGCCGTGACACCCGGGTTGGTCTTCATGCCGGCGCCGACGAGCGAGATCTTGGCGATCTGGTCGTCGTACCGCAGCGACTCGAAGCCGATCGTCGACTTCGTCTTCTCCAGCGCGTCGATCGCCTTGCGGCCCTCGGTCTTCGGCAGCGTGAAGGAGATGTCGGTCAGACCGGTCGCCGCGGCGGAGACGTTCTGGACGACCATGTCGATATTGATCTCGTTGTCCGCGATCGCGCGGAAGATCGTCGCCGCCTCGCCGGGCTTGTCGGGGACGCCGACGACCGTGATCTTCGCCTCGGAGGTGTCATGGGCGACACCGGAGATGATGGCCTGCTCCACCGTGCGGTCCCCTTGTGGCTCGTTGCTGACCCATGTGCCCTGGAGCCCCGAGAACGAGGAACGCACATGGATCGGGATGTTGTAACGGCGTGCGTACTCGACGCACCGGTGCAGCAGCACCTTGGAGCCGGAGCTGGCCAGCTCCAGCATGTCCTCGAAGGAGATCCACTCGATCTTCCGGGCCTTCGTGACGACACGGGGGTCGGCGGTGAAGACACCGTCCACATCGGTGTAGATCTCGCACACCCCGGCGTCCAGCGCGGCGGCGAGCGCCACGGCGGTGGTGTCGGAACCGCCGCGCCCCAGGGTGGTGATGTCCTTCTTGTCCTGGGACACGCCCTGGAACCCGGCGACGATGGCGATATTGCCCTCGTCGAGCGCCGTACGGATCCGGCCCGGCGTGACATCGATGATGCGCGCTTTGTTGTGGACCGAGTCGGTGATGACGCCGGCCTGGCTGCCGGTGAACGACTGGGCCTCGTGGCCCAGGTTTTTGATCGCCATCGCCAGCAGGGCCATGGAGATCCGCTCTCCGGCGGTCAGCAGCATGTCGAACTCACGCCCGGCAGGGATCGGGGACACCTGCCCCGCGAGATCGATCAACTCGTCCGTCGTGTCGCCCATCGCCGATACCACGACGACCACTTGATGGCCGTCCTTCTTGGCATCGACGATGCGCTTGGCGACCCGCTTGATGCCCTCGGCATCGGCTACGGAGGAGCCTCCGTACTTCTGCACGACAAGGCCCACGTGCGCTCCTCGCTCGGTCCGTCGCTACTGTCGGCTCAGTTTAACGAGCGGCCGCGTGACGACTCGGACATATCACATCGTGAGACGTCCAGCTCACTCAGTGATCACCGACCGCCACCCGCCATCGGGCCCGGCCACTCGCTGAGGATGCATGCCCGGCCTGCCGGAAGGCACGCGGGAACGTGTGCCGCATCACACAGGAGGGCACACGCGCCCTGCGGCAAATGCCTCGCGCGGGCAGCGGGGCGGGACGTTACTCAGCGGGCGGTGGGGAGGCCCAGGGGCGCGGCGATCTCCGCCGCCATCACTTTGCCCGCCTCTTCCGCCAGCGCGTCCTCGCCCAGGTCCTGGTCCGTGTCCAGGCCGTCGAGGGCCGGGAGGGGCTGGTCGAGACGGACGTGGGCGACCAGCGACTGGAGGGCGCGGAGGGTGGCGGAGGCGGTGGAACCCCAGCTTGAGAAGTACGAGAACTGCCACCACCACAGCGCCTCGGTCGTACGGCCCGCGCGGTAGTGGGCCATGCCGTGGCGCAGGTCGGTGACGACCCCGGCGATGTCGTCGGAGATACGGGCCGCGACGGGCGCCTTGCGCGGCTCGTACGGGTCGAAGACCTCCGAGTACACATCGATCGGCTCAAGGATCACGGCGAAGCGCTCGCGCAGCTCGTCGACGTCCGGTTCCGGGCCGAGGTCGGGCTCGTACCGCTCCTCGGGAAGGATGTCCTCATGCGCGCCGAGCCGGCCGCCGGCCAGCATGAGCTGGGAGAACTCCAGCAGCAGGAACGGTACGGCGCTGTCCGGCTCATCGCCCTTCGCCACTTCCGTGACGGCCACGATGAAGCTCTCGATCTGGTCGGCGATCTGGACCGCGAAGTCGTCCGGGTCCTGATGGGCGGCGTGCAGCGTTGCGTCAGACATCGAGAAGTCGTCTCCCCTCGAAGGCACGCCCGAGCGTGACCTCGTCGGCATATTCCAGGTCGCCCCCCACGGGCAGACCACTGGCCAGGCGTGTGACCTTCAGACCCATGGGCTTGATCATGCGAGCGAGGTACGTGGCCGTGGCCTCGCCCTCCAGGTTGGGATCGGTCGCCAGGATCAGTTCGGTGACCGTACCGTCGGCGAGACGGGCCAGCAGTTCACGGATCCGCAGATCGTCGGGGCCGACGCCCTCGATGGGGCTGATCGCGCCGCCGAGCACGTGATACGTACCACGGAACTCACGGGTACGTTCGATCGCGACGACGTCCTTCGGCTCCTCGACCACACAGATGACCGCCGGATCGCGGCGCGTGTCACGGCAGATCCCGCAGCGCTCCTCCTGGGCGACATTGCCGCAGACGGCGCAGAACCGGACCTTGTCCTTGACCTCGAGGAGCGCGTGGGCGAGGCGGCGGACATCGGTCGGCTCGGACTGGAGGATGTGGAAGGCGATCCGCTGCGCGCTCTTGGGACCGACGCCGGGCAGCCTGCCCAGTTCGTCGATGAGGTCCTGAACCACGCCTTCGTACAACGGATTGCCTTCCTTGATGCCGCGGTGTCGGATGCCGCGGTGCCACCGCGATGTCTCGCCGAGCACGTACGTATCGGACTGGACTGCTACGGGGCCGGATACTCGCCCCGTACGTACGCTAGTTGGTGCCAGGGGCTCCTTAGAAGGGCCTCAGAAGGGCAGTCCCGGCATACCGCCGAGGCCCTGCGCCAGCGGACCCAGCTTCTGCTGCTGAAGCTGCTGCGCGTTCTCGTTCGCCGCGTGTACGGCGGCGACCACGAGGTCCGCGAGCGTCTCGCCCAGCTCCTGCAAGGAGGACGCGGACTCGGGGTCGACGGCCTTGGGGTCGATCACCAGCCCCCGCAGTTCGCCCGAGCCGTTGACGGTCGCCTTGACGAGGCCACCGCCCGACTGGCCGTCGACCTCGGTCGCCGCCAGCTCCTCCTGCGCCTGCGCGAGGTCCTGCTGCATCTTCTGGGCCTGCTGGAGCAGCTCGTGCATATTGGGCTGACCACCACCGGGAATCACAGTCACTCCTGGCATTCGACGACGTTTTTCTCCGTAAGGCGAGCCTACGTGGTCACCGGGCGGCCCGCTCCACCCCACCGGAACGAACTCTTTCGAGTGAGAGCCTCACAGCTTCTCCACCTGTTCAAGGCCCACACGTGCGGGTAAATGCCGGGATTTCCGGCCCGCGGCCCACCATTCGGCGGTAGGAATGCATGCACGAAACCGCCCGCCGACGCCCGTCGGCCGCTTGTTCGACCGTGTCCGCCCGATGTATCGCCCGCCGTATCGCCCGACCCTCGATCCACCGACCCTCGATCCACCGACCACCCCGACCACGCACAGCCACGCACCGTCACAGCAGACCGCAGAGGAGTGCCCAGGTGAGCCAGCCGGAGATGCAGCCCGGAGGCCCTGCCCGGGAGGAGGAGACCTCGTCCGACGCAGGTGCCGGAGCCGGAGGTGCCGGAGGTGGCGCAGGCGGGGGGAGCGCGGGTGGTGGGAGCAC
>NZ_LATD01000018.1 GCF_000981895.1 Streptomyces odonnellii | reverse complement strand
GGAGTACGGGGACGGGGGAGTACGGGGGCGGAGCCGAGGCGCTCCGCCCCCTCTCCCGCCGCCGAGGCATGGCAACCGGAGCTGTGATGTCCCGGCGGTCGCGGAGCGACGATGTCCCGGACACCGGGGAGGGCAGCCGGCCTCGGATCAGCTCCAGATCTCCGGTACCTGCGAGGCGACGAGGCGGGCCACGAAGTCGCGCCGGCTGCGGACCCCCGCCTTGGTGAACACCGACTTCAGATGGTCCTGCACGGTGAGCGGTGTCAGGGACAACACCCGGGCGATCTCCCGGGTGTCGCTGCCCCGCAGAACCTGTACGGCCACCTCGCGTTCGCGGGGGGTCAGTCCGTACGTGGCGAACACCACGGGCATGACGTCGGCCGCGCTCGCCGGAGTGATCACCACCGCCGCCATGTGGTCGGCGGCGCTGCCCATGATCGAGGTGCTGAGCACGAACCACTCGCCCGCGTGTGTACGGACCCGCAGCCGCGGCGGCACGCCCGCCGCCGCCTTCGCCGCCCTGGCCTGCTCCACAGACATCAGCACCGCGGTCGGCACCTTGAAGGCCCCCACCGCGTCGTCGGCGATCTCCTTGAGCAGCATCTCGGCCCGGTCGTCGGCGCGCACCACCCGGTTGCGGGAGTCCAGGAGCAGTACGGCCGGCGGGTGATCGCCCGCCGGTGAACCCGTGGCACGCATCTCGCTGCGCCGCAGGGCCGCACCGAGGATACGGGCGGCGCGCTGGGCGAGCGCCACCTCACCGGGGCGGTAGGCGCCCCGGTCCGGGGCGCGCATGAAGGCGGCGCAGCCCCAGGAGGCGCCCGCCGCGTCGAACAGGGCCCGCAGTTCGTCACCGAACCCGGCCGGGGCTATCTGCTCGCGGAAGCGCCGGCTGGTGGCCGGGCGGCCCAGCGTCGCCCGGCTGAGGGATTCGGCCATGCGGCCGCTGCGCCTCAGACCGGCGAACTGGGAGACGTCCTCGGTCCAGATCTCCAGCTCCACCGCCTGCCGGAAATCCTCCAGCCGCAGATCGTCGGTGAGCACCGAGGTGACCAGACCGGTCGCGGGGTCGGTGCCGTGCCAGCACACCCCGTCGTACCCCAGAGCCCCGCGCAGCACCTCGTCGGCCCTCCGGAAGATCTGCGCGGCGCCCAGCGACAGACCAGCCAGCTCCCGCAACTCGGCGAGAGCGTGGCGCCGCTGCTCCTTCTGTGAAGTCATGGCCAGAGCATAGGAAGCAAGATCGCGTACCGGAAGATCTTCACCTGACACCGGGACGGACACCGTCGGCACTGCGGCCCGTGTCGACGATCTGGCCGCCTGGGTGAGCGCGGGTGCTCCTTCACGACTGCTCCGCAGCGCTCCGTACTTCGAGGTAGCGCTGCAGCGCGTGGCCCGCTTCACGGACGTGGCGGCGGATGTGCCGCTCCGCGGCGCGCGGGTCGCCCTTGCGGATCGCCTCCAGGATGGCCTCGTGCTCGTCGATGGCGACGGGCAGTCGGCCGGGCGCCCGCGCGGAGAGACGGTTGCCCAGGCGCACCTGGGCGATGAGGTTCTCCGCGATGGGGATGAGCCGCCGGTTGCCTGAGCTCTCCCAGATGAGGCGGTGGAACGCGAGGTCCAACTCCCCGTAGGAGTGCAGGTTGTCGGCCTTGATGGCCTCGCGTTGCCTTTCCAGCAACTGGCCCAGTTCGGCGGCGATCCGCTCATGATCGGGTGCCCCGGCTGTCCGGCGCGCGGCGATCCCGTCGAGGGCCTCCCGCAGCTCGTACAGCTCCAGCAGGTCGTCGGTGGTGGCCTCGGGGACGAAGTAGCCGCGGTGCGGGACGGAGATGAGGAAGCCCTCGCGTTCGAGTGCGGCGAGGGCTGCCTTGATGGGGGTGGGGCTGAGGCCGAGCTGCTCGGTCAGGGGACGGACGGTGACGCGGGAGCCCGGTGTGAGGGAGCCTTCGAGGATGGCGGCCCGCAGATGGTCGTAGGCGGCGTTCAGCAGTGTGTGGCGCGGGACGGTCATGGTCGCCGGAGCCCCCCTTTTCTCCGTGAAGATGTCTACCGAGCACGGTACTTCCCGGAGTGGCTGCGGCGGGCGCGTCAGTGAAGTCGGCGCTCGTACCAGCGGGACAGCATCGTCAACGGCAGGCAGATGACGAAGAAGACGGCGAGTACGGCGCCGAGGATCGGTACCGCGTGGGAGGAGCCGCCGGACAGTGTGAGTCGTTCGATGGAGCGTTGTGATGCTTCGAGGATGTCGAGCAGTCCGATAACGGCGGCCAGCGAGGTCTGTTGGGTGAGGTTGACGACGAGTCCGATCAACGGCGGAAGCGCCCGCCGGGCGGCCTGCGGCAGCAGGACGTACCGCATGCGTCCGGTCCAGGAGAAGCCCAGCGCCGCGGCGGCCTCGGCCTGCCCCCGGGGTATCGACTGGACGGCGCCGCGGACGACTTCGGCCACGTTGGCGCTGCCCCACAGGGACAGTCCGATGGCGGCGGCGGTGAAGGTGTCCACCAGTACGCCGATGACGGGCAGGACGAAGAAGATGGCGTACAGGATGATGACGATCGGCAGGCCCCGCCAGATTTCCACATAGGTTCGGGCCACCGCCCGGACCGGTCTGCTGGGCAGGGTGAGCACGGCGCCGACCAGGGTGCCGGCCAGGAGGCCGGCGGCGATGCTGACCAGGGCCAGCAGGGCGGTTTCGCGCAGGCCCTCGGCGAGGTAGCCGGCTACGGGTCCGACCCATGGGGGCATCAGTGCTCTCCTGGTATCGCGAAGCGGCGCTCGACGGCTCCGGCGCCCAGGGACATGAGCCAGACCAGTGCCAGGTAGACGATGCCGATGGCGAGGAACATCTCGGACGCCCGGAAGGTGACGGCGACGATGTTGACGGCGGTTTCGGTGAGTTCCGGGTAGCTGATCGCGACCATGAACGATGAGTTCTTGAAGACGGAGATGAGGATGTTGGTGACCGACGGCAGTGCGATGCGGGCGCCGAGGGGGAGGGTGACGTGCCGGAAGGCGGCCAGGCGGGGGAAACCGAGGGCTCGGCAGGCTTCGACGTAGCCGCCTTCGACGGCTTCGAAGCCGGCGCGGAAGTTCTCCGCGTTGTAGGCGCCGCCCCACAGGAGCAGTGACAGCCAGCCGACGGTGAAGCCGTCGAGCCGCAGCCCGGTCTCGGGCAGCGCGAAGTACAGGAAGAAGATCTGTACCAGGAGCGGGGTGTTACGGAACACCTCGACGTACGCGGTGATCAGTTGCCGGGCGACCGGTACGCGAAGCGCGCTGATCGCACCGAGGAGAACACCGACGACCAGGGCACCGGCCATGCCGATGGCGCTGATCGCCAGTGTTCGCAGCAGGCCGGTGCCGAGCTCGCCGAGATGTTCGGCGATGAAGCCCGGGTCGAAGTGGTAGCCGGAGGTGTCGGACATGCTCAGCACCGCATGGTGGAGCCGGACGGGTAGGTCAGCTCGCTGCCCGGGCGGGGCACGTACTTGGCGAACTGCTTCTGCACGGCGGGGTCGGTGACGGTCTTCTGGAATTCGGTCCAGAAGAAGTCGGTCTCCTGCATATGGGCGAGGGCGCCGTTGACCCAGGCCAGCATCTGCGTGTCGCCCTTGCGGACGCCCATTCCCCAGGGGCTGTCGGCCTTGGCCTCGCCGACGACCTTGAGGTCGGGGTTCTTCGCCGCCAGGTCGAGCAGAAGGGTGTCGTCCTGGGCGAACGCGACGCCGCGGTTCTGGTTCAGCGCGGTCAGCGCCTGGCTGGTCTCGGTGAACAGCGCCTGCTTGACGTCTTTCATGCACTCGGTCAGCCAGAGGCTGGCGGTGGCGCCGGAGATGCTGATGACCGACTTGCCGGCCAACTGCTCGAACGAGGTGATCGGGGAGTTCTTCGGTACCAGCAGTTTCACGCCGCTGTCGAAGTACGGGGTGGAGAAGTCGATGGTCTGGGCGCGTTCCGGGGTGTAGTTCATCGTCGCTTCGATCAGGTCGATGCGCTTGGAGGTCAGGAACGACACCCGGTTGGATCCGGTCACGCACGTGAGGGTCAGCGCGTCGGGGTCGCCGAACGCGTAGGAGGCCATCCGGTGGGCGATGGCGATTTCGAAGCCCGCGTTCTTCGACGACTCGTCGATGTATCCGAACGGCGGGTAGTCGCATTTGACGCCGACGGTCAGCTTGCCCTTGCTCTTCACCGCGTCGGGCAGCGGTGCCCCCACGTCCACAGGGGTGCCGGTGGCGGCGGTGGACGAGGACGTGGCGTCGGACGAAGAGGAGCAGCCCGCAGCGAGGACCAGGACCATCGCCGCACCTATGACAGTGCCGAATTTCGATCTCAAGACTGAACTTCCTTCTGCTCGTTCGCGCGGGCTATCTGAGAACCTTGCGCAGAAACTGACGGGTTCGGTCGTTCCGGGGCTGGTCCAGCACATCGACCGGGCGGCCCTGCTCCGCGATCACGCCACCGTCGATGAACACCAGGCGGTCGCCGAGTTCACGGGCGAAGCCCATCTCGTGGGTGACACACAGCATCGTCATCCCGGAGCGGGCGAGGTCACGCATCACATCGAGGACCTCGCTGACCAGCTCCGGGTCCAGTGCGGAGGTCACCTCGTCGAACAGCATCACGTGCGGGTCCATCATCAACGCGCGGGCGATGGCGACCCGTTGCTGCTGCCCGCCCGACAGTTGCCTCGGGTACGCGTCGGCCTTGCCGGCCAGCCCCACGCGGGCCAGCAGCGCCGTGGCCCGCTCCCGCGCCCGGTCCCTGGGCATCTGCAGCAGCTTGCGCGGCGCCAGGGTGAGATTGTCGACGGCGGACAGATGCGGAAAGAGGTTGAACTGCTGGAACACCATGCCGATGCGCCGGCGCACCTTGTTCAGATCGACGCCGGGCCCCGTCAGATCCTCGTTCTCCAGCAGCACCTGACCGGAGGTCACCGGCTCCAGCAGGTTGACGCAGCGCAGCAAGGTGCTCTTGCCACCACCGGACGGGCCGATGACGGCGACCACCTCACCGCGGGCCACCGTCAGGTCGACGCCCTTGAGCACCTCCACACTGCCGTAGGACTTGTGTACTCCGCGCAGCTCCACCATCGTCGGCCGCGTGCCGGCGGGCGACCGGACCGGAGACCGGGTGAGCGGACCGTCCGCGCCCGGCGACTCCGTCATCGCGGTGTCCAAGGGCCGCCGGCTGTGCCGGTCGTTTCGGCCGTGGCCGACGCCTCCGGTGGCAGATCCGCGTCGCGTCGCAGGCGAGGCGGCTGACCGACCCGCAGGGTGTCGCCGTACTTGACCGCACTGCCGGTGTTGAGTACGAGGACCTCCTCGTCCCCATCGAGCCACCCGTCGGCGCGCAGCCGGCGTACCGCGGCCAGCGTCGCCGCCCCCTCCGGGCACATCAGCACACCGTCGGACGTCGCACAGGCGATCTGCTCATCGAGGATGTCCCGGTCGTCGACGGCGATCGCCGTGCCCTCGCTGTCCCGCAGCGCGGACAGGATGAGGAAGTCGCCCAGCGCGGCGGCGACGTTGATACCGAACGCGACAGTGCGTGCCTGGTCCGCCGGCCACGGCCGGGCGGTCTCGGCCCCCGACTCGAAGGCCCGTACGATCGGCGCGCAGCCGCTGGACTGCACAGCCACGAACCGGGGCAGCCGCCCGGTGATCCAGCCCAGCGCGGCCAGCTCGTCGAGCGCCTTGCGGATACCGATCAGGCCCACGCCGCCGCCGGTCGGGTACACCACCACATCCGGCACCCGCCAGCCGAACTGTTCGGCGATCTCCAGGCCCATCGTCTTCTTGCCCTCGATGCGGTAGGGCTCGCGCAGCGTCGCGGCGCTGAACCAGCCGTCCCGTACCGCCTGCCCCGCGATACGACCGGCGTCGCCGATCAGACCGTCCACCATGTACACCCGGGCGCCGGCCGCCAGACACTCCTTACGGGTCACCTCCGGAGCGTCCTCGGGCATCACCACCAGGCAGTCCGTGCCGGCCCGCGCGGCATAGGTGGCCCAGGCGGCGCCGGCGTTGCCGTTGGTCGGCAGCGTCAGCCGCCGCACGCCCAGTTCACGCGCCCGGGAAACACCGACCGCCGCGCCCCGCGCCTTGAAACTGCCGGTCGGCAGCGCTCCCTCGTCCTTGGCCAGCAGGCCCGGCACCCCGATCCGCCGGCCGTACGCGGCCAGCGGCACGATCGGTGTCCAGCCCTCGCCGAGGGTGATCACGTTCGCGGGATCCCGTACCGGCAGCAGCTCCCGGTACCGCCACAGGTCAGTGCCGCGCGACGCGATGTCCCGCGGCCGGACCGAGGTCCGGACCCGGTCGAGGTCGTAGCGGACCAGCAGTGGCGAACCACAGTGGCACACGTTCTGCGGCACATCCGCGTCGTACCGTTCGGCGCACCGTCCGCACTCCAGGTGGGTCAGCGCGCTGGTCCAGCTCCCGTCGTCGGGATACAACCGGCTCTTCCTCTCTGTGTGACCGGGGATGGTCGGCGGTGGGGACGGGAGGGCCCGCCCCCACCACGGGATCTACTTGCCGAGGCGTTTGAACTGGTCGGCCGTGAGCTTCGTCGACGGCCCGTAATACGCGGCGTTGAAGAGCGTCCGCTGCTCGGACCGGTTCCAGGTACGGAACCCGATCTCGCTGCCGAAGGTCACGACGTACCCCTCGCCGATCGTCCAGGACAGCCCGTTGACCGCCCCGTTGAGGTGTTCGCCGCCGATCAGCCAGCCGCTCTTCAACTGCTCATCGGTGTCCGGGTACTTGGCCACCACGTCGACCGGGTACGTGCTCGTGCCGGTCAGCCTGTACGCATCGTTCGACACGAACCACACGGGGTTGTCCGCCGGCACGCCCCAGGCCACCGGGTTGTCCGTGTCGAACTCCTGGCTGAGCAGCGATCCCGGGCAGTAGAAGTCCGAGGAGGAGCCGCCGGGCAGCGCGGAGGTGATGGGCAGGCCGAACAGCGACTGGGCGGTGGCGGTCGCGCTGCCGTAGGTGACCAGAGTGCCGCCACCGGTCACGAAGTCGCGCAACTGGTTCCAGCCGGTCGTGCCGACGCCGAACGCCCAGGCCCACTCGGGCGGGTACCTCGTCGGGTTCAGGCCGTTGACGATGGAGTTCCTGCTGACCCCGTCCGGCATGACGATGGCGTCGTACTTGCCGGCGAGGTCGGCGTAGTCGCCCGCCTCCACGACCGAGTAGTCCACCCCGTACTGGTCGAACGTCCACATCAGCCAGCCGGACGGCATGTTGTCCGGGGGCTTGAGCAGGCCGATCCTCGTGCCCGGCTTGAGCTGCACACCGGCCACGGACGGCACCTCGCCGATGGCGGACACCGGGATGCCGGTGCTCCTCGACTGGGTACGCAGAAGCTCCCGGGCCGCCGAGGACGGCGGGACGAGGAAGGTGCCGACGGGAAAAGTACGGCCGCCGTCGGTGAATTGGGCGGCGGCGCGGAATGTGGGGATGTTCTGCTTCTGCAGCGCGGCGACGATCCGGAACACCCCGTAGGACTCCGGCCCGATCGCGTACGCCCCGCCGCGCGGTGGCGTGGAGGGCGTGGCGACCGCCGGGGGCTTGACCGAGCTCAGCAACTTTGTGCCGGCCGAGAAGGGCGCCTCGATCAGGTCGGCCTCGAAGCCGAGCAGCATCGGCAGGGTCTGCGCGGTGGTGTCGTACGGCCGCTGCGGCGGGCCACCGGGGTATTGCAGCAACTGCGGGTAACTCTGCACCTCCAGCAGCGTCTTGGCGAACCCGGCATAGGGCTGCTGCATGTAGATGACGTACGACCCGGCGGGGTACCGCTTGCCGCCGGCGGTGAACGCGGCCCGCGCCTCGTGGATCTCCACCGCGCCGAGGTGGAATATCTCCAGGGCGTCGCGGACGGCCTGCGGGTCGCGCTGCCCGGCCGGGATGACGTAGGCGTACGGGCTGGTCCGGGTGACCGCCTTGACCCCGACGCGGTAGGAGTTGTAGAGCCAGTTGTAGGTGTCGTAGGCGACCGCCTCCAGGCCCGAGTAGAACGCCTGCGAGACCCAGTCGATGATGTTGCGCAGCGTCCAGGTGTTGGAGTCGTACGGCTCGATGAAGTTGATGTCGGTGGTCTGCTGGCCGAGCGGCTTCGTGCCCACGTTGGGGTAGGCGAGGTTGGACGCCGCCGCGGCCTCGGTCAGGATGCGCGCCGAGCCGTGGTAGACGCAGTACTGCCGGGACGGGGACCAGTAGTCGTACGTCGAGCCCCAGCCGTTGCCCTTCATGCCGGCGACGGTCATGCCCCGCTGCATCGCCAGGCCCACCGTGTTGGTCCCCTGCACCAGGATGGTGTCGATGTTGGGGTCGTACGGCGACAGGTACGGCGGCGTGAACAGCCGGGGAGAGCCGGCGTTGGCACCGTGGGAGTCCTGGAAGACCTGGGGCCGGTACTTGTTCAGGATCGAGACGTTGTACCTGCTCTCGATCTGGGTGAGCATGATCCAGTCACGGTTGTCGTCGTGGCCCGTGTACTTCTGGTACAGGTCGGGGTAGGTGCGCGAGTAGGCGGTGTCGGCCGTCGCGGCGAAGTAGTCGTTGACGAGGACGAGGCCGTCCGGGTTCTGGCACGGCTGGAGCAGGATGACAAGGTTGTCGAGGATCTTCTCGATGTAGTCGGACTTCTCGGTGGCCAGCCGGTGGGCCCATTCGATGGCGGCCTGGGAGTTGCCGACCTCGGTCGCGTGGATGCCGGCCTGGACGTAGTAGAACGGCTTGCTCCGGGTGGCCAGCTTCTTCGCCTCGGCCTCGGACAGCCCCCGGGGATCGGCCAGTCTGGCGTTGGCGGCGACCAGTTCGTCGAGATCGGCCAGGTTCTTCGGAGAGCTGATGGTCAGCAGGACGTACGGATGTCCCTCGGTGGTCTTGCCGATCTCTTCGTACTTCACCCGGTCGCTGCGAGCACCGATCAGCTCGAAGTACGGGACCATCGTGCTCCATTGAGCCAGGAAGCCGTCGGTTCCGATCGGAGTTCCGAAGTACTCCGCCGGGGCCGGGATACGCCCCTTCTGCTGCCCGGCGGACGGTTGGTCATGGTCGGTCGGGGGCGCTGCGGGCGCGGCCGATGCGGCGCCCGGCTGGATCATCGTCGCGGCC
This sequence comes from Streptomyces odonnellii, assembly GCF_000981895.1. Lineage (GTDB taxonomy): Bacteria > Actinomycetota > Actinomycetes > Streptomycetales > Streptomycetaceae > Streptomyces > Streptomyces odonnellii. The sequence goes on along the minus strand of NZ_LATD01000018.1, from coordinate 26,262 downwards.
GCCCCGGCGCCGGCCGCCGCGGTGGTCCGAAGGAGCGTTCGGCGGGAGAGTCTTGAGCCTTCACTACTGGTCATCTACCGACATCGCCTTTCACGGTCCGGCTGGGCCGGGCCGTAATCCGTCGCGGAGTGGGGGTGAGTCGACTTCGCTGGCCTGCGGGGTGTCGTACAACGCCGTCGGTGTAGGTGGCGCAGCGCCGCGCCACGGTGGTTGTCGCGATGCCCGGGTGCCGCGCGCTGCTGTCGGGCAGACCCGCGTGATCCGCGAGCGCCCCGACCCCGGGCAGTGAAAACCTCTGCGCAACGCAATGTGCCAGTCGGCACCGAGTGAGGACAACGGTTCAATCTTGGATTTAATATTAAAAGCGTGTTGCGCCGTGGCTGGGTGGGGCGGGGGCGGCGCGATATGCGCTGGGCGAGCAAGCAACGTTCTACGGGGAGCTGCTGACGCCCCGTCAGTCTTCCGCGTACGCGCACGTGTAGCGGCGCGTGGCGGCAACGGCGCGTGCCGAACCGCGCCACGACGCCCTGACCCGCCATTCGCCCGGCCTTCCGGGCGCGGCCCCGTCCGATGGATAGCCTGCCGAATAATCGCAGGTCAGAGCGGTGTTATTGGTGTTGACAACGGTCACCGGTGCAGCCTTTGCCGGATCGCTCCGGAGTGCGCTTCACTGCCTGAGTCGCATACCGCAAGCGGGGAGGGTCACCATGAGCGGACATCAGAAGCACGACCATGGAGCGGAAGGCCACACCGGACACACCCATGGAGTCGTCACCGACGCCGACAGGCGGTGGCTGTCGATCGCCCTCGTCCTCATCACGTCGTTCATGGCGATCGAGGTCGTCATCGGCGTCATCGCCGGATCGCTCGCGCTGATCTCCGACGCCGCGCACATGCTCACCGACGCCGTCTCGATCGTGCTGGCGCTCATCGCGATGCGGCTCTCGGCCCGTCCCGCGCGCGGCGGCTTCACGTACGGTCTCAAGCGCGCGGAGATCCTCTCGGCCCAGGCCAACGGGCTCACCCTGCTGCTGCTCGCCGCCTGGCTCACGTACGAGGCCGTCCACCGCCTGATCGACCCGCCCCGGGTCGAGGGCGGCCTGGTACTGGTGACCGCCCTGGCCGGCATCGCGGTCAACGTCCTCGCGGCCTGGTGCATATCCAGGGCGAACCGCACGTCGCTGAATGTCGAAGGCGCCTACCAGCACATCCTCAACGACCTGTTCGCCTTCATCGGCACCGCGGTCGCCGGTCTGATCGTGGTCACCACGGGCTTCGCGCGCGCCGACGGCATCGCCACGCTTGTCGTCGTCGCGCTGATGGTCAAGGCGGGGTACGGTCTGGTCCGCGAATCCGGACGCATCTTCCTGGAAGCCGCCCCGGCGGACCTCGACCCCGACGCCATAGGCGACCAGCTTGTCGCACGCCCGTCTGTCGTCGAAGTCCATGACCTGCACGTATGGACCATCACCTCCGGACAGCCCGCGCTGTCCGCCCACGTCCTGGTTGCTCCCGACACCGACTGCCACGCGGTGCGACGCGACCTGGAACGCCTCGTCGGCCAGGAGCACAGGATCAGCCACACCACGCTCCAGGTGGACCACGCACCCGAGGAGCCCCGCACCCTCGTCCCTGCGGGCGCGACACAGGGGGAACACTGCGAAGACCCGCACGGCCCCATCCACCGCGACGAACCACACGCACACTGACACTGACATTGACGGAGGAAGGTCGCGCATGCGCGGGCGCAGGTGACCTCACACAGCAGGTGAGCTCACGGGGACGGCGAATTGGCCCACCCGCCGGCGCTTCCGGTGCGCGAAGATGACGTCATGGACGACCTCGTCAAGTTCCTTCGGGACCGCAACATGGCGGACAACCATGCCTATGCCGAGGTGGCCCACCGTTTCGGCGGCGATGCCCTACTCGGCAGCCACCTGCCGATGCTCGACCTGGTCGACATGCTGGCCAGGCAGTACGAGGCAATGGATCCGGCGGATGCACGCTACGCAGGTCTCGCGTACGCGCTCAACGTGTTGGCGCAGTCGTACGCCGAGCACCCCGACTACCGGCAGGAGTGGCGTCCGTAGGGCCCATCAAAGAAACTTCCTGGATTACTTACGGGACAGCCCTTGGCCCAGCTTCTATTTGATCATTCTGGCGGCAAACAGTGCGGGCGCTTCAAAGGAGCAGGGCGGACTTGACGGAAATTCGTGATTTTGAACAAGTCTGGAACCATCTCGATATTCTTCCGTTCGCATTTGGATCCGATGATGTGCTTCCGGGAGCAGCCAAATGATCAGTCATAGCGAGGCGTCATTGAAGTCTGCGTTCACGAGGGTAGCTTCGGCGGCTGGCTGGAATTGGTCGAATGATCCTCGGCGGTCGTGTGGAGGATGGCGCAGCTTCGTGCAGGAGTGCGCGGACGGATACGAGGTGGATTACAGTGAGTACCTGCATGATATCTCTGTCAGGGACTTGCTTGACCTGGCGCTCAATGACGCCGTGGTGCGACGAACCGCCGGGTTCGGTGAGTTTTCCTCCGCAGTGCCGGAGGCAGACAGTGCTTTCCGTGAACTGATAGAGCAGGGACCGGTTATCCGGGCTCAGGAGACGCGATGGTGGAGGAGGAACCTCCCTCCCCACGGCGGTGAAGAGTTCGTCAGGGACGTGTGGGAGAAAGGACAAGCTCAAGACGGTTGTCGGAGATCAATCCGATGGTGTCGCCCCGTCGGACAACCGCTTTCCGTGCCTGCCTCGCGAAGTCGGCTGCTGCCTCCGTCAATTGGCTGTAGGTGAGGCTCGTGTTTCCGGGTGCCCCTTGAATGGCTGTGTGCGCGCTATGTGAGGCCGCGGCGGCGGTGAGCATCGTGAAGAGCCACGGGCGGTCGGCGGCCGCATGGTCCGTTGGTGGGACATCGCCCGTGGATGGCATCGACCGCGCTATTTCTGCTCTTGGAATTCGGCGCGGATCGCGTCGCCGTGTTCGTTGAGGGCGGGTGACGGTGAAAGTGTTCCGACTGAGTTGTACCGTCCGTATTTCATGGGGCTGCCGGGTACGTCGTAGCCCCCGATGTTCTTCACCATGGCGCGGGCCTTGATCTGGGAGAGTTTGCGTGTGTCGTCGACGTTGAGGACTACGCCCACGGGGATTCCGGCCTGTTCGAGTTTCGTGCGCCATGCGGCGGCCGTGTCGGTGGTGAGCACGGCTTCCATCTCCTGTTTGAGCGGGGCCCAGTTCTCGGATCTCTTCGCGTTCGTGTCAAAGCGGTTGTCGGTTGCCAGTTGCCGTTTGCCGAGTACGTCGGCCAGGATCCCGAACAGATGGTCGTTCCCGACGGTGATGGCAAGTGGCTGGTCCCGGCAGGCGAAGGTGTCGAAGGGATACATGAACGGGTGCCGGTTGCCGAGCCGGTGGGGCCGTACTCTCGGGCCGAGCGCGTCCATGAGACCGTGTTCGAGCAGGGCGAATGTCGAGTCGAGCATGGAGATGTCGACGGTGCTTCCCTTGCCGGTGGTTTCCCGGGCGAGCAGTGCGGTGATGATGCCGCAGTAGCCGTAGATGCCAGCCGTGATGTCCGAGAGGGATGTGCCGACACGGGTGGGTCCGCCGTCCGGGGTACCGGTCGCGTCCATGATCCCGGACAGGGCCTGGATGATCGTGTCGTACGCCGCCTGGTCATGCATGGGCCCGTACTGGCCGAAGCCGGAGATCGAGCACACCACAAGACGCGGGAAATCCTTGACCAGTTCGTCGGGGTCCATACCCAGTTTGGCCATGACGCCGGGCCGGAAATTCTCCACGACCACGTCCGTCTTCCCGAGCATCCGCCTGATGAGCGCCATGTCCTCGGCATTCTTGAGGTCGATGGCGATCGACTGTTTGCCGAGGTTCGCGAAGCGGTAGTATTCGCTGCTGCCGTCTTTCAGGAACGGCCCCATTTTACGGGTGTCGTCTCCCACGCCCGGCCGTTCCACCTTGATGACCCGGGCCCCGCCGTCCGCGAGCATGCGCGAACAGGTCGGTCCGGCCAGCACATGCGTGAAGTCGAGTACGGTGATCCCCGCGAGCGGATACGGCTTGTCGGGATCGAGATGCCCGGCGCTCTTTGCGTCTGTCTGGGCCCGGTCTTTCGCTGTGCGTGCGGTTGCCGTCATTAACGCCGTCCCCTTACTTTCTCGCCGATGCCGTTTCCGGGACCGAGCTCTGTGGGTTGAGGTTCTGCAGGTGTCCGCTTTCGGTGCCCAGGGTGGGATCGAGGACGCAGTTGATGACCGCGGGCTTCTTTGATGCCATGGCCTGGCGCAGCGCGGTGTTGAGTTCTTCGGGCGTGGTGGCGTTGTGGCCGGTGGCTCCGAAGGCTTCGGCGATCCTGTCGTAGCGTGCGTTGTGCATGAGGACGGTCGGTGCCGGATCGGCGGATTCGGTGTTGACGGCGTCGCCCTTGTAGACGCCGCCGTTGTTGAACACGAGGGTCACCACGGGAAGTCCGTAGCGGCAGACGGTCTCGACCTCCATACCGCTGAACCCGAACGCGCTGTCGCCCGTGACGACGATCACGGGGTCGCCCGTCTCCACCGCCGCCGCGATCGCGTAGCCCATTCCGATACCCATGACGCCCCAGGTGCCGGTGTCGAGGCGGTGCCGCGGCTGATGGATGTCGATGACATCCCGCCCGAAGTCGAGCGTATTGGCTCCCTCGTTGACCAGATACGTTTCCGGATGGTCCGCGATGACATCCCTGACCACCCGCAGCGCACCGTAGAACCCCATCGGCTCATGAGGCGCGGCAAGGCGGGAGGCCATCTTCGCGACATTCCTGGCCTTGTGGGTCCCGATCTCGTCCGTCCATTCCCTGGGCGCCTGGACGGGCTGGTTCTCCAGTTCTTTCACCAGCGCGTCGAAGACGGAGCGGATGTCCCCGAGGACGGGAGCCGCGACGGGGCGGTTGCTGTCGAACTCCGTGGCCGAGACATCGGCCTGGACGAACTTCGCGTCCGGGTTCCACAGGGGCGGTTCCCCGTGCCGGAGCATCCAGTTCAGCCGTGCACCGACCAGGAAGACGACGTCGGCGTTGCCGACGGTGAAGGAGCGGGCGGCCGCCGCGGACTGCGGATGGCCGTCCGGCAGCAGCCCTTTCGCCATCGACATGGGCAGGAAAGGAATACCGGTCCGCTCGATGAAGGCCCGGACGGTCTCGTCCGCCTGCGCGTACGCAGCCCCCTTGCCCAGCACGACGAGCGGCCGCCGCGCACCCCGCAACAGGTCCAGGGCCCGCCCGATCGAGGCGGGGTCCGGCGGCTGGAGGGGTGCCGGGTCCACGGGGCTGAAGATCGACTCGGCTCCTGCCGACGCGTCGAGCGTCGCGCCGAGGACCGCGGCCGGGATGTCCAGATAGACACCGCCCGGCCGTCCGGCCACAGCGGCCCTGACAGCACGCGCGGTCGCCAGGCCGATGTCCTCGGGACGGTCGACACGGTACGCAGCCTTCGCGAACGGCTTCGCGCTGCTGAACTGGTCGAGTTCCTCGTAGTCGCCCCGCTGGAGATCGACGATGGGCCGTTCGCTGGAACCACTGATCTGGATCATGGGAAAGCAGTTGACCGTCGCCGCTGCGAGAGAGACCAGCCCGTTCAGAAAACCCGGAGCGGAAACCGTCAGACAGACACCCGGACGCCGGGTGAGGAAACCCGCGATCGCCGCCGCGTTTCCCGCCGACGCCTCGTGCCGGAAACCGATGTATCTCATGCCACGGGCCTGCGCCAGACGCGCCACATCCGTGACCGGAATCCCGACCACGCCGTACATGTTCCGCACACCATTGGCCTGGAGTGCGTCGACCAGCAGATTGAACCCGTTGGTCAATCGCCCGGATGACCGCACAGACATGTCCACTCCACCCGACGCCGCGACTATGGATCTACGTATGTACGCATGCCACATCGGTCACCCAGGAATATGAGCGACTGATCCCAACCCTTCCACCGCGGCGTCGATCACGCCTATCGAAGGCGCCCAACCGGCCTCAGGCTCGACTACACGCACCGTGTTGCCTCATGGGCCGATCCATGAGAACCCTCGATCCATGAGAACCCGCGTCCTGCCGGAGTTCTGTACTGCTCGATACGCGGACACACTGCCCTGGCCGGAAGGAGCGTCCACATGACGGCGACGGACGAAACCGTGGAGCGGCTCCTCGCTCCCATGACCAGGAAGCGGCTGTTCGCGGCGATCAACCGCAAGGTCGCCGAGGACGCCGAGATCACACCGCACGTCGCGGACCACCTCCGCTACATGATCGAGCTGGAAGGGCGCGGGCTGCTCTGGGCATCAGGCCCGTTCGTCGAACCAGGTGTGCAGGTGGGTGACGGTCTCACCATCCTCAACACCGGCACCGCCGACGAGGCCCGCCGGCTGCTCTCGGACGACCCACTGTGCCAACGAGGACTGCGTACCTTCGAGGGCCCGTTCCCCTGGGAACTGCGTGAGGGACGCATCCCGCTCTCGCTCGACGCCTCCAGCTCCTCCTTCCACCTGCATTGAGAGAGAAGAAGTGACGATGCGGTATCCACGTCCCACCATCAGACAACGGTCTCTGCGCGCGGCAGGGGGCACCGTCGGCCCGCGCACCGGCCGCGCCGAAGCCGGGCTGCTCACCCTCCGTGTTGTCGTGGGAGGGCTGGTCGCCGCCCACGGCGTGCAGAAGATGACGCACTGGCTGGGCGGATCCGGACTGGCCGCCGGTGCCGAGGAGTTCCGGCAGGACGGCTTCCGCGGTGGGCGGCTCACCGCGGTGGCGGCGGGAACCGGTCAGGCGGGCGGGGGTCTGATGCTCGCGGCCGGGCTGCTGACACCGCTCGCGGTGGCGGCCGTCGCCAGTGTCATGACCGTCGCGGTCACGGTGAAATATCCGCACGGACTGTGGGTCCAGGACGACGGGTACGAGTTTCCGCTCGTCCTGATCGTGTCCGCGGCCGCCACCGGGCTCGCCGGGCCGGGTGTCTGGTCACTCGACCATCTGGTCGGCATCGACTGGCCCGCGTCCGCGGGCATCGCCGGCTGCGCGGCTGGAGTACTGGGGGGTCTGGCCACCAGGCGGCTGCTGTGGCGGGCGAGCGGGCAGCGTACGGTACGAGACGTCGCGCGCACCCCCTGAGCGAGAACCGGCCACTGGGAACCGGCCACTGGGACTCAAGAGCCGCGGTCCGCCGCCCGGAACGGCCGCGCATTGTGACAGCACCGGGCGGTCCAGAAGGGCGCGTCCGATCGGGCGACTTCACCGCGGTCGGTCGGCAGAACCCGGGCGGGTGTGCGCCGCGCCGACGCCTCAGGAGCTTCAGCTCTGCGACGGGCCGTCAGTCCTGGGTCTGGGCGAGTAGTCCGGCGAGGTGGTCGCACCAGACCTCGGCGACATGGAGTGTCTGGTGCCCGCGCGTTTTCGGGCCGGCGGGGAGTGTCATGGCCCGGCCGTGGGGGACCGAGGCGATGGCTCCTTCCAGTCCGCCGAGTGCGACGGGGTTGAGTTCGTCGTCCTCGAAGTTGACGGCCAGCAGCGGTGCCCGTATCGACTGGAGGCCGGGGGCTGGATCGTAGTCCCGGGACGCGTCGAACTCCCAGACGACATCGTTGGCGTCCTGGTCGTCCAGTGCCTGCGACTCGATTTCCACGATCTGCCGGTCGGCGGTGTCGATGGAGTCCAGTTCGGTGGCCATGTGCCGTGCGCTGCCGGTCATGAGCCGGAACAGTGCCATCGCGTGACCGACTCCGGCCGGCTGCTTGTTGTAGCGGCCCCCGGCGTATCCGGGATCGGACTCGATCAGACGGATCAGCATCCTCCGCCACAGCAGATTCCGCCCGGTGATGCGCTCCGGAAGACTGGCGATCGCCATCAGCGCCTGCTGGTCCGGATACCGCCGGCCCCACAGCCATGTCTGCATCCCGCCCATCGAGGTGCCGAGCAGCAGCCGCAGCCGCTCGATGCCCAGCCCCTCGGCCAGCAGCCGATGCTGCCCCTCGACCATGTCGCCGTAGCCGTAGTGCGGGAAATCCGGCCCGAGCCCGTCGCTGGGGCGGCTCGATCTGCCGTGCCCGATGGCGTCCGGCATGACCACGAAGAACCTGGACACATCGAGGGGCCGGCCGCTCCCGAACAGGAAGTCCGCGATGGACGGTCGCAGGAACTGCCGGCCGGAGCCGGTGGTGCCGTGCAGCAGCATCACGGCGTTGTCGGCGCGCGCGTTCAGTGATCCGAGCGTGTGGTACGCCAACGTCACATCGAGGCGGTGTCCGTCGTCGAACCGGAAGTCGTCGACGGTGTGGAAGCCTGACTCGGCTTCGGATTCCCAGTCGGTCATGACGTGCGGCCTCTCATCATGATGAGCGGCGTCTAGGGCCTCTCGTTTGGATCTTGCTGGGCTCGCGTGCCCTGGCACCGCGTCTCGCGGCGTTGTCGTCAGTCGCCTACGCTCCGCGTGGGCTCCCTCCTCCGCCTTGCGATCCACGGCACCAGACCCCGCTCCCTGATCCAGCCAGATCCAAACGAAAGACCCTAGAAGAACGAGAGGGTCTCGATGCCGACCCCCGCTTGCACCGTACGGAGGACCTCGCCGCGTTCGAGATTGCACACGGCCAGCGAGCCCTCGTTGTGATTCGCGATGAGCACCGTTTCCCCGTCCGCGTGGAAGGCCATGTTCATGGGGCCCTGGCCGAGGTGCAGCAGCGTCTGTGACTTGAGGTCCTCGGAGAAGACCGTCGCCAGCGGCTCCTCGAAGTTGGTGACCACGAGATACCTGCCGTCGGGGCTGTAGCGCGCGATCTGGGCCGCCTTCCGGTGCCCGTCGAGTGTGACCGTCGCGCGGATCTCGTCCGATACCGTGTCGACCACATAGAACTGCGGCTGCTGCGCGTCGACGAGAATGATGGTCTCCCCGTCGGGAGACATGCCGATTCCCGCGGAGCCGTTCGGCATGGGGATTTTCTTGACCATACGCTTCGTGGCCAGATCGACGACCGACGCGAACGTGTCCTCCTCGTTCTCGGTGTAGAGCTTGCTGTTGTCCGGCAGCACCTCCACGCGGTGTGCCTTGTCGGAGCCCACCTCGATCACGTTCTGGATCGCACCGCTCCCGGGGTCCATTTCGAGCACCACACCGCTGTTCTCGCACACGCAGTACAACTGGCCGTCCGCGCCCCAGCGCAGGCCGTGCGGAGCGAGATACGGGAACGTGCTGAGGTCACCGACATGCTTCCGTTCCCGCAGGTCGAACTTGGCTATCAGATGGCCTGGATGGGCGTTGTCCCCGTGAATACCGGCGCCGTAGATGGGGACATACGCGAAACGGTGATCGGGCGAGATGAGAAGCTCGTGCACCCTCGGGGCGAAGCCCTCAAGCGTCAGCTCGACCTCATAGGTGGCCGGATCGAGGAACAGGATGTGGTTCCCCAGCTTGTCGACCGCCACAAGACCGTCGCTGCCCGTCAAAAAGTTGGCGTCTGTCGTCATGACAACCCTCCTGTTCACGCGCGTCGACATGAGGCCGCTCAGTCCGGCGCCCCTTCGTCGATGCCGATGTCGACGTCAATACCGAACCGACTCCCTGTCTCCCGCAGCCGGTTGAGATCCCCCTCCGGGTCGCTGCCCGGTCCAGGAGACGGACGGCACGCGGCGCGGTAGTACTCCTCGATCCCGCCCGGCACCGTCAGATTGAACAGCCGTACGATCCCGTCGCCGCGGTTCCGCACCCGATGGCGCACCCCCCAGGGCACAAGCACGGCCGACCCGGCGGAGGCTTCGTACTCCTCTGCTCCGACCAGCACGGCCGCCGTCCCCTCCAGAACGTAAAAGGCCTCCTCATAACGGGCATGCCGATGAGCCGGCATCCCACCGCCCGGTTCCAGAGCGATCTCGGCGACCGTATAGGCATTCGCCGTCGCCAGACCCGCCGCTTTGATCGTGTACGTCGCCCCGGCCGCGTACCGGCGATCCCCCTCACCCGGCAGCACCAGGGTCGGGCCGCGCCCCTCACCGATCGGAAGTGGCCTCTCACGCCCGTCCGGGCCGCTCTCCAGGTAGGTCACGCCATAACGCGGGGTCCGGGCGTTGATCTCCGCTACCGGCATCGTCCCGTGCTCACGAGGAGGCTCATCACCCGGAGCCCCCAGTTCGAGGAAGAAACCCTCATTACCGCCCGGCGTGGTGAAAGTGATCAGCTCCGCGTTGTCCTCGCCGACATTGCGCCATTCATGAGCGATGCCACGGGGCGCCGCGAAGAACGTACCGTCACTCACCGTGGCATGAATTCCCCCCGCCTTCAGATCGAGCTTTCCGTGGAGCAGGAAAAAGCCCTCCTCCTCACGGGAATGCACATGCCTGGGCGGACCCGTGCCGGGCGGCGGATAATCCAGCCAGAACGCGTACTCACTGCCCGTGTCCTCGCTCACCGCGGCGAAGGTGATCCGGTCATCGCCCATCCACCAGATCGAGACACCCTCACCCGGCTCCACCAGCTTCCCTCGCCTGAGCAGCGGCGCGTCACGCTCGATCGGTCTGTTGAGATTCCCCGGTGTCCTGGCCTTCGCCATCGCACAACCTTCCCGCTTCCCGCCCAAGACCGACGGATCGACCACCGTACGGGGTCGGTGATCTGCGACCTCATATTGGTTGGGCTGGCTCTGGCGGCTCCTGAGGAGCGCACCACTACAATTCTCGCCCGCCGCAGATCGTTGTCAAAACATGCGTCGGCCGGCAGCGACGTCGGTCACTAGCCGATCGCGAGCCAGGTGCGGTGGCGATCGCGGCCGCGTCCTTCCTCAGGCGTAACTCTCCGTCCGGACCTGTACAGCGGGTCGAGGTGGAGGCCGACTTCCAGGGTGCCCGGCCGGGTGCGCCAGGTGGTGTGCGATCGTGGACGGCAGAGCCCGACAGGCTCCTGGACGAGGTGCGCCGTACCCAGTCATGACAAGACGACGCGAGGAGTCTCTGTCATGGCGTGGATCGTTCTGGTGATGTCCGGAGTGCTGGAAGCGGTGTGGGCGACCGCACTGGGCAAATCGGAGGGGTTCACCCGCCCCTTGCCGAGCGTCGTTTTCGGCGTTGGACTGGTGCTGAGCATGACAGGACTGGCCTTCGCGCTGCGGACGGTGCCCGTGGGCACCGGCTACGCGGTCTGGGTCGGCATCGGGGCGGTCCTCACCGCGACGTACGCCATGCTCTTCGAAGGTGAGTCCGCCGGCCCGCTGAAACTGATGCTGCTGGCCGGCATCCTCGGATGTGTGGCCGGCCTGAAGCTGACGCACTGATCTTCTTCAGCCTGCCGTCCGCTTCCTGCTGCCGTCCGCTTCCTGTGCGATGGCTTTCCACCGGGCGTACGTGGCGGGCAGGCACACCGCGCAGGGCCGGTATCCGGCAGCGACGGCGGTGGCCTCGTCGGGGAAGAACACCCGGTGTCCGACATAGTGGCCGCGGGCGATGGCCCGCAGCGCGGACGGGCAGTCCAGCCGTCCGTACAGGCGCCCGCGACGGTGCCCGCCGAGCGTGCCCGGCGCGGGGCTCCGGTAGGGCTGTCCGTCCGGTCCGAGCAGTGTGTAGGTGCGCCCCGGGCTGTCGGCGGCTGCCCGGGCGGAGGTCATGCGGCGTCGTGGAAAACCAGGCCGAGGGTGTGGCGGCGGCCGGAGCGTACGGTGCTCACACCGTGCCGCATCGGTCCGTTCGACCATCCTCGCCTGGTGGCCACCGGCCGGTCGCGGGTGGTGAAGATGAGGCCGTGGCCCCGCGGGAGCGTCGTGGACGAGCCGCGGGACTGCGCGCGGGGCCGCTGCTCGGTCATCAGGAACTCCCCGCCGGTGAAGTCGACGCCGGGTGCGTCGAGGCCGATGACGACCTGGAGCGGGAAGACCATGTCGCCGAACACGTCCCGGTGCAGGGCGTTCCAGTCGCCGGGACCGTAGCGCAGCAGGATCTGAGCGGACTTGTCCTGCCCCGCCTCATGGCACAGGTGAAGCCACTCGTTCAGGCTGTCGGGCCAGGGGGCGGGCTTGCCGAGCCTGGCCGCCCAGTCACGTGCGATGGGCAGCAGGCAGGGGTAGAAAGCCTCCCGCAGCTCCTGTACGAGGTCGGGGAGATCGTGGGTGAAGTAGCGGTACTGGCCCGAGCCGAAGCGGTGCCGGGCCATGTCGACAGTGCTCCGGAAGCGGTCGGACCGGTCGTAGAGAGCGGCGATCCCGCGGCATTCCGCGGGGGTGAGGAGCTGCCCGGTCAGAGCGTGGCCGTGCTCGTCGAGCTCGCCGGCCAGGGTTGTCCAGTCGCCCCGGGCGACCCGGTCGGCGACCGGGCCCCCGAGCCGGGTGGTGGTCTCGGTCATGAGACTGATCCTTCGGGTTGGTGCGGGAAGTCACCCCGGCACCGCCGGGGGAAGCGGTACGGGGCCGGAGTGACGGTTTCTGTCAGGAGGCGCGGTCCGCACCGGTCCCGGCGTCACAGCAGGGTCGGTTGCAGGGCGCCCTCGTGGGTGAGGAGCTGGACTTTGCGTTCGACACCACCGGCGTAGCCGCGCATCGTGCCGTCCGCGCCGATCACGCGGTGGCACGGGCGCACCAGTAGCAGCGGGTTCGCGCCGATCGCCGCGCCCAGGGCCTGGATCCGCTCGCGCGGCAGCGCGAGTTGCCCGGCCAGAGCACCGTACGTGGTGGTGGAACCGTAGGGGATTTCCTCGACCGCGTTCCAGACGCGCCGCTGGAAGTCGGTGCCGACCGGGGTGAACTCGATGGCGAATTCCGTGAGTTCGCCCGCGAAGTACGCGGAGAGCTGGCGGACGACGTCCGCGAACGGCTCCGCGTCCTGCCGCCACTCCGGTCGGACGGCCGGAGCGTTCCTCTGACCTGGCATGGACAGCGAGGTGAGAGTGAACCCCTCCTCGGTCTCCTCGCCCACCAGGAGCAGAGCGCCCAGCGGACTGGTCGTCGTCGTGCAGGCGGTCATAGCCGCCTCCTTACTCGTGGGACTGTGTCTCACCGTCAACCCTGCCGCCCGGCGGGCACGCGTGCTGGCGGCATTCGGACACCACGCTCCCCGTGCCCGGCACCTAAGGGCTGTCCCGTAATCGCTGGTGGGTCAGCGCGCGGCGTCAGATGGAGGGGGTGCCTCCCGTGCCGTTCAGGCTACGGGGGAGCATCGCAAGGCGGAGGGACGTCCCCATACTGGGCGTATGGGGATGTTCCGACAACGCGGCGAGGTGCCGTAGCTGTCGTCGCGCGCCCGCCATGGATTACGGGACAGCCCTTAGCTAGGGCCTCTCGTTTGGGTCTGGCTGCCAGCTTCCGTCCTCGGTTCGTCCTACGCTTCGACGACCGTCATCACCTCACGCTGGACCGTGTCCGGGCGGTCCGCGATCACCGACAGCACCCAGGTGCCCGGCCCGGCGGTGAGGCTGCCGCGGCGCTCGCCGGGCTCCGTCTCCGACAGCACCACCCAGTCCCGCGGTTCGTCCGCCCCGTCGGCGTGCAGTGCGGCCCGTACGGTACGGTCGCGCTCGACCCCGGTGGCCACGATGTCGAACGGATCCCCGGCCACCGCGAACTCCGGTACGACGATGCCGAACTCGTCGTCGGCCAGGGTGTCCCGCGCGGACTTGCTGTGGTGGATGGCGTCGAGCTGGTGGCCGAAGGCCTCGGCGCTGATGAGGTGGCCGTGCCGGTGGCCGTTCCACAGACCGTCGTCGGTGCGGCGCAGCGCCCACGCGGCGAACGCCGACTCTGCGGGTACCGTGCCGTCGCCGGTCCATGGCTCGTGGTCGTCCAGGAGGTAGTGGAACTCCAGCTCCCGGCCGGGGTTCACCGTCACACCGTGGATGGTGGGGTGGGCCCGGCCGCCGAGGCAGCGCATCTCGTAGGGGAGGGCCCGGTCCGGGCTGCCGCGCAGGTTGTCCCGCAGGGACGTTTCGAACTCCTCGTGGAAGGCGAAGACGTCGCGGACCGTGTCGGTCGGCAGGCCGGTGTCGATCTCGGTGAGGTGGTCGTAGTAGCCCTCGGGGTAGTCGGGGCGGCGCACGGCCTCGTAGACCGGGAGGAGCTGCCCCACCGACGGGAAGGAGCGGGCGAGTTCGGTGAGCCGTTCGTTGAGCCGGGGCGCCAGCGTCGCCGCGGTCCGCCCCAGCAGCCCCGAGCCGATCCCGTGCCCGGTGAGGAACCGGACGGCCTGGGCGGCGCCCCGGTGCGGGGTGCCGACCGTCACCAGGGTGCGGGCGGTTTCGCGTCCGCCCAGGCACTCCAGGTAGTGGCGGGCGACCAGGCCGCCCATGGAGTGGCACAGGAGGGTGACCTTCGGGTCGTCCTCGGCCTTGGGGTAGTACGTCCTGAACTCCTCGGTCCACCGGCCCAGTTCGCCCGCGATCCGGCGCTTGAGGCCGGCGGCGGTGAGGCGGTTGGACAGGCGCCAGTCGTAGGGAAAGGTGACGAACTGCTCGGGGCGGACGCAGGTGAGCAGGCCGGCGACGTCCGGGTACCCCTGCTGTGTGAGGAGCCCCGGCAGTCCCGTCGGCCGGCGGACCAGGCCGACGGCTTCGACGGCGTGCGGTTCCTCGGGCGGCTCGTCACCGATCCCGTCGGGCAGCCGCAGTCGGCTGATCAGCTTCTGCGGCGGTACGGCGCCCAGCAGTGCCGGGAGCGACAGGTTCCACAGGTCCTTTCCGTCGCGGGTGAGCCGGCTTCCCGTGATCCCCGGGATGAAGACCACCAGGTCGTGCTTCACGCTTCCTCCTTGGCTCGTGCGTGGTGCGGGCGTACGTGGTGCCTCGTACGTGGTGCGGTGTGCGGCGTCCGTCGTGCGGGCGATGGGTGCGGGCGGGTACGGCTACCAGCCCTTCCTGGGCTGCCAGCGGTCCGAGGCGGATCGGGCCGGTCCCGCCGGTCCGGTCGTGGCGGCCGGAGCCAGGGCTTCGGGGCGGAGCAGGATCAGGTCGCAGCGGCGGCGGCCCTGAAGGGCCAGCGTGATCCCGCGCTCCGCGTCGTACACCGCCGCGGCGGCCTCCACGTCCAGTCCGCGCCAGGGCACCGCCGCCGTCTTCACCTCGCGGCCGTTGACCGCGTCGAACACCGCCAGGGTCTGCTCCCCGCCGCAGGCGGCCAGCAGCGGACGCTCCGGAGGACCGGTGAAGACCACCGCCGACGCGCGGCCCCCGGGGTGTGCGACCCGCTGCGGGATCCAGCGTCCGCCCTTGTACCGGGCGAGATGGAGCATGTCGTCCTCGCCCCAGGCCACCAGGGGGAACGACCATCCCATCACCCGGTGTTCGCCCAGGGCCATCGTCGCGGTCCGCCGCCAGAAATCGTCCAGGACCGGCGGCGGCTCCTCGTCCTCCGCGCCGGCCCGCCACAGCCGGAAGCCGCGCCCGGTGTCGGCGCCCACCCAGGTCGTGCCGTCGCTCATGGTCCGTGCGCTCAGGGCGTGGACGACGGCGCCGACCTCGCCCCGTACCGTCCACCGGCCCTCGCACAGCCTGTGCCGCCGCACACGGCGGATGTCCGGGACGAACAGGCTCGGGACGCCGTCGTCCTCGACCGCCAGCCCCAGTCCGCGCACCTCGTCGCCGTCGTCACCGGCCAGGGGGATGTCCTGGTGCGGAGCGGCGATCCGCAGACCGGCGGTGAGCGACCAGACGCGTACGGTCCGGCCCGCGCCCGCCGCGACGAGCCAGCCGTCCCCGTGCCACACCGCCCGCACCGCGGTGACCGTACCGTCGTGCCGGAGCGGCACCTCCCGCTCCCCGGGGGCTCCGCCCCTCTCCGGCTCCTGACGGCAGGCCAGGACGGTGGAGCCGAAGACCCGGCACAGCAGCGCGGGACCGCCGGGCGGCCCGGACGCGGCCTCCACCAGGATCCGTTCGGTGTAGCTGCGGTCCCCCGGGCCATGAGGACGTACGGCGGTGGCCGAGGAGACGTCCAGGATCCGTACGTGCGGGCCGTCGGAGACGGCGATCCTCCCGGTGCCGTACGGGTCGCAGGCCAGGGCCTCCGGGTCGCGGTGCCCGTGGACGGGGAAGGTACGGAGCGGCCGGCCGCCGTCCAGGCCGTGCACGGCGACGCGGTCACCCTGGTGCAGGACCAGCAGCGGCCGGCCGTTGGCGCGGCCGAGGGCGGCGCCGCGTGCTTCGGGCGTGTCCAGGGCCAGTGTGTGTTCCACGGCCCATCCGGGGCCGGCCGGCCCGCTGCCGTCTGCGGCGGGGGTCAGCCGCCACACGTCGGTGGTGTGGCCGTCCACCCGGGCGAGCCACGCGGAAGAGACGCCCGTACCGGCCCGCGACGGCTCGGCGAGTGCGGCGATGGCCCGGACCGGACCGCGACCGGTGTGCGCCAGTGGCGCGGACGGGCCGAGCAACTGGCGCCCCAGCCCGGCCGGATGGACCTGATGGACGTACGTCTCGGCGCCGGCGGAGAGCAGGAAGTGGCGCGCGCCGAGTGAGAACAGCACCAGCCGGTCCGCGGCCACGCCCAGGATGCCGGCCAGGTCCGCTTCGGCGGCGCTCCTGTCGACGGGCCACTGCCAGGTCCACACCCGCTGTCCGTCCGCGGCCATCGCCAGGAACCGGCTGCCGCACTCGGCGACGGTCAGCGCCTTGGGGGAGCCGCCCCAGTCGAAGACCTTGGCGGGCAGCCCCGACGCGTCGTCCCAGAAGAGCACTCCGCTGCCGTCGCCGGCCATGGTGACCCGGCGCGGTCCCGCCGTCGCACCGGTCACCTGACGCAGCAGGCGGCGTCCGTCGGGGGCGCGCCGGGTGAGGCGCTGGCGGCCGGTCTCCGGGTCGTGCACCGCGACCGCACCGAGCACGCCCAGCGAGAGCACGGTGTCGGCGGCCGTGCCGGAGCCGGCGTCGGGGCCGTGAGCGCCGGGGGACACCGCCGCCCAGTGCAGGGCGCGGGCGCCCCCGCGGGCGGCGGGCCAGCGCAGGTCGACGGGCGTGGACTCGGCGTCGGTCCACACTTCCGTCCATGGCAGCCGGGCGAATCCGGCGGAGGTCAGCCGGCCGTACATGCCGTCCCGGTGGCTGACGAACGCCGTGCCGCGCAGCAGCGCGCGCCGGGTGGTGTGGTCGGGGCGGCGGCGGAAGTCGTCGGCGACCCTGGCGTACAGGGCGGCGCCCTCGCTGTGCCGCACATGGGGAACGGCCAGCGGCAGCACCACGTCCGGGTCGGTGTGGACGAGGAATTCGGGGTCGTCGAGGAGGTCGCGCAGCCGCTCTTCTCCCGCCTGCGCGGCATGGACCGCGAGATACGCGCGGGTGTACGGGTCGGCGCGCGCCCAGTCGGGGCCGCCGCGGGCGCCGAGTGCGTCATGGACCCTGAGGTGGCCGTCGCGCGGGGTGAGGCCGAGCCGTTCGAGGATGTGGACGCCGTAGCCGGCGTGCGCGAGCCGGTAGCTCCCCGAGTCCACGGCGACCAGGCCGCCCTCGGCCCGGGCCAGCAGTTCGCGCGCCTGCGCGCGGGTGAAGGTGCCCTGCCGCCCGTGCAGGGCGTCGGCCATGGTCACCAGAAGCGAGAGATCGCGCAGTCCGCCGCCGTACGCGAGGGCGAGCGGCGCGAGGATACCGGCGGCCGGGACCGCTCCGTCGCGTTCGAGGTGGCTGATCTCGCGGCGGACCCAGTTCTCCAGTCCGGTTCCGGCCCGGCGGAGTTCCGCCTCGAGTTCGGGCGCGGTGGGCGGCCGGGTACGGCGGACGAGCTGACCGGCGATCAGCCGGGCCACCAGGAAGAGCCCCTGACTGCCGGCCGCGATCGCCTGCGCGGCCTCGCGCCGCAGCAGCGTGTGCCGCTCGTCCGCGTACGGCGAGCCGGGGGCGCCCAGCAGTGACTCGGCCAGGGTGGTGATGTCCCGCTCGGCGTCGTCCTGGTCGAGGGCGAGCGGGGCGGTGGTCTGGTCGAGTACGTCGAGCAGGCTCTCGGCGGTCACCGGGTCGGCCAGGTGCCGCCGTGGCCGGGGCCGGGTTCCCACGATCACTTTCACTCCGCGGGTGTCGGCGAGCCGGTTCAGCAACTGGCGGGCGATCTCGTGCGCCTGACCCGGCATCGCCTCGTCGAGTCCGTCGAAGAGCAGGTTGAGGGCGCCCGCCTGCCTGGCGAGAGCGGCGACGGCGTCCGTGCAGCGGTCCGCGTCGCAGCCGCCGGCCGGCCGGGGCGGCATGGCCTCGAAAGACGTCAGGGCGTCCCACAAGGCCTCGACCACAGAGTTCAGTGAGCGGTCGCGGCAGCTTATGAGGGCGTGGACGGTGCCCGGGCGCGGGCAGATCTGGGGAGGCGGCTGCGGGTCGAGCCGCTGCCTGCGGCGGGCCACCGACAGCAGGCCGATCCGCGCGAGCAGGGCCGTCTTGCCGGATCCGCCGGGCCCGGTGACCACCTGCATGCCGTGTGCGGCGGTGTCGAGCCAGCGGACCAGGCGGCTCAGCGCGGCGTGCCGTCCGGTGAACTCCCGTTCCAGGACGCCGCCTTCCTGGATCTGGAACGGGGATTCCTCGGCCCAGGGCAGCGGGGCCCCGTCCGCGAGCACGGCGGGGTGCGCCCAGGGACCGCGGTGCGGTGCGGGAACGCCGTCGTCCTGGAAGTACGGGTTGTGCAGGAAGTTGTTGGGCAGGGGCCGTACCGTCTCGAAGCCGGGGCGCTCGTCCCGGGTCTCCAGCCCCGCCGCGGTGGCTTCCTGGCCGATGGCCTCGACCAGGTACGGGACGGAGATGTAGAGAGCCGAGGGGTGCATCGGCAGGGAGCGGTCGGAGACCTCCGTGTCGGGCTTGGCCAGGACGGACGCCAGCCAGTTCACCCACAGTCCCTCCCGGATCACGGTGCCCACCCCGGAGGTGCCGATCACCGCGAATCCGGTGGTGGAGGACTCGTACGCGCGGGCGACCGAGGCGCGCTCCTCGCTCACCGCGCGCCGCAGCGCGACGTTCAGGTGCCCGTGCGAGGAGCAGGCGTCGAGGACGAGGAGTGTGTGGGCGGGCGCGGGGGCGGCGAGGATCCGGTCCACGAGGTCGGTCAGGGCGAAGGAACGGGCGGGATCGAAGCGGCCGTCGGCCCAGGTGTCGCGGCAGGCGAGGTGGAAGCCGCCTTCGGCGTCCACACCGTGCCCGGTCCAGTAGAGGATCCTGCGCGCGGCTCGGCGGTCGAGGAACGCGTCCAGCCAGGCCGAGACCTGGTCCCGGTTCATTCCCTCGGGGCCGGCCGGCACCTCGCCGAAGCCCAGCTTGTCGCGGGCCATGGCGGCGAGGCGGGCGCTCTCGGCGCCGATGTGTGCGAGATGCTCACGCCCGTCCGGCCGGGCGGGGTTGTCGTACGTGTCGATGGCCAGTACGCCGACCACGCCGTCCCCCCGGAAGGCGTCACGCCCCAGCTCCCTGGACATCCGGCCCCCGATCGCGCCCCGGTCCCGACTCCGCCGCCACGGCCGACGCCGCCCCTCCCGGCACTAGTCTGAGCAACTTAGCTCAGAAAAGAGGGTGTTGATGGCTCATCGAGACCGCTTCTCCGTTGTCGGCAAGGTGACCGACTGCCACATCTACGAGGGTGACGGCACACGTCCGATCACGGAAGAGAACGTCCGGGTCGTGTACACCAGCCGCCGGGTGCAGTTCCCCGACGAACTGGGGGCGTGGCGGCGGGAGATCGCCGACGAGGAAGTGCGCAAACGGGCCGCCGGCGAGCCGTACTGGTGGAACAACCCGCGGTTCGCCGTGGAGAGCCTGGTCGTCTCACGCGGCAACGTCCGGGAGGACCCGCAGGTCACGCTCTCCCTGCTGGACGCCGACTACTACGATTTCCTTACCACCTCCCTGAATTTGGGCCGGACGCTGCGCAACGGCTCGACCCTGCGCAAGCAGTATCTGGAGGACGCCGATCCGCTGGACGCCCCGCCCTGGATGTTCTGCAGCCTCGGGGTGAACGTGGCCGTCGAGACGGGGAAGGACGGCCGGATGCTGTTCTCCCGGCGCAGTGCCAGGGTGGCGGGACCGAACGCGTCCCGGTGGAACTCCTCGGCCAACGAGGGCGTCGCCGCCAACCATGATCTGCCGGAGTCCGGTGAGATCAGCCTGCACCGGGTGGCCCGCCGTGCGCTGCGTGAGGAGCTGGCGGTTCAGGACGGCGACCGGGTCGACCTGGAACTGCTGGGTTTCGGTCTCGACCTGCGGAACAACCAGTGGGCGGTCTTCTTCCGCGCGGTCCTGGAAGACCTCGACGAGGAGACCCTGCGACTCCGCTGGAGCCACGGTGTGGAGGACAAGTGGGAGCACGACCGCTTCGCCTTCACACCGGCCGACCCGGAGTCGGTGCTCGGTTTCATCCACGGGACGGAGTCGTGGTCGCCGTGCGCCCCGGCGCTGTTCTACCTGTCCGTGGTCCGCGCTGCGGTCCGCGCGCAGGGCGGTGACCCGGGCGCACGCCTGCTGGTGGAGGAGGCGGAACGGCGGGTACTGGGGCGGGGATGACCGGGCGTGCGGCACCGGACCGTGCCGGCCGGACAGCGGCCGGCACGGTCCGGTGCCGCACCGCCCACGCGTTACGGCCCGGGTGTTTACGACGGGTCACCGGCCGGCGGTTCCGGCCCGGCGCGCGGCGGGGAGGCTCCGGCTGCATGGTCGTGCTGTCCGGGGAGCGGGAACCGGGCCGGGCGCCGGGACCTCACCATGATTCGGCAGGGGGAGACATGACGAACGAGGACAGTGAGGACAGCGGTGTCCGCCAGGAGCAGAGCCGTGACGTGTCTCAGATGCGGCATCTGACTGGTGAGGTGGAGAGGATCGCGGCCGAAGCCGGCATCGGCGCGCGGCGGGCACAGCGCCGGGGCAAGCTCTGGAACGCCACCCACCTGCTGCTCGGCTTCCCCGCCGCCGTACTCGCCGCGGTGTCCGGAGCCGCGGGTCTCGCCTCGTCCGACGCACGCGTACCGGCCGCGATACTCGCCCTGCTCGCCGCCGGCTTCTCCGCCGGGGCGACGTTCCTCCGGGCCGAGGCACGGCAGTTGGCCAACCTCCGCAGGCGGTATGCCTGGCAGGACCTGGAGGTCAGGGCCCGCCTCGTACTGGGACGCGAGGCGTACATGACCCATGAGGACCTGTACAACGCCCTCTCCCGCCTGCTCGAACTCCGGCGCGCCGTACCGTCGAGCGCGATCGTCCTGTCCGAACTGCCGACGCCACCATCGCTAGCGCAACCGCTTCAGAACGGCTGACACGGCGTGAGCCCGGGGCGCCGGATCCGGCGGCTGCTCCCGGCGGCGAGGCGGATCGCCGGGAATCGCGGGCGCGGGGCCGATGAGTTCTCGACGGTGAAGCGGTCTGAACGGTCATGACTACGCACAAGCTTGAGACTCCTGAAGCCGATCTCGCCTACGACATCCACGGCCCGCTGCCGACCGCCGACGGATGCCCGCCCCTGCTCATGATCGGCCAGCCCATGGACGCCGCCGGCTTCACTGCCCTGGCCTCGCGCTTTCCCGAGCGCACCGTGATCACCTATGACCCGCGCGGACTCGGCCGCAGTACCCGCAAGGACGGCCGGGCCGACCATGTGCCCGGTGTCCAGGCCGCCGATGTGCGCGCCGTCATCGACGCGCTGGGCGCGGGCCCGGTTGAGATGTTCGCGAGCAGCGGCGGTGCGGTGACCGCGCTCGCCCTCGTGGCGGCGTACCCCGACGCTGTGACCACACTGGTGGCGCACGAGCCGCCGCTCATCGCCGTGCTCCCCGACGCCCGGGCCGCCGAGCGCGCCCGGGCCGGTGTCCGGGATGTGTACGAGGAGAGGGGCTGGGGTGCCGGCATGGCGGCCTTCATCATGATGACGTCCTGGCAGGGCGAGTTCACCGACGACTACTTCACCCGGCCCGCGCCGGATCCCGCCGCGTTCGGGATGCCGGCCGAGGACGACGGCTCACGTGACGATCCGCTGCTCTCCGACCGCTCCTGGGCGGTCAGCGGCTACCGGCCCGACGTCGACGCCCTGACCGCGGCGCCGACCCGGGTCGTGATCGCGGTGGGCGAGGAGTCCGGGGACACCTTCACCGGACGCACCTCGGTGGCGGCAGCCAAGCTCCTCGGCCGGCAGGCGACGGTGTTCCCGAGCCACCACGGCGGCTTTCTCGACGGCGAGTTCGGCTACGCGGGGCAGCCCGACGCCTTCGCGCACAAGCTGCGCGAGGTCCTTGAGGACACCGACGGACGGTGAACGCGGGCGCGGGGGTCACCGAGGCAGCGAGCTCCTCAGCCACTCCAGGACCTCGGGTGTCACCGGATCGGTGATGTCGGCGAACTCGTCGTGCTTCTTGAGGAACTTGGCCACGTACGGGCAGACCGGCACGATGCGCTTGCCGGAGGCGCGTACGTCGGCCAGGGCCTGCTGGACGAGGATCGAGGCCAGGCCGAGACCGGCGAAGGCGTCCTTGACCTCGGTGTGGTAGAAGACGCGCCGGTCGTCGCGGTCGCGGTATGCGGTGAGGCCGGCGGTTTCGCCGTCGACGAGGATTTCGTACAGGTGCCTGGTGTCCACTCGCTGGACGGTGGGAGCGGCGGCGGGCTGTGTCATCGGGTGCCTTCCAGCGGCGTCGGGTTCTTACGCGGTGTGATGGTCGCGTTCGGCAGGGCGGGCGCGGGAAGACGGTCGCCGTCGTAGCCGCTCACACTGCCGAAGCGGTCGGAGGCGTTCTCCCAGGCCTCTCGGGCTTCGACGATGTCCTGGTGGTCGCGGCCGATGAAGTTCCACCACATGACGATCTCTTCTTCGAACGGTGTCCCACCGAGCAGCACCGCGCGGGCGGGGGTGTACGTGTCGTTCGCCAGGGTCAGCGTGTCGCTGCCCCGGGCGAGGTAGCCCAGTTCCGCCGGGCGCAGAAGGGTTCCCGCCATGTGGACGTCCCCGTGATCGACGAGAAGGCCGTGCTCGAAGGCGGGATCCACCGGGACGGTGGTCGTCGAGCGCGGATCGAGGACGAGTTCGGCGCCGAGCAGGGGCGTGAAGGTCGGTACCGGAGAGGTGTCACCGGCGAGGGATCCCAGGAACACCCTGATCTCGGCTCCGCCCAGCCGGACCGGGCCCGGGACTTGGTGCCGGAAGTCGCGGGCGGTGTGCCGGTGTTCCCCGGGCAGGGCCACCCACAACTGGACGCCGTGCAGGACAGCGGCGCGCGGGGTGGAGACCTCCGAGTGGCTGATGCCGTACCCGCCGGTCATCAGATTCAGCTCGCCGGGCCGTACGAGCGCGTGGCTGCCCATGCTGTCGCGATGCTCGATCTCTCCGCCGAACAGCCAGCTCACGGTCTGCAGGCCGGTGTGCGGATGGGGTGCGACGTCCATGCCGCCGGTGTCGGCGACATCGTCGGGGCCGTAGTGGTCGATGAAGCACCAGGCCCCGATCAGGGTGCGGGCGCGCTGCGGCAGCGTGCGCCGTACGGTCATGGCCCGAGGCCCGCCCAATGGGACATCCCTCGCCGTCAGCACCTCGACCCGCGGCACGGCCTCGCCGTGGTCCGCGGCACCGCAGCGCAGCGCCGCGGGATCCACTTCGACGTTGCTCATCGCACGCCTTTCACATCTGAGGATGATTTCATATTCAATAATCATGCTCGACAGTAGAGCCCCTGCCTCCATCACGCGCGGCAGGGTGAGCAAGGGCCGCGAGGGGCCCTGGAGGAGTCCACGGTGGGTGACACAGCAGACGCCGCGAGCCGGCGCGTCTTCATCGACAAGCAGAGCCCCAAGGCGTACCACGCACTGGTCGAGACGGCTGAGGCGGTCCGCGCGGTCGCCGCCGAGGCGGGGCTGGACCGTCGCCTGGTGGAGTTGATCAACCTCCGCGTGTCACAGATCAATGGCTGCGCATACTGTCTCAACGTGCACACCAGGGCCGCGCTGCGCTCCGGCGAGACCCCTCAGCGTCTGGGCGTGCTCGCCGCGTGGCGTGACACCGAACTGTTCACGGCACGGGAACGCGCGGCACTTGCCCTGGCGGAGGCGACCACCGCCCCCGCGAACGCCGTTGCGCAGGAGAGCGCCTACGGAACAGCTCGCCAGGTCCTCAACGACGACGAGATCTCCGCGGCGATCTGGGTGGCGATCACCATCAACGCGTTCAACAGGGTTTCCATCCTGAGCAAACACCCGGTCCGCTGAAGGAACCGCACGGCGGCGGGCCGGTGGAAGACGTTGCATGCCAACCGCATGCCGACCCGGGCGGGCATGCCGGCACCCCGTGGTCGAACTGGAGTACGGGTGCCGGCTCCTGGATCGACACCTGACGCGTAGGCAGCGCGGGGTTCGGCATCCCGCCCGGGCCGTCGCCCGCATCGGCGACCGTGCCTGAACACCGTCGACCACCTGCGTAAACCTCCACGCGGGGAAGATCATCGTATCGAGTTAATACCGACCGCTGCTTAGAGCCAATCGGGTCCACCGGCCGTTACTGTTCCCAGGGATCTGGACGGATTACCGGATATTTGCCCCTCTTTTTCTACTTTCGTGGTGCCGCGCACACATGCGGCCGTCGCCCTTACGAAGGAGAGTTCGCCCGATGACTGTTGGTACCAGCCCGGAAGAGCAGCGGGAGTCGCCTCGGCAGTCCAGCCTGGGCACGGCCGCCGCGCGCAACCTGGCCACCACGACCAAGTCCGCCCCGCAGATGCAGGAGATCACCTCCCGCTGGCTGCTGCGGACGCTCCCCTGGGTGGAGACCAAGGGCGGCACGTACCGGGTGAACCGACGGCTGAGCTACACCGTCGGCGACGGGCGCGTCGAGTTCATTCAGGACGGTGTCAGCGTCCGCGTGATCCCGCGCGAGCTCGGCGAACTGGCCCTGCTGCACGGCTTCGAGGACGTGGAGGTGCTGACCGCGATCGCCGACCGGTGCGTCCAGCGCGACTTCCGGGCCGGCGAGACGCTGGTCGAGCGCGGTACGCCTGCCGAGCAGATCCATCTCATCGCCCACGGCCGTATCAGCCAGACGTCGGTCGGCAAGTACGGCGACGAGGTCGCCGTCGCGGTGCTGGCCGACGGCGACCGGTTCGGTGACAACGCCCTGCTGGACGAGGACGCCCGGTGGGACTACACCGCCACCGCCAAGACCGCCGGGACCCTGCTCACCTTGTCCCGCGCCGACTTCGCCGCCGTACTCTCCACGGCGCCGAGCCTGCAAGCCCATGTCCAGCGGTACCGCTCGCTTCCCGGCCAGCGGCAGAATCGTCACGGCGAGGCCGAGATCGCGATGTCGGCCGGCCACACCGGCGAGCCCGCGCTGCCCGGCGCGTTCGTCGACTACGAACTGAAACCGCGCGAGTACGAACTCTCCGTCGCGCAGACCATTCTGCGGGTCCACACCAGGGTCGCCGACCTCTACAACGGGCCGATGAACCAGACCGAGGAGCAGCTCAGGCTCACCATCGAGGCGCTGCGCGAGCGCCAGGAGTACGAGCTGATCAACAACCGGGAGTTCGGTCTGCTCCACAACGCCGACTTCAAGCAGCGCATCCAGACCCACTCCGGTCCGCCCACGCCGGACGACCTCGACGAGCTGCTCAGCCGCCGCCGCGGCTCCAAGTTCTTCCTCGCCCACCCGAGGGCGATCGCCGCGATCGGGCGTGAGTTCAACCGCCGCGGTCTCTACCCGAACCATGTCGACCTCGGCGGGCAGCAGGTCCCGGCCTGGCGCGGGGTCCCGATCCTGCCCTGCAGCAAGATCCCCATCACCGAGGAGAAGACCAGCTCCATCCTGGTCATGCGTACCGGCGAGGAGAACCAGGGCGTCATCGGTCTGCGCCAGACCGGTCTGCCGGAGGAGTACGAGCCGGGCCTGTCGGTGCGCTTCATGGGCATCGACGAGAAGTCGATCATCTCCTATCTCGTCACCACGTACTACTCCGCCGCCGTCCTGGTGCCCGACGCGCTCGGCGTGCTGGAGAACGTACAGATCGCCAACAGGCGCGATTAGGCCCCGCTGCCGCCGCTGCCCCTCCCGGCAAGGTTTGCCCCGTCGCGCGAACCTTGCCGGTCACGGCACCAGGTCCTGTCCGGCGGCTACGACGGTCCCGGTCGTCCGGGCCGGCCGAGCATGCCCGGATGATCCGGGACAGTCACCCCACCAGCAAAGGAGCCCCGGATGCCCGACCCTGAGCTCTCCCCTCCGCAGTCGAGCCTGCCCACGGCTGCTTCCCACTTCGGGGCGCACGTCCTCACCGACGCCGCCGCCCGTGCCCGCGGCACCGAGGCCGCGGGCGGCGGCCCGCCCCTGGCGCTTTCCACGCC
>NZ_LATD01000179.1 GCF_000981895.1 Streptomyces odonnellii | reverse complement strand
GAGCAGGGGGAGCGGTGGCGGGGCCGGCCGGCCCCGCCACCGCTCCCCCTGCCCCGTCACCGCTGGGGCCGGGTCCCGAGTGGCACTTCGCCGGGTACTCATGGGCCCGTTCAAAGGGCCGGTCGGCACTCTCACTACCCCGCGGCCGACGCCTTTTATAGACGCAACGCAAGAAGCCGCGCAGGAATGGAGTGAGTGATCGCCGTGTCGGACGAGTGGCGCGACCGCCCGCGTGAGCGGGTCGTGGGACGGACCACCCTGGTGGAACTGCACGGGGAGATCGATGTCCTGACCGCGCCCGCCATCTCCGAGTACCTCGACTCGCTGACCGACGTCCCCAAGCCGGACCTGCTGATCGACCTCCAGCATGTGAGTTTCCTCGACTGCCGGGGACTCTCCGTCCTGTGCAGGGCGCGCCGCCGGATCAGGGAGCGCGGCGGCAGACTGGCGCTGATCATCCGCAATCCGCCCATCCACCGGATGCTGCGGATCACCGGACTGCTGGACGCCTTCGACGTCCTCGACGCCTGCCCGAGCCCGGTCCACGGGTACGCGGACTTCCGCATGCCGCGCCAGGGGTGACGGCCGCGCCCTCCTGGTCAGCGGACGCGGGGCTTGGGGGGCGGGCCGCCGGACGCCAGCGGGGAGCGGGCCAGTTCCAGACAGCCGGCCGCGATCAGGGCGATGGCCGCGAGTTCGGGCACCAGCCACCATCCCGTGCGTACCGTCTCACCGAACAGGACCACACCGTAGGTGATGCTGATCAGCGCGTCGCCGAGGGTGAGCATCGGCTGGGAGAAGGCGAGCATGCCCGCCTGAAGGGCGTTCTGCAGCAGGAACAGGGCGCCCACCCCGGCCACCGCGGTGCCGTAGATCTGCCAGGAGGTCAGCATCGCCACCACCCCGCCGTTGGTGAGGCGGGCCATGGCGTCCTTCATCAGCGCGGCGGTCAGCGCGTATCCGCAGGCGGCGGCGAGCCCGAGCAGGGCGGCACGCGGATTGCCGCGCAGCCTCAGGGCCCAGGTGATCACTACGGCCTCGAAGATCCCGGTGGCGACCAGCGCCGGGATCCAGGCGTAGCCGCTCACCGACTCGGACCCGCCGCCCGGCGCCGCAGTGGCCATCCCCAGGGCGAGCCCGCCGGTCACGGCCGCCACGGCGTACCAGATCCTGCGGGGCAGCCGGATCCTGAAGGTGTACCCGGCGATCAGCAGGGTCGACGGCAGCTCGATCACAAAGATCGGCTGCACCACGGCGATCGGCCCGGTGGCCAGCGCCACCGCCTGGCACACCGCGGCCACGATCACCAGTCCGATGCCCATCAGCCACACCCGCTGCCGCAGCAGATGCTTGATCAGCGCGAGCTTCATGGCCACGGCATCGGGCACGGTGGACGCGGCCCGTCGCTGGAGCACCGAGGCGGAGCCGTTGCTGATCGCGGTCAGTACGGCGAACAGAACACTGATCACCACCCCATCATGCGCACGCCCCCGCCCGGGAACCCCTCTCATCC
>NZ_LATD01000178.1 GCF_000981895.1 Streptomyces odonnellii | reverse complement strand
GTTGGGGGCGGGGGCCGGCTGCGGCTGGGGGAGCCCCGCTTGCGCGGGACGACGACACCGATCGGGAGGGGCGCGCTGTCGACGCCGGGAACAACCCCGCGTGCGCGGGGACGACAGGGAGCGCGTACGGACGCGTTCGGCAACGATGGGAACAACCCCGCGTGCGCGGGGACGACAGGCCGATCCACGTCCGGACGGGTGGCATGTCGGGAACAACCCCGCGTGCGCGGGGACGACCTTAAAGCTCTCCCCAAGTCACCGAATGTGTGGGGAACAACCCCGCGTGCGCGGGGACGACTACGAGACCGTACCGGCCTTGCGCTGGATAACGGGAACAACCCCGCGTGCGCGGGGACGACGGTGCCGGGGTTGCGCTTGAAGAAGCGGGCGAGGGAACAACCCCGCGTGCGTGGGGACGACTCGACGGAGGCGCGCAGGCCTTCGCCGAGGGCCGGAACAACCCCGCGTGCGTGGGGACGACTGCTCGACCTCGACCGGGCACGGTCGGCCGAGGGGAACAACCCCGCGTGCGTGGGGACGACAGTTCGTGAGCTGGGGTTTTATCCGGCGGGTGGGCTAGTTTTGCTTACTTTCGGGGAATCCGGCATAGCTCCTGTTCTCCGCCTTGCGGGCAATCCAGGCAGCCGTCCCGCTTGCTCCTGGTGCCATTCTCGTTCACCCGGTGCCGGTTGTCCGGCGTTCGCTACCCTCCGCGTACCTCCGCCCTTAACTCCACGGACCGCACCCGCCCCCGCGTGCCTGGGGACAACGGCCGGATCGTCACCAAGGTCACCACCCGAAGCCGCCAGTCAACCGGCGCGAGCGGCGGCGATTGGCTCGACGGGGTATGGGTGGGAGGGCAGACAGGCCTATGTCACCGCGGAGAGCCCCGATCCCCCGTCGGGAGCACCTTCAATCCCTCGTACGCCTCTCGGAGGTCCGACGCTTCCGGGAGCTGTCGGCGTTCCACAGCCCTGACAACCTCCAGCGCACGCCAATGATTCGACGGGACGATACGGCCGGACAGTATGGCCCGCTCTGCTGCGTTGCACGCCTCATCAAGCCGGTTGTCAACGAGTAAGGCCAGTGCCAAGTCAATATTCGCTGATGCCACCCGGCGCGGCCATTTCTCGATGTCGCGAGCGGGGGCAAGCCGCGCGATCACTTCTCGGGCGTATGTCTCCGCTGCTGGATCCCCGGCCCATGCAAGCGTTGTTGCTGTGTAGGCAAGCGACTTACCGGGGTCGTATTGGTAATGATGTTCCGTGCCCTTGCGCGGGACGAGCGCAGCCGACATACGCTGAACACGGTCGATGGCCGCATATGTTTCAGGGCCTTCACCGAGACGCGCCCTGGCCCTGCCCTCTTGCGCTGCCGCCTGAATGGCAGCCGAAGTTCCGGTCGGTGCCACTTCTTGCGCGATCTTCGACAGTTCCAGCGCGCGGCCGTATTCGCCATCCGTGAGGACCCGCCAGGCATCCGTCTCATAGCACCACGCTTCAATTTCGCGATGCTCGGCGTGCTGTGCAAGGGCGGCGGCCGTCTGCAAGCGGGCCGTCGCCGCATGTTCCTGGTTCAGGTCGATATGGAGCGTGGCCCCCAACAGTTGAAACCATCCCCCGACTACGTAGAGGCGTCGCTTTTCCCCAAGAGTCATGCGTGCATCCATAAGGTGTGCGACATACGCCGAGTGCTTGCGTACTCTTTCCAACAACTCCTGCGGCGGAGAGGTGGGGTACTTCATGGCCAACTCGTCGAAGGAGTTCTCCAGTCGGCCTAATGTCTCCTTCCCTGCGTCGCTTGCTGATACTCGCCGCGCCAGTTCGAGAGCATCGAATTCATCGTCGCTGCTCGCGGGAACTACGGCGAGCCACGCGTTAGGAGACTGTGGCGATACACAAGCATCGGGGACCAGTAGCGCGTCAAGCTCATTCGCTGTGACTGCCAAAGCCTTGGCAATCTTTGGACGTTGCCACGGTTGGGGATCGTTCTTCCCGTTCTCCCAGCGCTGCACCGTTGAGCGATCGACGCCGACCGCTTCCCCGAATTCTTCCTGGTTGAACCCGCACGCTTTCCGGCGCTCCGCGAATCTCCGTCGCCTGCTGGTCATCGTGGCCGGTCCTCCCTAGCGAAGGGTGCGTCTTCCCTGCTCAGCGTAGCCAGTGCAGCCAGGATGCAGCAGGACTGCGGCCTTTCTGCTGTGGTCTGGCCCAACTCCCCGTGATTCCCTACGTCTTGTGCATGACCGGCAGCGCATACACGGAAGGCGCGGACACGAACACCATGGCAGGCGCGACGGCAGCCCCGGCGACCAGCGACGCAGAGATTCTGCACGTGCGTACTGATAGCGGCTGGTGGCTATGGGGGCCTGGTCCGGAGCGGGCCGCCGATTTGGCTGCATCGAGCCAACGCGGTTCGTCTGCGGGCGAGTCGAGACCGGGTCTTGATCGAAGTTGCTCAGCAGGCCGGGGCGGAGCGGTGAATTACTGCGGGGGGCCTTACGGAGAGAAAAGGAAAGATGGAGGGCGCGTGACATGTACGGGAAACGCAAGCCGAACCCAACGGACCGCGGTGTTGTGCTGCGGTGGAGTCGAGATCCGAGGTGCGTGGCGCTGGCGCGGCACGAGTTGCGGAAGGCGTTGGCGGATTGGGGGCTGTCCGTTCTGGAGGACTCCGCCGTCCTGATTCTGTCCGAGCTGCTCAGCAATGCCGGGTTGCATGCGCGGGTGACGCCGGAGCAGGTCGTCGAGACGCGGTATTTCCGCAGTTCGGGCGGGTTACGGATCGAGGTGCACGACGGTTCGCCGGTCCGGCCGCAGCCGCGTACGCCGGACCCGGAGGCGCTCAACGGCCGGGGACTGCTCCTGGTCGATGCTCTGGCGGACGAGTGGGGTGTGGCTGAGCGGGTTGGGCCGGGGAAGGTGGTGTGGGCCTCGTTGTCCGTGCCGGTCGTACGGCCCAGCGAGAGGGACTGCTCATGACCGCGTCGGCGGGTAAGCCGGTGGGTAAGGCTCCGGTCATTCCGTACATCGCCTGCTGGTCCTCCGAGCACCGGCCCCAGGGCACGCTCGTTGTCCGGGGTGGCGGCATTGCGTACGCCGACGAAGGACCGTACGAACGCGACGACCTGGGCGTGCTGTGGAAACGGGTCGGCATCAGCCCCGGTAAGGGGCGGCCGGAGCTCGGGAACGTCCACTTCCTGCGCCAGCGCCACGCGATGCGCAAATTGCTGTGCCAGATCTGCGGCGGCCCGTCCGACCGTACGCCCGAAGGCACATTCTGGCTGGTCGGCGAGGACGCGGACTACCCGGAGTTGAGCAAGCCCGGCTACGTCACCACGCACCCGCCCCTGTGCGTACCCTGTGCGGTCACCTCGGTCGGGACCTGCCCGCACTTACGCAAACGCCATGTCGCCCTGCGCGTACGGACATTCGTGGTGGCCGGGGTCCACGGAGCGCTCTTTCAGCCGGGCGGGCTGTTCCCGGTGATGTACGACTCGGGCGGCGTGGCCTTCGAAAGCTGGCGGCTCGGCTGGGTACTCGCGGGCCAACTGATCATGGAATTGGACGAGTTCACCGTCGTGGACCTGGAAGCCGAACACGCCGCGTACCTGAAGCGGGCGGAAGCACCTGGCAGAGCCTTCGGCCAAAGCCCGGACGCCCGCCGCCGCCCCTGACAACGGACACCCCAGCCCCCGACGTGCCCCTTACCGCCCATTTGGGATCAGCCCCCCGTACGCGGGGACCGCTCCTGGTACGTGAAGACGACGGCGGCCGACGCGGGAACAACCCCGCGTACGCGGGGACCGCCGCTGGGCGCAGTGGAGTCTGGCGGACGAGCCGGGAACAACCCCGCGTACGCGGGGACCGCTCGTGGCAAGCACGTGTCGTTCCCCCTCAGTTGGGAACAACCCCGCGTACGCGGGGACCGCCGCTGGGCGCAGTGGAGTCTGGCGGACGAGCCGGGAACAACCCCGCGTACGCGGGGACCGCAGTTCGTGACCTGGGGTTTTATCTGGCCGGGGGCCGATTTTATTTAGTTTGGCGCCGCCGCGCTCGTCGCGTACACCGCCCGGCACGCGTCGTCGGAGTCGGCGGGCCAGGAGCAGCGGCGTGTGCCGCGCGGACCAGGCCGTCCGCAGAGCCGCTTGCATGAAGCGGACGACTTGGAACGGGACCGCTCATCAGGACCGGCGCTCGGCACTGTCCGGCCACAACTCATCCATCGGAAGACCAGTCTCGCGAACCTCGTTCGACCGTCGGTCTGCCCACCGTTCCGGGGCCCGCCCGAAGTCCATCAGGGTGGGCCGCAGCGGCTTTGGACCGCCCTGGAGCGCCATCCGTAACCGGCTCCATGCCGACGGCGGTATGCCACCGTTCGGCCCACGGGCGCAGATCACATGACGGTGTGTGCCACCTGACCCAAGGCGGGTGGCGCGCGACCATGGGCCGCTGACGTCGACCCCGCGAGTCCAGGCACCCGGCGTCCCGTGAAGTTGGCGCCTTTTGTATGGCGCGGACTCTCTGATACGCCGCGCTGGGCCGCGCGATATCAGCGGCCATCCGATGTATAGGGCGAAATGGCGCCCTCGCTCACTACGCATCGCACAGCAAATTGTCCATAGCGGGATGTATCAGAAATGAGAGCTAGGACTATTGACGAGTTGTGAGTTCGGCAGTTCAATCTCGCCCATATGGTCAAGCTGCCGGCACAGAAGGCGGAACGTCCCGACCGCCTTGGCGTCCGAGCCGCCTTCGCGTCCGAGAATCCTCGGGCAAGTAGCCGCTCGCGGTTTGGCGGTTCCCGCACAATCGCCAATCCCATCAAGGGGTGAAACATGTACCGCAAAATAATGCCCGGCCTATGCGGCGTCGCGTTGCTTGCTGCGGGCGTGGTGTCCGTCCAGAGCGGCGACACGCGCCCTGGCAACGTTGCCAGGGCCGCCGCCGCCGAGCCGGCTGCCAGGTCCGAAGCCCAGGTCACCGCCGCGGCCGGGGCCACCACTCCCTTCGTGACGGTCGAAGCCGAATCCGGGAGTCTCGGCGGCGGCGCCCGTATCCGCGCCATCAGCCCGGGCACGACGCCCCCGACCAAGGCCACCCTGGAGGGCGAAGCCTCGGGCTATTCGCTGGTCGAATTGAAGGCCAACGGCGATTCCGTGACATTGACGAACAACACGGGGAAGAACGCCAACAGCCTCGTGGTTCGCGCCTCGATTCCGGATTCGGCCGGGGGCGGCGGGATCAACGCGACGCTGAACCTGTACGTGAACGGCACCTTCCGCCAGGCGATCTCCCTCAGCTCTCAGCAGGCGTGGAACTACCGCGGTGCGACCACCAATCCGGACGACCCCCGCGCCGGAGGCCAGGCATACCGCTTCTACAACGAATTCCCCCTGCGGGTGACGGGTGCCGCGATTGCCCCTGGCAGCACCATCCAGCTCAAGAAGGACGCCGGCAACACGGCCGCGGTCTACGACATCGACTCCGTCGACCTGGAGAACGTCGGTGCCGCACTGGCTCAGCCGGCGAACTCGATCTCGGTCGTCAGCAACGGCGCGGATCCGAACTTCCAGAACGATTCGACGGTAGCCATCCAGAACACGGTGAACGCCGCCCGCTCACAGGGGAAGTCGGTGTGGATCCCGCAGGGCAAGTACCTGACGAACAGCCTGGTTTCCAAGCCGTTGGACTTCACCGGTGTGAAGGTCCAGGGCGCCGGCATGTGGTACACCACCCTCTACCGCAAAGTTCCGCTACCGGCCAACTCCTGGCGTTCGCAGATCGTAGTCGGCACGAATACGACGCTGACGGACCTTCAGATCGACACCAACGCAGTCTGGCGGGGAATCGGTGGCACCGGCGGTTCGGACTACGGAGTCAACGCCGGCGGGACGGGCTGGCTGATCGACCGGCTCTGGACGCGGCACATCGACGCCAACTGGCTGTCGGGTACCGACGGCATCCTTCAGAACAGCCGGACCGCGGACAGCTACGGCGACGGTTACAACATCAACAACGGCAGCTCGCCGAACGCGGAAAAGCTCGGCCTCAACATCACGGTACGGAACAGCTTCGCCCGGAACACCGGTGACGATTCCTTCGCGACGTACTCGGACGCCGGCCCCACCGGCACGAACGGCCAGGTATCCGGGGCGAAAATCCTGAACAACACCGCGATCGCACCCTGGTGGGCCAACGGAATCCGGATCGCCGGCGGAAAGAACGTCGAGGTGCGGAACAACGTGGTGAACAGCGTGTCATCGAACAACGCCCTGGAAATCAGCGTGTACGGCGATTCCGGGCACCCCCTGGAGTCCGCCATGGTCACCGGAAACGTCCTCCAGGGCGGCGGGGGCTGGAACGGCGTCCGGCACGGTGTACACATCGGTTCGCCAGGGACCACCTCGCAGTTCCCGAACGCTTTCACAAACGTCACCATGAGCGACAACATCATCCGCGGGTCCCTCACCGCGGGACTCGGCATCGATCGCACGCGCGTCAACGTCACGCTGACGAACAACACGATCGACCGTCCGGCGAAGCAGGGAATCTGGATCAATTCGGGAGTCACCGGCACGGGGAAGTTCACGGGCAACAAGATCCAGAACCTGCTCCCGGGGCAGGTGGCGCAGCAGAACGATTCACCGAACACATTCAAGATCACCGGCTGAACGCGGATCCGGTCCGAGGCCCGGGTTGTGCGAGGCCCGGGTTGTGCGAGGCCCGGGTTGTGGGAGGCCTGGTCAGGACTTGTCCGGCCGATCATGTTCGGAGCCGGATGGCGAGGGTTGCGGCGGTGAGGGTACCGAGAGAGACGTTGCTGCGCTTGTCTTGGCGAGTGGCGACGGTGGAGCTTGCGGACGAACCCGCCACGCGAGCAGCCCAGGCCCTCACCTCCCGCACCACCTCCACCGGGCGACCGCGCAGGCTCTGCCACGGCGTTTCATCCTGATGTTGGGGCCCCACGTGCGCGGGGACCACTCGGTCATCTCGGGCGGGATCGGGATGCCGGGGGGAACAACCCCGCGTGTGCGGGGACCACCAGCCGCATCCCGGCGGGCTTGGCCTGCTCGGGGGAACAACCCCGCGTGTGCGGGGACCACCAGCCGCATCCCGGCGGGCTTGGCCTGCTCGGGGGAACAACCCCGCGTGTGCGGGGACCACCACGCGGCGAGTTCCCACTTGCCCGCATCCTGGGGAACAACCCCGCGTGTGCGGGGACCACTCCGTCGGCTCAAGTCTTATTCGTCCCCCGCGGGGAACAACCCCGCGTGTGCGGGGACCACCCACGGTTGCAGTCGACGCAGGAGGGGACGAGGGGAACAACCCCGCGTGTGCGGGGACCACCGCCTCCCCGGGTGTCGCGAAGCCGGAAACCGGGGAACAACCCCGCGTGTGCGGGGACCACGAAAGGACGTGACACATGCAGCTCATTGATGAGGGAACAACCCCGCGTGTGCGGGGACCACAGTTCGCGAGCTGGGGTTTTATCCGGCAGGTGGGGTGGTTTTGCTTAGTTTCAGGGAAACCGTCATAGCTCCTGTTTCTTCTTAATCCGGGCGACCATCCCGCTAGCCCTGGGGCATTCTCGTCCATCCGGTGCCGGATGCCTGACGATCGCGTCCCTGCGTGCGCAACTCCGCGCCCGTTTCGTGCCCGGGAAGGCCTCGTCGTACGGGCACTGCCCGTCGCGCCCGACATCGGCGAGCGCCTCGGCGGCCCGCGGTCGCCCGCCGGAGCCCGGCCGTACCACTCAATGCCCGCTCCGCCTGGTCCAGCCCGGCATCGATATCGGTGTCGAGTAGGCGGCCTGGGAGACGGGGGACTGGCGGATGACTCCCTCGCCCAACTCGCCACGCTTGTCGCGGGCTGACACCCGAGCGAGTGGAAGAGTCGCAACCGGGAAACAGGTTGGGATTTTTGGCGGGTACGGTCTGGGCCCTGCGGGGCATGGGCCGACGCGGATGCCCCGGCACCGGCGCTTTTCTGACCACCTGTAGGACGATCGAGGAGAACGGTATGGACGGGACGACATGGGACGGTGTGGAGCGGCTGCGGGACTGGCTCGACGCGGAGGCGTCGCCAGCCGCGGCCGGTGACGTCAAGCTGTTGCGCGTACTGAAGATCGGGGAGGAGTTCGGGGAGGTCGCGGAGGCCGTGCATGGGGCGTTGGGCGCCAATCCTCGTAAGGGCGCGTCCCACACGTGGGATGACGTCCACAAGGAACTGTGCGATGTCATCGTGACCGCGATGGTCGCGCTCGCGACGTGCACACCGGACGCGCGCAAGCTGCTGGAGGAACGGCTGAGCCACCTGGTCGACCGGGTGTCTGCCTGATTGTGCGGCGATCCGGTCATCAGGCCATGCCCCGCCTCCATCCCCTAACCGTGGAGGTGTCCCCGGTTCTTGCTAGAGTCGAGGCGTCCGGGAAACGGGGATGTATCCCCAGTTAGCTTGGAGGGTCCATGCGTGCCGATCAGATCGTTGAACTCACCTCCGCCGCGCCGGACTTCTTCGCCGATCCCTATCCCGCGTATCGCAGGCTCCGTGCCGAGGGACCCGTGCGGCGGTTGCGGATGCCGGCTGGGGAGGACGTGTGGATGGTGCTGGGGTACGACGCCGTTCGCGCCGCGTTGGGGGAATCCCGGCTGCGGAACGATGTGCGGCACTCCGTCGCGTACGACAGCGACGGCGGATACGCCATCGGGCGCAACATGCTTCAGGTCGATCCGCCCGATCACACCCGGCTTCGGGCGCTCGTTTCACGGCAGTTCACCGCGCGGCGCATCGCCGGACTGCGGTCCCGCATCGAAGAGATCGTCGCCGAGCTGCTCGACGCCATGGCCCCCGCCGGCCCGGTCGCCCCTGCCGGTCTGGCCGCTCCCGCCGGCCCGGTCGCTCCCGCC
>NZ_LATD01000177.1 GCF_000981895.1 Streptomyces odonnellii | reverse complement strand
CCTCAATGCCGCGCTGGTACGGGCCGGGGTGCGGGTGCGGGCCTTCGGTGTCGAGCGGGCCTCGCTGGAGGACGCCTTCGTGGCGCTGACCGGGGAGGGCTTCGATGTCGCAGGCTGAGGGCGGGACGGGCGCGGGGGTACTGGACGCGGCGGGTACGCGGGCGGAGGCACCGG
Organism: Streptomyces odonnellii; assembly: GCF_000981895.1. GTDB lineage: Bacteria > Actinomycetota > Actinomycetes > Streptomycetales > Streptomycetaceae > Streptomyces > Streptomyces odonnellii. The sequence continues at coordinate 5,838 of NZ_LATD01000177.1, read as the reverse complement.
CGGGCGGTGCGGGTGGCCGTGAGGCGCGGCTGTGGTGGACGCTGGGGCTGTTCCGTTCCGAGCTGACCACCACCTTCAGGCGCTGGCGCACCCTCGCGCTGCTGGGCGTGCTGGCGGCCGTGCCTGTCCTCATCGGTATCGCCGTGAAGATCGAGACGAGCGACGGCGGGGGAGCGGGCGGTGGCCCCGGCGGCGGTTCCGGCGGTGGCGGACCCGCCTTTCTGACGCAGATCACCAACAACGGCCTGTTCCTGGTCTTCGCCGCGCTCGCCGCGACCCTGCCCGTGTTCCTGCCGATGGCGGTCGGAGTCATCGCGGGCGACGCGGTCGCGGGCGAGGCCCATGGCGGGACGCTGCGCTATCTCCTGGTCGCGCCGTCCGGCCGTACCCGGCTGCTGCTCGCCAAGTACGCCTCCACCATGGCCTTCTGCCTGGTCGCGACCCTGGTCGTGGCCGCCTCGGCACTCGCGGTCGGCGCGCTGCTCTTCCCGCTGGGCGAGGTCACCACCATCTCGGGCACGCGGATCTCCTTCGGGGACGGGCTGATACGGGCCCTGTTGATCGCGGTGATCGTGGCCGCCTCCCTCACCGGGCTCGCGGCCCTGGGCCTGTTCATCTCCACCCTGACCAACAGCGGGATCGCGGCGATGGCGGCGACCGTGGGGCTGCTGATCACGGCGCAGATCCTGGACACGATCCCGCAGTTGCACGCGATACAGCCCTATCTCTTCCCGCACTACTGGCTGTCCTTCGCGGACCTCCTCCGCGAACCGGTCTACTGGGACGGGATAGCCAGGAACCTGGGCCTCCAGGCGCTGTACGCGGCGGTCTTCGGCTCGGCGGCCTGGGCCCGCTTCACCGCGAAGGACATCACGGCCTGAGCGGTGGACGGCCGCTGCCCGCCCGGGCGGTGGCTCAAGGCCCGGACGGGCAGCGGTGGTTGGCGTCGTCACATGGTGGCGCGGTGGTGCGGTGCGTGGCCGAGGCGGTGTGAGCCCACGGCTCAGAAGGTGAGGCTCCAGCCGTTGATGTAGCCGGTGTCCTGGGAGGCGATGTCCTGGGCGCGGAGCCGCCAGGTGCCGTTGGCCGGCTCGTTCGACGCGTTGACCGTGTACGTGGCGATCACATTGTCCGCCGAGTCGCTGCTGCTGGAGTTCTTGAGCCGGTAGGCCGTACCGCTCGGGCCGACCAGGTCGAGGACCACGTCACCGCGCCAGGTGTGCCTGACGTCCACGCCGACTTTGAGCGTGGACGGGGCGTTGCCCGGAAGGCCGGTGACGGTCACCGCCGAGGTGACGGCGGCGCCGTTGTCCGGGATGGCGACGTCCGTGAGGTTCTCGAAGGTCGGGCCGGAGGGCGGGACGGGGGTGGCGGACAGGTTCCAGACCGCGTAGGCGACGGCGTCGCTGTTGCGGTCGAGCGCGGTGTCGTTGATGTTCGCCGTGGTGTCACAGGAGGAGTGGTAGCAGCGGTCGAAGGCCTGGCCGGAGGTGCCGCCCCACTTCTGGGCCTGGGCCGCGGTCTTGATGTAGTCGGCGCCGCTGAAGAGTCCGCCGACCGGAACGCCCGCGTTCTTGAACGGGGCGTGGTCGGAGCGGCCGTCGCCCTCGGTCTCGATCTCGGTCGGGACACCGAGGCCCGCGTAGTAGTCCTTGAAGGTCTGCTCGATGGCCGGGTCGTCGTCGTAGACGAAGTACCCCGGGTTCGGGGAGCCGATCATGTCGAAATTCAGATAGCCGGTGATCTTCGCACGGTCGGCGGCCGGCAGGTTGGTGACGTAGTACCTGGACCCGACCAGGCCCAGTTCCTCGGCGCCCCACCAGGCGAAACGGAGGTGCTTGGCCGGCTGGAGCTGGGCGCGGGAGACGGCGAGCGCGGTCTCCAGGATGGCCGCGGAACCCGAGCCGTTGTCGTTGATCCCGGCGCCCGAGGTGACCGAGTCGAGGTGGGAGCCCGCCATGACGATCTGGTTCGGGTCACCGCCCGGCCAGTCGGCTATCAGGTTGTAGCCGGTGGCGCCGCTGGAGGTGAACTGCTGGACGGTGGTGGTGAACCCGGCCGCGTCCAGCTTGCCCTTCACATAGTTGACGGACGCCAGATAGCCGGCACGGCCATGGGCGCGGTTGCCGCCGTTGGCGGCGGCGATCGACGAGAGCTGGGTCAGATGCGCCTTGACGTTGGCGAGCGGGATGTCGGGGGCCGCGAGGACGGCCGCCGACGCCGACTGCGCGGGTCTCAGCGAGTCCACGGGCGCCGCGGTCGCACTGGGCGCCGTGGCGGCGGCCAGTCCGGCGAGGGCCAGCCCGGCGGGCAGGACGAATCGGGTGAACCGGGAAGCTGCGGCCGGTATTCGGCGCACTCCGGGAACGGAGAGTTTCATGTGGGGGCTCCGGATTCCGTACGGGGACAGGACGGAACGTGCAAGACGCCCCACGGCGACTGCGGCGTGGGGCGTTGGAGCTGTTGGTGCGTTGCGCGTGCTGAATGGTGAGTGAGAGCTTGACTCTCCGTCAAGAGTGCGATCGGGACACGGGTGTCCGCTGTGCGGACGCAGGCGCTGCCGACGGGCGCGGCCGGCAGACGGGCCCGACGTCCGGCCGGGCAGGGCAGGGCAGGCCCGGGGAGCCTGGTGGATGTCCTAGGGGACCTGGTGGATGTAGAGGGCGCCGCAGGCGTGGCAGAGGGGCTGTCCGGCGGGGGTGCCCCACGCCTCCTCCGACTGGGTGAGGGCGTCGGCGTCCAGATCGCGCCCGCACAGCGCGGTCGCCTCGTTGAGCCGCGTCATGTGCCATACCTCCAGCCGGGGATACCGGTCGCGGGGCGATGAGTCGTCCGCGTACTCCGCGCGCATTTCGTACTGCATGCCTTGTCTCCTGACCCCGTGCGACTCGTACGATCCGTGCGACTCGTGCGACGGGGGGACAGGGAACCAGCAACGCTCGGGCCGGTCCGCGCGCGCACGCCGCCCGTGCCCGAATGGACGCATGAGGAATCGTTCCTACGGTCATCCGTTCGGAGGTGTTGCCTGGGGGGACCGTGACTGACGCGTTGACCACCCTGCGGGTGAAGTGTGTCACAGGTGCTATACGACAGGTCTGAACCACCCTTGCGGCGGCGGTTGTTGGGAATCGGACTGTGTCCGCTTCCTGCCGGATCCAGTCAGGCGCCTGACCGGATACGACCGTGAGCGGTCGCCCTCGGGGCGATATCGATACGAGTGGCCGATTAGGCCGATGGTATTTGTTGCATACTCCGCGCCCATGAGTGGCGGCGGTATGGTCATGTGTTCTTGGGTCACTCTATTGCCGGGCAACTGTCGTAAGGTGTTCGTTCGTTTACTGCGTATGACATCACCGAATTCGCATTCTTGGCCCATTAGTTGGAGCCTGGGCGCCACCACCAGAAGCGTGGTTGTGTCCCCAACGAGGGCGGAGCCTGGTGGTGACGCGGGAGTGCCGGTGCACGGCGCCGACCTGGTGGAACCAGGCCATTGCGGGGATTTGCTGGACGACTTCATGCAGGTGATGGACCGTATCGAGGACGGCTTCCACAGCCATATCGGCATGTCGGCGCCCCGGGCCGCCGCCCCCGGATCCGACAGCGGGCCCGGACAGGTGCGCCATGCATGATCACGCCGATTTCCATGATCCGCACTACATCCGTTTCGCCGAGTCCAGGGAGCCTTTCGGAACCGGCCTGTCGCAGGAGACCGGTTCGCCGCAGGATTACGGTGCCTATCCCGATCCCGGCGCCTATGCGGAATCCGTCGCGTTTCCCGAGGCCGGCGTCTATCCGGAGTCCGGTCTCGGTTCCCTCTCCGGTCCCGGTCCCGGTCCCGGCACCGGCCTCAGCTCTGGTCCCGGCCCCGCTTCCGGTCCCGGCCCCGGTACGGAGGCCAGGTTCGGCCAGGAGCCCGGATTTGATCCGGTCGTGGACACCATCAGTCTCGAAGAGGGCCTGGCCCAGCTTCTGCGAGCCTCGGCAACAGACGGTGCGCCTGCCGCCGCCCCGCCACCGCCGCTGCCGATGGGTGTACCGCGCCCGCGGTCCCACAACCGGCGCAAGCCCAAGGAGCCGCGGCTGGGTTCCGGGACATGGGTGAAGGTGCTCAGTCTGCTGCTGTCCACGCTGACGGCGGCGGCCGTCACGGTCATCAGCGTGCTCGGGGCGAGCGTCTCGTACCAGCCGCTCGAACAGATGGCCCTGACCGTCGCGCCACCGGGCCTGGCGCGGTGGTGGCCGCTGCTGGTCTTCGGCCCCTGGCTGGTGGCGACGTTCTCGATCCTGCGTTCCGCGCTGCTCCGCCGACGGATCACCCATCCCTGGCTGATCCTGCTGCTGTTCTCGTCCGTCGCGGTGACGCTGTGCGTGAGCGCCGCCCCCAAGACCCTGCCCGGGATCGCGGTGGCGGCGCTGCCGCCCATCTCGGCCTGCGCGTGCCTTTACCAGTTCATCCGGCAGATCGCCTTGACGCGCTTCCCCGAGCCCCGCCACACCCTCACGCCGCGTTCGGTCCCGCGCCGAGGGACCGTACCCAAGAAATGACCGGCATCGACGACGGACACGAGCGGGCCAGGTGTCAGGTCGCAGGTTCGCGGGGGCTCGGGGAGGGCTCCCGCGCCGCGCCCTGCTCCTGCCCCGCGCCTTGCTCCTGTCCCGCACCCCGCTCCTGCGCCGCGCCCTGCTCCGGCGCCGGGCGGTTCTCCACAGCGGCGGCGGCAGCCGCTGCCGCCAGCCGCAGCGCCTCCGACCGCGTACGGCGGGCATTCCGCAGCGCGTCCCAGGTCAGGACCGCCAGCGCCAGCCAGACCAGGGAGAAACCCGCCCACCGCTCCGGAGGCATCGCCTCATGGAAGTAGAGAACGCCCAACAGGAACTGGAAGACCGGCGCCAGATACTGCAGCAGCCCCAGCGTCGACAGCGGCACCCGGATCGCCGCCGCGCCGAAGCACACCAGCGGCAGCGCGGTGACCACCCCCGTCGCGGCGAGCAGCGCCATATGGCCCGCGCCCTCCCGGCCGAAGGTGGTGGAACCGGTCGCGCCCTGCCAGATCAGATAGCCGAGCGCGGGCAGGAACAGGACCGCGGTCTCCGCCGCCAGTGACTCCACACCGCCGAGGTTGATCTTCTTCTTGATCAGGCCGTATGTCGCGAACGAGAACGCCAGCACGAGCGAGATCCAGGGCGGCTGCCCGTACCCCACCGCCAGGACCAGCACGGCGCCGAAGGCGATGAGGACCGCGGTCCACTGGGCGGGCCGCAGCCGCTCCTTGAGCAGCAGCACGCCCATGGCGATCGTCACCAGCGGGTTGATGAAGTAGCCGAGGGAAGCCTCCACGACCCGGCCGCTGTTGACCGCCCAGATGTAGAAACCCCAGTTGAGGGAGATGGTGACCGCGGCCACGGTGATGAGCCCCAGTTTCCGGGGCTCGCGTATCAGCCCGGGCACCCAGCCCCAGTGGCGCAGCGCCAGCAGCCAGATCACGACCACGCCCAGCGACCAGACCATCCGGTGGGCGAGGATCTCGGTCGCGCCGGCCGGGTCGAGCAGTGGCCAGAAGAGCGGGACCAAGCCCCACATCCCGTAGGCGCCGATCCCGTACAGCAGTCCGCTCCGCTGATCGCTGTCCGCCTTCACTGGCCCTCCCCGCCCCTGCCCCGTCTTCGCACGGCCCCGCGCCGCCGACGCCGTCCCGCCAAGAAAGTAGCGCCGGGCGGGGCCGCATGTCATTTCCATACCGTCATACGGTCATGACGGTACGGGCGCGGTACGAGCACGGGAACCCGGTCATGTACAGGCCCGGTACGAGCGCGTCTCTGTATGCGGTTCTGAGGCTG
>NZ_LATD01000176.1 GCF_000981895.1 Streptomyces odonnellii | reverse complement strand
CTCCCCGCCCTTTCCGGTGGGGGAGGAGGCGGGCTTTCGCGTAGGAACGCAGAGTGCTCGCCCCGCCGCGCTCCGTACGGCCCTTCTTCGCCCCTTGTGCGCCCGGCGGAGCGCTAATGCGGTACGGGACGCGACCCCCGGCGCGATAGGGTCGGAGGACGACTTTCCAGTCGCTTTCTTTCGAGCTCTTTACGCGAGCTTCTTTACAGAAGGCCGTCGACAGATCAGGGAGCGGTGCGGCGTGACCGGTGGAGAGGTTGCCGGGATCCTGGTGGCCGTGTTCTGGGCCATTCTGGTCTCCTTCCTGGCCGTGGTGCTGGTGAGGCTGGCCCAGACGCTCAGGGCGACCACCCGGCTGGTGGCCGAGGTGACCGAGCAGGCGGTGCCGCTGCTGGCGGACGCCTCCGCGACGGTTCGCTCCGCGCAGACCCAGCTCGACCGTGTCGACGCCATCGCGACGGACGTCCAGGAAGTCACCTCCAACGCCTCGGCGCTCTCCACGACGGTCGCCTCCACCTTCGGCGGCCCCCTGGTCAAGGTCGCGGCGTTCGGCTACGGCGTACGCCGGGCCATGGGACGCAGGGCGACGCCCGCCGCCGGGACCGGGGACGCCGAGCCGGCCCCCCGCCGCAGGGTGGTCACGGGCCGTACGCTCCCGTCCGCCCGGCGCAGGAACAGGAAGGGCTGAGGCAGCGATGCTCCGCCGTACGTTCTGGTTCACCGCGGGCGCCGCAGCCGGCGTCTGGGCCACCACCAAGGTCCACCGCAAGCTCAGGCAGCTCACTCCCGAGAGCCTCGCCGCTCAGGCCGCGAACAAAGCCATCGACGCCGGGCACAAGGTGCGGGAGTTCGCTGTTGACGTGAGGGCGGGCATGCTGCGGCGCGAGGCCGAGCTGGGCGAGGCACTGGGCCTGGAGGCACCGGCGGGGCGAGCGCTCCCGGCGCCCCGGCGGCTCACCGCCATCGAATACACCGACCGGACCGAGCACACCGAGCGTCCCCGCACGACGCACTCCTCCTACAACCCGTACGACCGGAATGAGGACCACTGATGGAGTCGGCTGAAATCCGCCGCCGCTGGCTGAGCTTCTTCGAGGAGCGCGGCCATATTGTCGTGCCCTCGGCGTCGCTCATCGCGGACGACCCGACTCTGCTGCTGGTCCCGGCGGGCATGGTGCCCTTCAAGCCGTACTTCCTCGGCGAGGTCAAGCCGCCCGCCCCGCGCGCCGCCAGCGTCCAGAAGTGTGTGCGTACCCCGGACATCGAAGAGGTCGGCAAGACCACCCGGCACGGCACCTTCTTCCAGATGTGCGGGAACTTCTCCTTCGGCGACTACTTCAAGGAAGGCGCCATCACCTACGCCTGGGAGCTGCTCACCAGCTCCGTGGCCGACGGCGGGTACGGACTCGACCCCGAGCGCCTCTGGATCACCGTCTATCTCGACGACGACGAGGCCGAGCAGATCTGGCGCGAGAAGATCGGCGTACCGGCCGAGCGCATCCAGCGGCTGGGCAAGAAGGACAACTTCTGGTCCATGGGCGTCCCGGGACCCTGCGGTCCCTGCTCGGAGATCAACTACGACCGCGGCCCCGAGTTCGGCGTCGAGGGCGGCCCCGCCGTCAACGACGAGCGCTATGTGGAGATCTGGAACCTGGTCTTCATGCAGTACGAGCGCGGCGAGGGCACCTCCAAGGAGGACTTCGAGATCCTCGGGGACCTGCCGTCCAAGAACATCGACACCGGTCTCGGTCTCGAACGTCTCGCCATGATCCTCCAGGGCGTACAGAACATGTACGAGACCGACACCCTGCGGGTCGTCATGGACAAGGCCACCGAACTCACCGGGGTGCACTACGGCGCCGACCACGCCACCGATGTCGCCCTGCGGGTGGTGGCCGACCACATCCGTACGTCCGTGATGCTCATCGGCGACGGCGTCACCCCGGGCAACGAGGGGCGCGGCTATGTGCTGCGCCGCATCATGCGCCGCGCCATCCGCAACATGCGGATCCTCGGCGCCACCGAACCGGTCGTCGCCGAACTCGCCGATGTCGTGATCAAGACGATGGGGCAGCAGTACCCGGAGCTGGAGACCGACCGCAGGCGCATCGAGACCGTGGCCGTCGCCGAGGAGGCCGCCTTCCTCAAGGCCCTCAAGGGCGGCACCAACATCCTCGACACCGCAGTCACCGAGACCAGGGACGCCGGCGGCACGGTCCTCTCCGGCGACAAGGCCTTCCTGCTCCACGACACCTGGGGCTTCCCGATCGACCTCACCCTGGAGATGGCCGCCGAACAGGGCCTCTCCGTGGACGAGGACGGCTTCCGCCGGCTGATGAAGGAGCAGCGCGACCGGGCCAAGGCCGATGCCAGGGCCAAGAAGTCCGGCCACGCCGACCTCTCCGCCTACCGCGCGGTCGCCGACACCGGAGGCATCACCGAGTTCACCGGCTACACCGCCACCGAGGGCGAGGCCACGGTCGTCGGGCTGCTCGTCGACGGAGTGCCGTCGCCCGCCGCCACCGAGGGCGACGAGGTCGAGATCGTCCTCGACCGCACCCCCTTCTACGCCGAGGGCGGCGGCCAGCTCGCCGACCAGGGCCGGATCAGGCTCCACAGCGGCGCCGTCGTCCAGGTGCGCGATGTGCAGCAGCCGGTGCCCGGTGTGTCCGTGCACAAGGGAACAGTGCAGGTCGGCGAGGTGACCGTGGGCGCCTCCGCCTACGCCGCCATCGATCTGCACCGCCGCCGCGCCATCGCCCGCGCCCACAGCGCCACCCATCTCACCCACCAGGCGCTGCGCGACGCCCTCGGCCCGACGGCCGCCCAGGCCGGTTCCGAGAACTCGCCGGGCCGCTTCCGCTTCGACTTCGGCTCGCCCTCCGCCGTACCGGGCACGGTCCTGCTCGATGTCGAGCAGAAGATCAACGAGGTCCTGGCCCGTGAGCTGGACGTCCACGCCGAGGTCATGGGCATCGACGAGGCCAAGCGGCAGGGCGCCATCGCCGAGTTCGGCGAGAAGTACGGCGAGCGGGTCCGGGTCGTCACCATCGGTGACTTCTCCAAGGAGCTGTGCGGCGGTACGCATGTCCGCAACACCGCCCAGCTCGGCCTGGTGAAGCTGCTCGGCGAGTCGTCGATCGGCTCGGGGGTACGGCGTATCGAGGCCCTCGTCGGCGTCGACGCGTACAACTTCCTGGCCAAGGAGCACACGGTCGTCGCCCAGCTCCAGGAGCTGGTCAAGGGCCGCTCGGACGAGCTGCCCGAGAAGATCTCCGGCATGCTCGCCAAGCTGAAGGACGCCGAGAAGGAGATCGAGAAGTTCCGCGCCGAGAAGGTCCTCGCCGCCGCCGGCGGGCTCGCCGAGAGCGCCGTCGACGTCCGGGGCACGGCCCTGGTCACCGGGCAGGTCCCGGACGGCACCTCGGCCGACGATCTTCGCAAGCTGGTCCTCGATGTCCGCGGCAGGCTGGACCAGGGCGCCGGCGGCAGGCCCGTCGTGGTGGCTCTCTTCACCACGGCCAACGGCAGGCCGCTGACGGTCATCGCCACCAACGAGGCCGCCCGCGGGCGCGGACTCAAGGCCGGCGATCTGGTCCGTACCGCCGCCAAGACCCTCGGCGGCGGAGGCGGCGGCAAGCCGGACGTCGCCCAGGGAGGCGGCCAGAACCCCGACGCCATCGGGGATGCCGTGGCCGCCGTGGAGCGTCTGGTCGCCGATCTCTCATGAGACGCGGTCGCCGGATCGCGGTCGATGTCGGGGACGCCCGGATCGGGGTCGCCTCGTGCGACCCCGACGGGATCCTCGCCACACCGGTGGAGACCGTGCCGGGACGCGATGTCCCGGCCGCCCACCGTCGGCTGCGCCAGATCGTCGAGGAGTACGAACCGGTCGAGGTGCTCGTCGGCTTGCCCCGCTCCCTCAGCGGGGGCGAGGGACCGGCCGCGGCGAAGGTACGTTTGTTCGCACAGGAGCTGGCCAGAGGCATCGCGCCCCTGCCGGTACGACTGGTCGACGAGCGGATGAGTACAGTGACGGCCGGCCAGGGACTGCGTGCTTCGGGCGTGAAATCCAAGAAGGGCCGGTCGGTGATCGACCAAGTGGCGGCGGTTGTCATCCTCCAGAGCGCGCTGGAGGCCGAACGGGTCTCTGGTGAGCCACCCGGTGAGGGCGTCGAAGTGGTCATCTGATCGCGATACGGTAACGTTCCGCGCGATGCGGTGGTGTTCGAACAGTCACCGCACAAAGAAGAGGCGAAACGGATGCCGTGCCACTCGCGCAGCGGCCGCCGCCTCGCGGCTCTAGGGGATCGATGACTGACTATGGCCGGGGCCCCGGCTCCGAACCGTGGCACCCCGAGGACCCCCTGTACGGGGACCCGGGGTGGGGAGCACAGCAGCCCGCGGGCGGCCACGCTCCGTACGGTGGGCAGCCGCAGCAGCAGTACCCGCAGCAGCACGCGCAGCCTCAGCAGCAGTACGGGGGCGGACAGGACCCGTACCAGCAGCAGTACGCGCCTCAGCAGCAGCCGCAGCAGTACGGGCAGCAGCAGGGAGCGCAGCAGCAGCATCCCGGGCAGCAGGCCTATGGCGGCCAGCAGTACGCCGATCCCCAGCAACAGCCCCAGCACCACCAGCACCCTCACCAGCAGCAACAGCACCCCCAGCAGGCGCAGCATCCTCAGCAGTACGGCCAGCAGCAGCACGCCCAGCACCCGCAGCAGGCCCAGCAGCACCTTCAGCAACAGCAGCCTCAGCACCAGCAGAATCCCCAGCACCCCCCGTACAACGATCCGCAGTACAACGGCGGCTGGGACACCGGCCAGCAGGCCTCCATGCCGTACGCCGCGAATCCCGCCGTCCCCTACGACGGCGCCCAGGGCGTCGGCTACGGCGAGGGCCAGGACCACTACGGCACCCCCGACGCCTACCCCCCGCCCAGGCCACCGGCCCAGCGCAAGGCCGAGCCCGAGCCGGCCGAGGAGTGGGAGGACGACCAGGAGAAGGAGAGTCACCCCTTCTTCACCGGTGAGGACGACGGCGACGACGAGGGGCCGGACGACGCCGGCGGGCGCAGGGGCAACGGCGGCCGGGAGCGCAGGACCAAGAAGAAGAGCCACAACGGCGTCGCCTGTCTCTTCCTGAGCGTGGTGCTCGTCGGCGGGGTCGGCGGCGCGGGCTATGTGGCGTACCAGTTCTACCAGTCCAAGTTCGGCGCGCCCGAGGACTTCGTGGGCGCCGGCACCAGCTCCGTCCAGGTGGAGATCCCCCAGGGGGCCGGCGGCTACGAGATCGCCTCCATCCTGGTCAAGGGCGGAGTGGTCAAGAGCGCGGGAGCGTTTGTCGCCGCCCAGCGGCAGAACCCCCAGGGCAACTCGATCCAGGCGGGCGTCTACACCCTGAAGAAGGGCATGTCCGCCGCGCACGCCGTGAAGCTGATGCTCAGCCCGGCCAGCCACAACGACCTGATCATCCCCGAGGGCAAGCGCAACGTCTGGGTCTACGAGCAGATGGACAAGCGGCTCGGGCTCAAGAAGGGCACCACGGCGGCGGTCGCCAAGGCGCAGGCGAAGAACCTCGGTCTGCCGGACTGGGCGAGGGGATCCAAGGACGTCAAGGACCCGCTGGAGGGCTTCCTGTTCCCGGCGAGCTACCCGGTCGCCAAGGGCACGAAGCCGGAGAGCATCCTCAAGAAGATGGTCGCCCGGGCCACCTCCGAGTACAGCAAGGTGGATCTGGCGGAGGAGGCCGACAAGCTCGGTCTGACGTCGCCGCTCCAGGTGATCACCGTCGCGAGCCTCGTCCAGGCGGAGGGCAAGTACAAGCACGACTTCGACAAGGTCGCGCGGGTCGTCTACAACCGCCTCGAACCGGACAACACCGAGACGGTCGGCCGGCTCGAATTCGACTCCACGGTCAACTACATCAAGAGCCAGAGCAGGCTCGACCTCGGCGCGGTCGACGATCTGCGCAAGCTCAAGGACCCGTACAACACGTACTCCATCAAGGGACTTCCGCCCGGGCCCATCGGGAACCCCGGTGCCGAAGCACTCCAGTCGGCGCTCAACCCGACGCCGGGCCCCTGGTACTACTTCGTGTCCGTCACCGAGGACAAGACCCTCTTCGCCGAGACCAACGAAGAGCACGAGCGGAACCGTAACGAGTACCTCAAGGAAAGCCAGAAGGAGACCCCGAAGCGGTGACCCCACACAGGCGGGCGGCGGTCCTCGGATCGCCCATCGCGCACTCGCTGTCGCCGGTGCTGCACCGGGCCGCGTATGCCGGCCTCGGCCTCCCGGACTGGTCGTACGACCGGTTCGAGGTGGACGAGGCCGGGCTGCCCGGCTTCTTCGGGACGCTGCGGGACGACGCCTCCTGGGCCGGGCTCTCGCTGACCATGCCGCTCAAGCGCGCCGTCATCCCGCTGCTCGACGGGATCACGGACACCGCGGCCTCGGTCGAGGCGGTCAACACGGTCCTGTTCGGCGACGACGGCCGGCGCACCGGTGACAACACCGACATCCCCGGCATGGTCGCCGCGCTGCACGAGCGGGGGGTCCGTACGGTCGGCTCGGCGGCGGTCCTGGGCGCGGGCGCCACCGCCTCGTCCGCCCTGGCCGCTCTCGCCAGGATCTGTACGGGACCGGTCACCGCGTATGTACGCAGCGAGGCCCGCGCCGCCGAGATGCGCGGCTGGGGCGAACGCCTCGGGGTCGACGTCCGTACGGAGACATGGGAGGACGCGGCCGCGGCCTTCGACGCGCCCCTGGTGATCGCGACCACCCCGGCGGGCACCACCGACGAGCTTGCGGCGCGGGTGCCCGACCGGCCCGGCACCCTCTTCGACGTGCTGTACGAGCCCTGGCCCACCGGGCTCGCCGCCGCCTGGTCCCGGCGCGGCGGCCCTGTTGTCTCCGGGCTCGATCTGCTCGTACACCAGGCGGTGCTCCAGGTCGAGCTGATGACGGGCCGCTCGCCCGCGCCCCTCGCGCTGATGCGGAAGGCCGGCGAACAGGCACTCGAAGCGCGGTAGCCGCAGCCCGGTCCGATGTCCGGTCGCTGGACGGGAGGGCGAATCGTCCCGACGGGCGTGGGAGGATCGGACATGGCGGGCCGGGGCCGCGCACCGGTCGCGCCATCAGGGCCTAACAGTCGAGGGCGCGAGCATGAGGAGCACCGTTGAGCAGGTTGCGCTGGCTGACAGCGGGGGAGTCGCACGGACCCGCACTCGTGGCGACGCTGGAGGGTCTTCCCGCCGGTGTGCCGATCACGACGGACATGGTCGCGGACCATCTCGCCCGGCGGCGCCTCGGCTACGGACGCGGCGCGCGGATGAAGTTCGAGCGTGACGAGGTCACCTTCCTCGGCGGTGTGCGGCACGGCCTGACCATGGGATCCCCTGTCGCGATCATGGTCGGCAACACGGAGTGGCCCAAGTGGGAGCAGGTCATGGCGGCCGACCCGGTCGACCCCGACGTACTCGCCGGACTGGCCCGCAACGAGCCCCTGACCCGGCCCAGGCCCGGTCACGCCGATCTCGCCGGAATGCAGAAGTACGGCTTCGGCGAGGCCCGGCCGGTCCTGGAGCGTGCCAGCGCCCGGGAGACCGCCGCGCGGGTCGCGCTCGGCGCGGTGGCGCGCTCGTATCTGAAGGAGACCGCCGGGATCGAGGTCGTGTCCCATGTGGTGGAGCTGGCCGCGGCCAAGGCTCCCTACGGTGTGTACCCGGTCCCGGCCGATGTGGAGCGGCTCGACGCGGACCCGGTGCGCTGCCTCGACGCGGACGCGAGCAAGGCGATGGTCGCCGAGATCGACCAGGCCCACAAGGACGGCGACACCCTCGGCGGAGTCGTCGAGGTGCTGGCGTACGGCGTGCCGGTCGGACTCGGCTCGCACGTCCACTGGGACCGCAGGCTCGACGCGCGGCTGGCCGCCGCCCTGATGGGCATTCAGGCCATCAAGGGCGTCGAGATCGGGGACGGCTTCGGGCTGGCGCGGGTGCCGGGATCCCAGGCGCACGACGAGATCGTGGCGACCGACGAGGGCATCAGGCGCGCCTCCGGCCGCTCCGGCGGCACCGAGGGCGGGCTGACGACCGGTGAACTGCTGCGCGTACGGGCCGCGATGAAGCCCATCGCGACCGTGCCCCGGGCGCTCGCCACCGTCGACGTGGTCACCGGCGAGGCCGCGAAGGCCCACCATCAGCGCTCCGACGTATGTGCCGTGCCGGCCGCGGGCATTGTCGCCGAGGCCATGGTGGCGCTGACCCTCGCGGACGCGGTCGCCGAGAAGTTCGGCGGCGACAGCGTTCCGGAGACGCGCCGCAATGTCCGTTCGTACCTCGACAACCTCCAGATCCGATGAGCGCGACGGATCCGGCGGGCCGGCCGGGCGGACCGGCCGTCGTACTGATCGGGCCGATGGGCGTCGGCAAGACCACCGTGGGCGAACTGCTCGCCGAGCGGCTCGGTACGGGGTTCCGCGACAGCGACGCCGACATCGTCGCCGCCGAGGGCAGGCCCATCTCGGACATCTTCATCGAGGAGGGCGAGGACCACTTCCGGACGCTGGAGCGGGAAGCGGTACGGGCGGCGGTCGCCGAGCACCCGGGCGTTCTCGCACTCGGCGGCGGCGCGGTCCTCGACGCCTCCACCCGTGAACTGCTCAAGGGCCTGCCCGTCGTGTTCTTGTCGGTCGACGTCGCCGAGGCGGTCAAGCGCGTCGGGCTGAACACCGCGCGCCCGCTGCTCGCGGTCAGTCCGCGCAAGCAGTGGAAAGAACTCATGGACGCCCGGCGCCACCACTACACCGATGTGGCGCGCGCGGTGGTCGCGACCGACGACCGGACCCCCGAGGAGGTCGCCGACGCGGTCCTCGACGCACTCGGCCTGAAGCGGCGGCCCGAGGACGACTCCGCCGGGCCGGCCGAGTCCGCCGGGTCCCCGGCGCCCGCCGAGACCCCCACCCCCGGCAAGGAGAATCAGGTATGACGGACCAGGCAGTCACCCGGATCCAGGTCGGCGGCACGGCCGGGCACGACCCGTACGAGGTGCTGGTCGGCCGACAGCTGCTGGGGGAGCTGCCCGCCCTCATCGGACCGAAGGCCGCACGGGTCGCCGTCATCCACCCCGAGGCGCTCGCCGGGACGGGCGAGGCGCTGCGCCAGGACCTCGCGGACCAGGGGTACGAGGCCGTCGCCATCCAGGTGCCCAACGCCGAGGAGGCCAAGACCGTCGAGGTCGCGGCGTACTGCTGGAAGGCGCTCGGGCAGACCGGCTTCACCCGTACCGATGTGATCGTCGGGGTCGGCGGCGGCGCCACCACCGATCTCGCGGGGTTCGTGGCGGCGTCGTGGCTGCGCGGGGTGCGCTGGGTCGCCGTACCGACCACCGTGCTCGCCATGGTCGACGCGGCGGTCGGCGGCAAGACCGGCATCAACACGGCCGAGGGCAAGAACCTCGTCGGCGCCTTCCACCCGCCTGCCGGGGTGCTCTGCGATCTCGCCGCGCTGGACTCGCTCGGTGTCCACGACTACGTCAGCGGTATGGCCGAGATCATCAAGGCGGGCTTCATCGCGGACCCGGCCATCCTCGAACTGGTCGAGGCGGACCCCGAGGGCGCCCGTACGCCCGCCGGCACGCACACGGCCGAACTGATCGAGCGCTCGATCCGGGTCAAGGCCGAGGTCGTCTCCAACGACCTCAAGGAGTCCGGTCTGCGCGAGATCCTCAACTACGGCCACACCCTCGCCCACGCCATCGAGAAGAACGAGCGGTACAAGTGGCGGCACGGCGCGGCCGTCTCGGTCGGCATGGTCTTCGCGGCGGAGCTGGGCCGGCTGGCCGGACGGCTGGACGACGCGACCGCCGACCGGCACCGCTCGGTGCTGGAGTCCGTCGGGCTGCCGCTGACCTACCGCGGCGACCAGTGGCCCAGGCTGCTGGAGACGATGCGGGTCGACAAGAAGTCGCGCGGCGACCTGCTGCGCTTCATCGTGCTGGACGGACTCGCCAAGCCCACCGTGCTGGAGGGGCCCGACCCGGCGGTGCTGCTCGCGGCGTACGGGGAGGTGTCGGCGTGACCCGGCGGGTGCTCGTACTCAACGGACCCAACCTCGGGCGGCTCGGCTCGCGCGAGCCCGACATCTACGGGGCGACGTCGTACGCCGGGCTGGTGGACGCCTGCGGGGCGCTCGGCAAGGAGCTGGGCCTCGATGTGGACGTACGCGAGACGAACGACGAGGGCGAGCTGATCCGCTGGCTGCACGAGGCAGCGGACGGGGAGATTCCGGTCGTTCTCAACCCGGGCGCGTTCACGCACTACTCGTACGCGATGCGGGACGCGGCGGCGCAGCGGACCGCGCCGCTGATCGAGGTGCACATCTCGAATCCGTACGCGCGCGAGGAGTTCCGGCACACCTCGGTGGTCGCGGCGGTCGCCAGCGGTACGGTCGCGGGCTTCGGCATCGGCTCGTACCGCCTGGCACTGCGGGCCGTCGCGGAGGAACTCGGGGGCTGAACACCGGGCCGTCCGGCGATGGAGGACGAACGGGGGCCGGGAGCGGTACCGTTCGGTAACGCAGGGCCCGCGGGGCCGCCGACAGCGTCAGTCGCACGAGACGGAGTGGCACCGGATGCAGCACGCAGGCGGATGGGCGCACCAGGCCCCTCCTCCCGGCCCGCCGACCGGGCCCGGGGCCCCGCAGCCGCCGGGGCATCAGCCTGCCCCGGGCTGGACGGGACCGCACCGGGTGCCGGGCCCCCCGCCCCCGCCGGGTCC
>NZ_LATD01000175.1 GCF_000981895.1 Streptomyces odonnellii | reverse complement strand
GGGCGGGGTGTGCGTCAGCGTCACCGAGGGCAGCGAGGGGAGATGGCGGAGCACCGCCGTCTCGGCGCGCAGGAGTTTCAGCTCCTCGCGCAGCCGCGCCGCGATGTCCGGCGCCTCCAGCAGCCGCTGCTTCGCGGGGGTGCCGAGCACGACCGCAGCCGCGACCAGGTACGACACGACCGAGGGCTCGTCGGGGAGTTCGTCGCCGGTGGAGAGGGAACGTTCGCGCGCGCCCGCCAGGCGCTTCTGGTAGCTGCGGAACGCCCGCAGCACCCCCTCGGCCAGCGCCTGCGCCCCCTCGCCCGCCTCCTCGGTGAGGTCCTCCACCTCGGCCGTCAGATACGGGCCGCTCGCGTCGACCGAGAGCAGCCTGACCCGGGTGGTCCCGGTCGCCACCACTTCGAAGCTGCCGTCGGGGCGCTCCCGGATCGTCGCCGCGTCCGCGACGCACCCCACCGGGTGGAAGGCGGCGAGGGGTTCGGGGCCAAAACCGGCGGCGGGTCCCCGCTCGGGCACGGCCGTCGGGTCAGGCATCCCCGGTGCGGTCGGCGCGACTTCGTGCCCGTCACGGATGGCGACCACAACGAAGCGGCGCGGCTCGGAGTCGTCCGTCTTGAGCAGCTCGCGCATCATCGCGCGGTAGCGCTCCTCGAAGACGTTCAGCGGCAGGACGAGGCCCGGGAACAGCACCGCGTTCAGCGGGAAGAGCGGGAGGCGTGCGGTGGTCACAACGGTCAAGCGTAATGGCCGCGGGGCGGTCTCCGTCCGGGTCTGTTCCGCAAAGGCATCGCCGAGGCCACCTGGATCCGGACACGGTCGCGCGTTTCCAGGAACTGGCCCAGCGGATCGTCGGTGAAACAGGTCCACGGGAAGGACGTCGCGTACGGTCCGATCAGCCGGAACTGTTCCAGCGCCGCGCTCCAGCGCTCCCGCTCCGCCAGGACGTACGCCAGCAGATTGCGCACCTCGGCCGGCCAGGGATCGCCCGCCGCGTATTCGGCGGAGACCGTGATCGCGAGGTCCGCGGCCCTGTCGATACGGTCCGTCTGTACGGAGGTCAGCTCGCCGCCCAGCAGTTGTGTGAAGGCGGCCCGTACCGGCAGCGCGCGCACCAGGGAGCCCGGAAGCGCGTCGTACGCCGCCTGTTCGGCGAAGTCGAAGCACTCGCGGTGCGAGCCGTACCACTGGGCCGAGAGGTACTGGAGCGCCGCGACATGGCAGCCGTAGTGGTGCGAGGAGCGCCTTATGGCCTGCTCCCACAGCGACTCGAAGGCGGAGTGCGTGGCGTGTGTGCCGCGGGCGTGGTCGAGCGCGACGCGCCAGGGCACCGGATCGCGCGGATCGCCGTCGGCCGCGGCGTCGATCAGCGGGCCGGTCTCACGCAGCCGTTCCGCGCGGGCGGGCGACTCCCAGGCCCTGCGGATGGCGAGTTCGGCCTTGACGAGGAGCGCGTCGGGGTCGCGGGGCGTGGCGCGCAGCCAGGCGGTGAGCCAGGCGTCCCGGCCGTGGGCGAAGGCCGCCAGCCGCATCACATAGCGGTCGCGGTTCTCCCACTCGGCGGATTCCCGGGTGGTCGCGAGCAGCTTCGCGGCCGGTTCGTACTCGCCGAGCGCGGCGGAGACCAGCGCGGGGCCGAGGCGCTCGTCGGGCGCGTCAAGGAGCACCGCGTCGTCCGGTGGCAGCCCGGCGACGAGCTGCGGCGTGTGCCGGACCGTACGCGCGGTGCTGATCAGGGCGCGAAGCAATGACATGGTGCGGACCATTGAAAACCGCAGGTGGCGGACGCGCCAGGGGGCGGCTGTGAAGCTTTCGTATCGGGCCGGAGGGTTGTCCTGCCCGAAGTCAAGGGGAAGTAAAGAAACCCGTGCGGGCCTTTCTTTTTTTGGGGCTCGGTTCGCCTCCGGGCGCCTCAAGCCGCTGTCGACGGTCGACCGTGCTCGCGCCCCCTTTTTTTTGGGCTCGGTTCGCCTCCGGGCACCTCAAGCCCCCGTCGACGGTCGACCGTGCTCGGTCCGCTCGTACCTCGCTACCCTGTGCGCGCTCTCCCTTTCGACAGCGGCCGGCGCCCTTCGGCTCACTCGCCGGGCGGCCGTGCGGGGCCGAAGCATGTCTGTGTCCTGGGCGGCCGTGGTCGTGCCTCGGGGCCTGTGCCCGCGTGGCGGGGCCGTATGTCGAGTACAGCCTCTCTTTCGGCCGCGGCGGTGCCCTTCGGCTCACTCGCCGGGCGGCCGTGCGGGGCCGGAACATGTTCGTGTCCTGGGCGGCCGTGCTGGTACCTCGGGGCCTGTGCCCGCGTGGCGGGGCCGGATGTGGAGCGCGCTCTCCCTTTCGACAGCGGCCGGCGCCCTTCGGCTCACTCGCCGGGCGGCCGTGCTCGGCTCGGGCGCTCTCCGCCGCCAGGTCCTGTCCGGCGGATCTTCGCGGATCAGACCGCGGCGTCCGGTGGAGGGGGCCCCTCCCGTGCCGTTCAGGCCACGGGGGAGCATCGCAAGGCGGAGGATCGTCCTCGTACTGGACGTACTTGGACGATCCGACAACGCAGCGAGGTGCCGTGCCGGGCGTCGCGGGCCCGCGAAGATCTGCCGGACAGGGCCTAACCCCGGCGCAGCAAGCGCGACGCTCCCGTTGCCACCGTTGTCGCCAGGATCCAGCCCAGCAGTACCAGTGCCGCCGCCGCCCACTGCCAGCCGCCCGTCAGCAGCCAGTAGCCGTCCTGGCCGAGATTGATCACCGGGATCAGCAGATCCAGCGCGTAGAGCGCCGGATTCCACTCCGGGTGCTCCGTCGCCTTGATCGACCGCGGCGCGTGCTGCGCGAAACCGATCGTGCCCGCGCCCCACAGCACCGCCATCCACAGTGCCGCCCGGCCCGGCCGGTAGCCGTACGCCACCGTCCAGTCCTGGAGATACCCCCAGAGCTTGGCGGCCAGCGGCAGCGTCTCGCGGCGGCGCCGCTGCTTGGCGAGCAGCACCTCGCGCGCGTCCGCGTCCTCGCCGCTGTTGCGGAGCACCTGCGCCAGCCGCTCGTACGGTTCCGGAGAGTACTCGGGAGTCGCCGCCGCCACCCACTCCAACCGCCGCAGCAGCGGGAAGTGGCCGAACGGGACGAGGTTCTCGTACACGAAACCGCCCATCGCCAGCCCGCCGGGCCCCGGCCAGCTCGTCGACATGTCGACCAGCGTGACGATCTTCGCGCCGCTCAGGACGACCCTGCCCTCCTCCGGGCGCTCGCACTTGAACCGCAGTTCGGGAGTGACGATCCTGCGCAGCGACAGCTCGTCCGTCGCCGCCAGGAAGAACCGCGCCTGGTCCACATCGACCGCGTCCCCGAACCGCCCGTCGTCGAGCCGTACCCCGCCCCGGCATTCGAACGGCTGGAGCCGGGTGCCGTGCAGCGGTGTGGAGACCCGCCCGATGCCGTGCGGCGGAGTCGTCCCCGGCGCGCCGGTCTCTTCGCTGATCCACGCGCCCGTCATGTACAGCGACCGTTCCACCGTGAGCTGCGGGGCGTTGAGCGCGCGCCGCCCCGGCGCGGCGCGCAGCCTGCTCCCGCGCAGGCTCAGCGACACGCCGATCTTGGCGCCGCGCAGACTGACCTCGCCGTGTGTCTCGATCTGATCGGCCTGGAGGTCCTGCGCGACGGACATCCCGTCGGCGGTGATGGCCCTGCCGAGCCGGTCGGGCCGTACATCGATCTGGCTGATCAGCAGATCCGTACCGATCTGCGCGTCCGTCAGCCGGATGCCGCGCTCGAAGCGGCAGCGCGGCAGATGGAGATCGCCCTCGGTGTGCAGCCGGGCCGCCTCCAGCCGCGGAATCGCACAGCCCACCATCCGCAGGGTGGTGAAGTGCGATTCGGGCAGCACCACTTCGTTCTCGAAGCGGCAGTGGTTCAGCTCGACGTACGGCGCGATCGTGCCGCCCGCGAGATTCAGCGTCCCGGTGATCTGGACCCCGCGCAGCTTCAGCGCCGCGACCCGGCCGGGCAGCGCGGCGGGTCCGCTGAGCAGCAGCAGCGCGACGACCCGGGCGCGCACACTGCGCTCGGTGCCCCAGGGGCGTGGCGAGAACGGATCGTTGAGCAGCGGATCCGCGGCGCTCAGGTCGTACATGCTGCCGTTGCGGAACGACTGCCACATGCCCAGTTCCGCAGCGCTGAGCCAGTCGGGAGATTCGTCGTCCTGCGGCTCGGTCACTGCCGCCTCCGCTTCCCCTGATCGAATACAGCCTGATCGAATACAGATGGTCACAGATCAATCACAGACGGTCCCTGAATGGTCCGTACAACGGTTGTTCCCGCTCAGTGACGAGCTGAACGCTAGTGGTGCGGTGGGGCTTCCGGGACGTGTATCAGCCAGTGATACGCGCGTCCGGCGGCCTCGTCCGGTCTGCGAGAATTGACCCCGTGATCTCACGAATCGACCTGCGCGGCGACACCCTCCCCGAGGGCGGAGCCCTGCGTGATCTGCTGCCCCGAGCCGAGTTCGACGTGGAAGCCGCCCTGGAGAAGGTGCGGCCCATCTGTGAGGACGTACGCCATCGCGGCACGGCGGCCCTGATCGAGTACGCGGAGCGGTTCGACGGTGTGACGCTGGAGCGGGTACGGGTGCCCGAACAGGCGCTGGGGGCCGCGCTGGACGCGCTCGATCCGGCCGTACGGGCCGCCCTTGAGGAGTCGATCCGGCGGGCCAGGGTGGTCCACGAGGCACAGCGGCGCGGCACGACCACCACGCAGGTCGTCCCCGGCGGCACGGTCACCGAGCGGTGGGTCCCCGTCGAGCGCGTGGGCCTGTACGCGCCGGGCGGCCGGTCCGTCTACCCGTCCTCCGTGGTCATGAACGCGGTGCCGGCGCAGGTGGCGGGCGTCGAGTCCATCGCGCTGGCCTCGCCCGCCCAACGCGAGTTCGGCGGTCTGCCGCACCCGACGATCCTGGCCGCCTGCGCGCTGCTCGGTATCGACGAGGTGTACGCGGCGGGCGGCGCCACGGCCGTCGCGATGTTCGCGTACGGGACCGAGGAGTGCGCCCCGGTGAACATGGTCACCGGGCCCGGCAATGTCTGGGTCGCCGCCGCCAAGCGCTACTTCACCGGCCGGATCGGCATCGACGCCGAGGCCGGCCCCACCGAGATCGCGATCCTCGCCGACGGCACCGCCGACCCGGTGCATGTCGCCGCCGACCTGATCAGCCAGGCCGAGCACGACCCGCTGGCCGCCGCCGTCCTCGTCACCGACTCCGTCGAGCTGGCCGACGCGGTGGAGAAGGAGTTGGAGCCGCAGGTCGCCGCGACCAAGCACATCGACGACCGGGTGGTCCCCGCGCTCTCGGGCCGGCAGTCCGCCGTCGTGCTGGTCGGCTCCGTCGAGGACGGCCTGCGGGTCGTCAACGCGTACGGCGCCGAGCACCTGGAGATCCAGACCGCCGACGCGGCCGGGGTGGCCGGGCGGGTCCGCAACGCGGGCGCGGTCTTCGTCGGCCCGTACTCCCCGGTCTCGCTCGGTGACTACTGCGCGGGCTCCAACCATGTGCTGCCGACCGGCGGTTGCGCCTGCCACTCCTCGGGGCTCTCCGTCCAGTCCTTCCTGCGCGGCATCCACGTCGTGGACTACAGCGCGGACGCGCTCGCCGAGGTCGCCCACCACGTGGTCACGCTCGCGGAGGCGGAGGACCTGCCCGCGCACGGCGCGGCGGTGAAGGCACGTTTTGGCGGAGCCGAACCAGACCAGCACAGTAGCTGGCAGGTGCCCGGTAAGTGACCGACATGGCCGACTTCGGTATCGACGATCTCCCCGTACGGGACGAGCTGCGCGGCAAGTCCCCGTACGGCGCGCCCCAGCTCGACGTCCCCGTACAGCTCAACACCAACGAGAACCCCTACCCCCTGCCCGAGCCGCTCGTCGAGCGGATCGCCGAGCGCGTACGCGAGGCCGCCCGCGGGCTCAACCGCTATCCCGACCGGGACGCCGTCGAGCTGCGCACCGAGCTGGCCGCGTATCTCACCCGTACCGGAAAGCACCCGCTGACCGCCGCGAACGTCTGGGCCGCCAACGGGTCCAACGAGGTCATCCAGCAGCTCCTCCAGGCCTTCGGCGGCCCCGGCCGCACCGCGATCGGCTTCGAGCCCTCGTACTCGATGCACAGCCTCATCGCGCGCGGCACCGGCACCGGCTGGATCTCCGGGCCGCGCAACGAGGACTTCACCATCGACCTGGCGGCGGCGCGCACGGCGATCGTCGAGCACCGGCCCGATGTCGTCTTCATCACCTCGCCCAACAACCCCACGGGCACCGCGGTCGACGCCGGAACGGTCCAGGCGCTGTACGAGGCGGCCCAGGCGGGCCGGAAGACGCTGGTCGTTGTGGACGAGGCGTATGTCGAGTTCAGCCACCGTGCCTCGCTGCTGCCGCTGCTGGCGGACCGGCCGTATCTCGTCGTCTCCCGCACGATGTCCAAGGCCTTCGGCGCGGCGGGACTGCGGCTCGGCTATCTCGCCGCGCACCCCGCCGTGGTCGACGCCGTCCAGCTGGTGCGCCTGCCGTACCACCTCTCCGCCGTCACCCAGGCCACCGCGCTCGCCGCGCTGGAGCACACCGATACGCTGCTCGGGTACGTCGAGACGCTCAAGGCCGAGCGGGACCGGCTGGTGGGCGAGTTGCGGGCGATCGGATACGAGGTCACCGAATCGGACGCAAACTTCGTCCAGTTCGGCCGCTTCGAGGACTCCCACACGGCCTGGCGGCGCCTTCTCGACCGGGGCGTCCTGGTCCGTGACAACGGCGTACCGGGCCGGCTGCGGGTCACCGCGGGCACCCCGTCCGAGAACGACGCGTTCCTCGACGCGGTACGTGACCTCAAGAAGGAGCAGAGCGCATGAGCCGCATCGGCCGTGTGGAACGCAGTACGAAGGAAACCTCCGTCGTGGTCGAGATCGACCTCGACGGCACGGGCCGGGTGGATGTGGCGACCGGGGTCGGCTTCTACGACCACATGCTCGACCAGCTCGGGCGGCACGGCCTGTTCGACCTCACGGTGAAGACCGAGGGCGATCTGCACATCGACACGCACCACACCATCGAGGACACCGCCCTCGCCCTCGGCGCCGCCTTCCGGCAGGCGCTCGGCGACAAGGTCGGCATCTACCGCTTCGGCAACTGCACGGTCCCGCTGGACGAGTCGCTCGCCCAGGTGACCGTGGACCTGTCGGGGCGCCCGTACCTCGTGCACACCGAGCCCGAGAACATGGCGCCGATGATCGGCGCGTACGACACGACGATGACCCGGCACATCCTGGAGTCCTTCGTCGCCCAGGCCCAGATCGCGCTGCACGTGCACGTGCCCTACGGGCGGAACGCGCACCACATCGTGGAGTGCCAGTTCAAGGCGCTGGCGCGCGCCCTGCGGTACGCCGCCGAGCGCGACCCGCGCGCGGTCGGCATCCTTCCTTCGACCAAGGGCGCCCTATGACCGGCCTGTCGACACTTCTGATCATTGTGGGCCTGTTTCTCGCCGGCGGTGTCTACTCCTTCTCCAAGCAGAAGATGCCCAAGGGCGTGATCGTGCTGCTCGGGCTCTGCTCCGCGCTCTGCCTGATCGCCGGAGTGCTGCGTATCCAGGGGATCTGGGAATGATCGAGAACGGCAAGAAGGGCCAGCACCGTAAGAGCGTGGTCGTCTTCGACTACGGATTCGGCAATGTCCGGTCGGCGGAGCGGGCACTCGCCCGGGCCGGCGCCGAGGTCGAGATCACCCGCGACTTCGACCGCGCCATGAACGCCGACGGGCTGCTCGTCCCCGGGGTCGGCGCCTTCGCCGCCTGTATGAAGGGGCTCACCGCCGCCCGTGGCGACTGGATCATCGGCCGCAGACTCGCCGGGGGCCGTCCCGTCCTGGGTATCTGCGTCGGTATGCAGATCCTCTTCGAGCGCGGTATCGAGCACGGAGTGGAGACCGAGGGCCTCGACGAATGGCCCGGTACGGTCGCGCCGCTGGCCGCGCCGGTCGTCCCCCACATGGGGTGGAACACGGTCGAGGCCCCCGACGACAGCGAACTGTTCGCCGGGCTCGACGCCGGGGCGCGCTTCTACTTCGTCCACTCGTACGCGGTGCACGACTGGAACCTGGAGGTCACAAACCCCCGGATCCGCGCCCCCAAGGTCACCTGGTCCACCCACGGCGCCCCGTTCGTCGCCGCCGTGGAGAACGGGGCACTGTGGGCCACCCAGTTCCACCCCGAGAAGTCCGGCGACGCCGGTGCCACGCTGCTGACCAACTGGATCGGAACCCTCTGAATGTCACCCGAGGTCCTTGTGCCGAAGCTCGAACTCCTCCCCGCCGTCGATGTCCGCGACGGCCAGGCCGTACGCCTGGTGCACGGTGAGTCCGGTACGGAGACGTCCTACGGCTCCCCCCTCGAAGCCGCCCTCGCCTGGCAGCGCTCCGGCGCCGAGTGGCTGCACCTCGTCGACCTCGACGCCGCCTTCGGCACCGGCGACAACCGGGAGCTGATCGCCGGGGTCGCCGCGGCCATGGCGGACGCCGGCATCAAGGTCGAGCTCTCCGGAGGCATCCGCGACGACGCCTCCCTCGCCGCGGCCCTCGCCACCGGCTGCACCCGGGTCAACCTCGGCACGGCCGCGCTGGAGACCCCCGAGTGGGTCGCGCGGATCATCGCCGAGCACGGCGACCGGATCGCGGTCGGACTGGACGTACGGGGCACAACGCTGCGCGGCCGGGGCTGGACCAGGGACGGCGGCGACCTCTACGAGACGCTGGCCCGGCTGGACTCCGAGGGCTGCGCCCGCTATGTCGTCACCGACATCGCCAAGGACGGCACCCTCCAGGGCCCCAATCTGGAGCTGCTGAAGAACGTGTGCGCCGCGACCGACAAGCCGGTCGTCGCCTCCGGCGGAGTCTCCTCGCTGGCCGATCTGCGTGCGATCGCCTCGCTCGTACCCGTGGGCGTCGAGGGCGCGATCGTCGGAAAGGCGCTGTACGCCAAGGCGTTCACCCTGGAAGAGGCACTCGCGGCGGTGGCCGGATGACCGCCGGAGCGGACGCGGCCGACACGGGCGCTGCGGGGACGGGCGCCGCTGGCACGGGCACGGGCATCAGAAGGGTCTCGTCCGGCGGCCCCTGGGAGGAGGCCTTCGGCTACTCCCGCGCGGTCGAACTCCCCAACGGCCTGGTCCTGGTGTCCGGCTGTACGTCGGTGGTCGACGGCAGGATCGCGGAGGGCGGCCCGTACGAGCAGGCGAGGACCGCCTTCGGCGTCGCGATCAAGGCGCTGGGGGAGCTGGGTCTCGGCGTCGAGCATGTCGTCCGTACACGTATGTACATCACCCATGTCAGGGACGCCGACGAGGTGGGGCGCGCGCACAAGGACCTGTTCGGTGATGTGCGCCCGGCCGCCTCGATGGTCGTCGTCGCCGGGCTGATCGACCCGAGCCTGTTCGTCGAGGCCGAGGTCGAGGCGTACCGGGGAGGTGCCCGGTGACCCTCGCGGTACGGGTCATCCCCTGCCTGGACGTGGACAACGGCCGGGTCGTCAAGGGCGTCAACTTCCAGAATCTGCGGGACGCCGGCGACCCCGTCGAGATGGCCGAGTTGTACGACGCGGAGGGCGCCGACGAGCTGACCTTCCTCGACATCACCGCCTCGTCGGGGAACCGCGAGACGACCTACGACGTGGTGCGCCGCACCGCCGAGCAGGTCTTCATCCCGCTCACCGTCGGCGGCGGCGTCCGTACCCCCGAGGATGTCGACAAGCTGCTGCGGGCCGGCGCGGACAAGGTCGGGGTCAACACCGCGGCCATCGCACGGCCCGAACTGATCCGGGAGATCGCCGAGCGGTTCGGGCGGCAGGTGCTGGTGCTGTCAGTGGACGCGCGCCGCACCCCGTCGGGTTCGTTCGAGGTCACCACGCACGGCGGGCGCCGGGGCACCGGGCTCGACGCGGTCGAATGGGCGCACCGGGCAGCCGAGTTGGGGGCTGGGGAGATCCTGCTCAACTCGATGGACGCGGACGGTACGAAGGACGGCTACGACATCGAGATGATCGCGGCCGTGCGCCGGCATGTGAGCGTGCCGGTCATCGCGTCCGGGGGCGCGGGCCGGCTCGGTGACTTCGCGCCGGCGGTCGAGGCGGGCGCGGACGCGGTGCTCGCCGCCTCGGTCTTCCACTTCGGCGATCTGCGGATCCCGGAGGTCAAGAACGCGCTGCGGGAAGCGGGCCATCCAGTGCGCTGAGGCCGGGTGTTGACGCCGTACGGCGACGCGGGCGCCGACGGGCCCGGAGCGGGGGCCGGCCCGGTTGATTCCGGCCCGGGGTGAGCGCCGATTCGGGCCGGCCGGGCTCCGATCCGGGTCAACGCCCCCGCACCCAGCTCCGTTTGTGAGATCGGGTGAATTCCGGTGAATTCCGGTGAAGGCCGACGGCTTTCGGTGAAAACCGGTGAACTCACTGGTGCTTTTCGGGCGAATGCACCGGGACAGTGGAACCGTCGGCCGTCACGACCTCCTCACCGAGAGGGCCCCACCGTGCAGCAGCACCTCGCTCAGCCGCGTACCCCTGCCCGTATCCCTCGTATCCGCCGGATCCGTACGCTCAGAGGCTTATTCGCCGCGACCGCCGCGACCGGCGGTCTGCTCGCCGCCTCGCTCCCCGGTACGGCCGGGGCGGCGGCCAATCCGTACGAGCGCGGACCGGCCCCGACCGTCGCCAGCATCGAGGCCCCACTCGGCCACTACGCCGTCGCGCGGACCACCGTCGCGCGGTCGAGTGTCACCGGCTTCGGCGGCGGTACGGTCTACTACCCGGCCTCCACCGCGGACGGTACCTTCGGCGCGGTCGCCATCTCGCCCGGCTTCACCGGCACCCAGTCGAGCATCGCCTGGTACGGGCCCCGGCTCGCGTCGCAGGGCTTTGTCGTCTTCACCATCGACACCGTCACCGTGCTCGACCAGCCGGCCGGCCGTGGCCGTCAACTCCTGGCCGCGCTCGACTATCTGACCGGCGGCACTTCGCCGGTCAGAAACCGGATCGACCCCTCCCGGCTGGGCGTCATGGGCCACTCCATGGGCGGAGGCGGCTCGCTGGAAGCCGCCAAGAGCCGTCCGTCCCTGAAGGCGGCGATCCCGCTCACCGGCTGGAACGCGGACACCACCTGGCCCGAGGTCCGTACACCCACCCTGGTCGTCGGGGCGGACGGCGACACCATCGCGCCGGTCGCGCTGCACTCCGAGCCGTTCTACACGTCGCTGCCCGCCACACTCGACAAGGCGTATCTGGAGCTGAAGGGCGCGGTGCACCGGACGCCGATCACCCCGGACACCACGATCGCGAAATACAGCGTGTCGTGGCTGAAGCGGTTCATCGACGCGGACACCCGATACGAGCAGTTCCTGTGCCCGCTGCCCGCGCCGGGCCCGACGATCGTCGAGTACCGGGGGAACTGCCCGCACTCCTGAGGCCTTTCGGCACGGCCGTACGGCCGGCCACCGCCGTACGGCCGGCCTTCGGCACGACCGTACGACCGTACGGCCGTTCAGATCCCGAGCTTCGCCTCCTGGGCCCGCGCGATCGCGTCCTTGTCGCCGTCCAGCTCCACATCCGCGACGCTCTGCCGCCCGAACACGAACAGCACCAGCTCACCCGGCTCGCCGGTGACCGTCACCACGGGCGTGCCGCGGTGGGCCACCGCCGTCTGGCCGTCCGGGCGGCGCAGCACCAGACCCACCGGGGACTTGCGCCCCAGCATCCGGCCGCCCTTCTCCACCCGCGACCACAGCGTGTCCGCGAAGACCCGGTCCAGCTCGCGCGGCGTCCAGTCGGGCTGCGCCCGCCGGACGTCCTCCGTGTGCACATAGAACTCGATCGCGTTGGCCGCCTCGTCGATCTGCTTGATGCCGTACGGGGAGAGCCGCGGCGGCCCCGTACGGATGAGCTGGATCAGCTCCTCGTACGGCTTCGCGACATATTCGGCCTGGATGCGCTCCATCCGGCTCCTGAGCGCGGGCACCAGGACGCCGCCCGCCGCGTCGGGGCGGCGCTCGCGCACCACCACATGGGCCGCGAGGTCCCGGGCGAGCCAGCCCTCGCAGAGGGTTGGCGCGTCGGGCCCCGCCGCTTCCAACAGATCGGCGAGCAGAAGCCGTTCACGCTTGGCATGGGTCGACATGGCACCCAGCGTACGGCGGCCGGGACCCGTCCGCCCAGTGGACACCGGGCCGGCCTGCGGCGCGGGCGCGGCACAATGAACACATGAGCAGCACCGGTACCCCCGGCCCGGGCGGCGGACTCGACCCCGCCATCGCGGACCGCCTCAAGCGCACCCCCGACGGACTGCTTCCGGCCATCGCCCAGCAGTACGACACCGGCGAGGTGCTGATGCTGGGCTGGATGGACGACGAGGCCCTGCACCGCACCCTGACCACAGGACGCTGTACCTACTGGTCGCGCAGCCGCCGCGAGTACTGGGTCAAGGGCGACACCTCCGGCCATGTCCAGCACGTCAAGTCCGTCGCGCTGGACTGCGACGCGGACACCGTGCTGGTCCAGGTCGACCAGGTGGGCGCCGCCTGCCACACCGGCGCCCGCACCTGCTTTGACGCCGATGTCCTGCCGCTCGGACGCTGACCAGACCGGACCGGCCGTCCCGCCGCTCGAACGGTGACGGGACCGGCCCGTCCCACCGAGTAGGGTCAGCCGCCATGCACCTTGAGACCTTCCGCAAGCTGGCGGTGGACCGCCGAGTCATCCCCGTCAGCCGGCGTCTCCTCGCGGACGGCGACACCCCGGTCGGGCTGTACCGCAAGCTCGCCGCCGAGCGCCCCGGCACCTTCCTGCTGGAGTCCGCGGAGAACGGCCGCTCCTGGTCCCGCTACTCGTTCGTCGGCGTACGGTCCGCCGCCACGCTCACCGAGCGCGACGGCCGTACCCACTGGCTCGGCACCCCGCCTGTCGGCGTCCCCGTGGACGGTGACCCGCTCGCCGCCCTGCGCGCCACCGTGGAGACCCTGCACACCCCGCGCGACCTCTCCGCCGGCATGCCGCCCTTCACCGGGGGCATGGTCGGCTACCTCGGGTACGACATCGTCCGCAGGCTGGAGAAGATCGGCGAGCACGCCCGCGACGACCTGCGGATCCCCGAGCTGACCATGCTGCTCACCTCGGACCTCGCCGTACTGGACCACTGGGACGGCACGGTCCTGCTGATCGCCAACGCGATCAACCACAACGACCTGGACACCGGGGTGGACGAGGCGTACGCGGACGCCGTCGCCCGGCTCGACGCCATGGAGGCCGATCTCGCCGAGCCGGTGCACTCCGCGCCGGCCGCGCTGCCCGCCTCCGAGCTGCCCGAGTACACCGCGCTCTGGGGCGGTCCCGACTACCGGGCCGCCGTCGAGGACATCAAGGAGCGGATCAGGGCGGGCGAGGCCTTCCAGGTCGTCCCGTCCCAGCGGTTCGAGACCCCGGTCAGCGCGAGCGCCCTGGATGTTTACCGGGTGCTGCGGGCCACCAACCCGTCGCCGTACATGTATCTGATGCGCCTGCCCCACGCGGACGGCGGGACCTTCGACGTGGTGGGCTCCAGCCCGGAGGCCCTGGTCAAGGTCGAGGACGGACGGGCCATGGTGCATCCGATCGCCGGGACCCGCCCCAGGGGCGCCACCCCGCGGGAGGACCAGGCGCTCGCCGAGGAGCTGCTCGCCGACCCCAAGGAGCGCGCCGAGCACCTCATGCTGGTCGACCTCGGCCGCAACGACCTGGGCAGGGTCTGCGCGCCCGGCAGCGTCGAGGTGGTGGACTTCATGTCGGTCGAGCGGTACTCGCACGTCATGCACATCGTGTCCACCGTCACCGGCCGGGTCGCGCAGGGCCGTACCGCCTTCGACGTGCTGACCGCCTGCTTCCCCGCGGGCACCCTCTCCGGGGCACCGAAGCCGCGCGCCATGCAGATCATCGACGAGCTGGAGCCCACGAGGCGCGGGCTGTACGGCGGCTGCGTGGGCTATCTCGACTTCGCCGGGGACTCCGACACGGCCATCGCCATCCGTACCGCCCTGCTCAGGGACGGTACGGCCTATGTCCAGGCGGGGGCGGGCGTGGTGGCCGACTCCGACCCGGTCTCCGAGGACATCGAGTGCCGCAACAAGGCGGCGGCCGTGCTCCGGGCCGTGCATACCGCCAACCGGCTGAACACCGGGTGACACGGTAGGGGATAGTGGGGTACGTGAGTGCCGTACCCGTACCCCAGCCCCTCCCCGCCGCCCAGGCGGGCACCGCGCCAGGCCGCGGCCGACGCGCTCTCGCGGCGGCCCTGCTCCTCGGCGCCGCCGGCGCCGCGGTGGCGCTGATCGCCTCCGGTCAGATATGGGCCGAGGGCACAGCGGCCGTCGGCGGCGGTTCCGTACCGCTCGACGCCGACGGCCGTGATGTGACCGGAGTCCCCGCGGCCCTCGCCGTCGTGGGACTCGCGGCGCTCGTCGCCGTCTTCGCCGTCCGCAGCGCCGGGCGGCTGCTGGTCGCCGCCCTGCTGGCGCTGAGCGGCGCGGGAGCGGCCCTGGCCGCGTTCCTGGGCGCCTCGGACAGCGCCGCCCTGGACGAGCTGGCCGCCAGGACCACCGGCGACACCGCCGCGACGGTGGACGCCCTGAGCCATACCGCCTGGCCCTATGTGACCGCGGCCGGCGGCGTGCTGATCCTGTTCGCGGGGGTGCTGGCGGTGCTGTACGGCAGCCAGTGGCCCGCGATGTCCGGGCGGTACGAGCGGACCGGCGGCCCCGGCGCGGGAGGCCCCGGGCGCGGTCCCGGCCGGGCGTCCACGGCGGACCCCGACCGTCCCGAGGACCTGTGGAAGGCCCTGGACCGGGGCGAGGACCCGACGCGCGAGGACTGAGCCACATCGCGCGACCCCCCGCCGCCGAACGGGTGGCGCATGCGGGACAATGTCCGTCGAGCGTCGACGCACACTCCGACACACTGCACATCAGGACATCAGGAACGAGGAGCACCTCATGGCGCACAGCGGCGGCCACGGACACACCCCGGCGGCTTGGACCGGTGTCATCATCTCCTTCATCGGCTTCTGCGTCGCGGGGGTCTTCATGGTCGCGGCGAACTCGGCCGGGTTCTGGGCCGGGATCGGCGTCATCGGGCTCGGCGCGCTCGTCGGCCTGGTGATGAAGGCCGCGGGTCTGGGCACGCCCAAGGAGTCCGAGGAGCTGGTACGGGCCAGGGCGCTGGCCGCGCGGCAGCAGACCGCCCCGGCCGTGGCCGGGGCGGGCGCCGTGAAGGCCGAGCCGCAGGGCGAGCCCGAGCCCCAGACCCAGACCGCCTGACGGCCGGCCGCTCAGACGCACAGATGTTCAGACGCAGTCCGGCCGGGCCGGGCTGCGTTTTCCCTTAACAGCGGCGACAATCACCGGGTGGACGCCATGCCGACTCCCGCGCACGACCCGTCCTCCCCGCCGGTCCCGCCCGTGTTCGCACCGGCTCCCGCCCCGCTCGCGCGGCGGCTGTTCGCGCCGGTCGCCGTTCTCGGCGGGATCGCCGCGGCCTGGACCTATGTCGGCCTGGTCGATCCGAACGAAACCGGCCACTACCCGGTCTGCCCGCTGCTTCTGCTGACCGGTCTCTACTGCCCCGCCTGCGGCGGTCTGCGCAGCGCCCACGCCGTCGCGCACGGTGACCTGGCCACCGCCCTCGGCGCCAACGCGCTCGCCGTCGTCGGCTACGCGGTCTTCGCCGCGGTGTGGGCGGCCTGGGTCGTACGGGCCGCGAAGGGCCTGCCGGTACGGATCACCCTCGGGCCCCTCTGGTGGTGGGGCCTCGGGGCGCTGCTCCTGATCTTCACGGTGGTCAGGAACCTGCCCTTCGGCTCCTCGCTGGCCCCGTGAATCACCAGGTGGGGCGGGGCACGGCCAACCGGATGCGGAGCCTTCGGCCAGTTCCGGCTAGCATCGATATGGCTGATCCCGAACCTGTATCCCGACTACCGACCGACCTGGAAAGGGGGCCGCTCGCGTGAGTGTGCTCGACGAGATCATCGAAGGCGTACGCGCCGACCTCGCAGAGCGGCAGGCGCGCGTCTCCCTCGACGAGCTGAAGCGACGCGCGGCCAGGGCTCCGGAGGCCAGGGACGGGGTGGCCGCGCTGCGCGGCGACTCGGTCCAGGTCATCTGCGAGGTCAAGCGCTCCAGCCCGTCGAAGGGCGCGCTGGCCGCGATCGCCGACCCCGCAGGGCTCGCCGCGGACTACGAGGCGGGCGGCGCGGCCGTCATCTCCGTACTGACCGAGCAGCGGCGCTTCGGCGGCTCGCTGGCCGATCTGGAGGCCGTACGGGCCAGGGTCGACATCCCGGTCCTGCGCAAGGACTTCGTCGTCACCTCGTACCAGCTCTGGGAGGCGCGGGCGTACGGCGCGGACCTGGTGCTGCTGATCGTCGCCGCGCTCGACCAGCCCGCGCTGGTCTCGCTGATCGAGCGGGCCGAGTCGATCGGGCTGACCCCGCTGGTCGAGGCGCACGACGAGGAGGAGGTCGAGCGGGCCGTGGACGCGGGCGCCCGGATCATCGGCGTCAACGCGCGGGATCTGAAGACCCTGAAAGTGGACCGTGGCACATTTGAGCGGGTCGCCCCCGAGATCCCGGCCGGCATCGTGAAGATCGCCGAGTCCGGGGTGCGCGGGCCGCACGACCTGATCGCGTACGCCAACGCCGGGGCCGACGCCGTTCTGGTCGGCGAGTCCCTGGTGACCGGGCGCGACCCGAAGGCCGCGGTGGCCGACCTCGTCGCGGCGGGCGCCCACCCGGCGCTGCGGCACGGCAGGGACTGATCCCGCCGTGCACACCGCCGCCGTACCCGTACCGCACACGCCGCACGCGGCGCTGGCGCGTGGCTGCCGCCCGCGCGGGTGCCGCGCGCCGGCCCGGCGGGTGCACGGGCGGCGGGTCCGGTATGTGATCGGTGACGAGCCGGGACAGGTCAACGGCATGCGATGGCGCGGGGCCGCGCTGTAGGCGTGGCCGGGCGGGGTGCGGTGACCGCGCGTGGTGCGTGCGGTGTCGTGCCCGGGGTGCGGTGACTGTGCGTTGTGCGTGCGGTGCCGTGCCTCCGTGGCCGGTTCCTGGACTGCTGTCCTCACCGCGCTTCGCGCGAGTTGCGACGCTTTACGTCCAGGAACCGGCCACTGCGGCCCGTCCCCTCGCGTCCGTCGCCGGGTGCCGGGGTGCCTCGCCTTGGTGCGACACGGTGCTCTTTTCCCGTCTCGTTGCTTCCTGAGGAGTTCTCGCGTGTCCGCATTTTTTGTCCCCGACCCAGAGGGTCAAGTCCCCAGCGCCGAAGGGTACTTCGGTGCCTTCGGCGGCAAGTTCATTCCCGAGGCGCTGGTCGCCGCCGTCGACGAGGTCGCCGTCGAGTACGAGAAGGCCAAGGGCGACCCCGCCTTCGCCGCCGAGCTGAACGCACTGCTCGTCGACTACACGGGCCGCCCCAGCGCGCTGACCGAGGTGCCGCGGTTCGCCGGGCACGCCGGGGGCGCCCGGATCTTCCTCAAGCGTGAGGACCTCAACCACACCGGATCCCACAAGATCAACAATGTGCTCGGGCAGGCGCTGCTGACCAGGCGCATGGGCAAGACCCGGGTCATCGCCGAGACCGGCGCCGGACAGCACGGCGTTGCGACCGCCACCGCCTGCGCGCTGTTCGGGCTCGACTGCACCATCTACATGGGCGAGATCGACACCCGGCGCCAGGCCCTCAACGTCGCCAGGATGCGGATGCTCGGCGCCGAGGTCGTGCCCGTCTCGTCCGGCAGCAGGACGCTGAAGGACGCCATCAACGAGGCGTTCCGCGACTGGGTCGCCAATGTGGACCACACCCACTATCTGTTCGGCACGGTCGCCGGGCCGCACCCCTTCCCCGCGATGGTGCGCGATTTCCACCGGGTCATCGGGGTGGAGGCCAGACGCCAGCTCCTGGAGCGCGCGGGCCGGCTGCCCGACGCGGCCGTGGCGTGTGTGGGGGGCGGGTCGAACGCGATCGGGCTCTTCCACGCGTTCATCCCCGACGCGGCCGTACGGCTGGTGGGCTGCGAGCCCGCCGGGCACGGGCTCGACAGCGGTGAGCACGCCGCGACCCTGACCGCGGGCGAGCCCGGCATCCTGCACGGCTCGCGGTCGTACGTACTCCAGGACGAGGAGGGCCAGATCACCGAGCCGTACTCGATCTCGGCCGGCCTCGACTACCCGGGCATCGGCCCGGAGCACGCCTATCTCAAGGACAGCGGCCGTGGCGAGTACCGCGCGGTCACCGACGACGACGCGATGCGTGCGCTGCGGCTGCTGTCGCGCACCGAGGGCATCATCCCGGCGATCGAGAGCGCGCACGCGCTGGCCGGCGCGCTGGAGGTGGGACGGGAGCTGGGCGAGGACGGGCTGATCGTCGTCAACCTCTCCGGGCGCGGCGACAAGGACATGGACACGGCCGCCCGCTACTTCGGGCTGTACGACGGGGAGGGCACCAAGTGAGCGGGAACATCGCGCTGTTGGGCGACACGCTCGCGGCGGCGAAGTCCGAGAACCGGGCCGCGCTGATCGCCTATCTCCCGGCGGGCTTCCCGACCGTGGACGGCGGGATCGAGGCCGTGAAGGCGGTCCTGGACGGCGGCGCCGATGTGGTTGAGGTGGGGCTGCCGCACAGTGACCCCGTCCTCGACGGGCCGGTCATCCAGACCGCCGACGACATCGCGCTGCGGGGCGGGGTGAAGATCGCCGATGTGATGCGTACGGTCCGCGAGGCGTACGAGGCGACCGGCAAGCCCGTCCTGGTGATGACGTACTGGAACCCGGTCGACCGGTACGGCATCGAGCGCTTCACCGCCGAGCTGGCCGAGGCGGGCGGCGCCGGCTGCATCCTGCCCGACCTGCCCGTACAGGAGTCCGCGCGCTGGCGCGAGCACGCGGAGAAGCAGGGACTCGCGACGGTCTTCGTGGTGGCGCCCAGCAGCAAGGACGCCCGGCTGGCCGACATCACCGCGGTGGGCACCGGCTTCGTGTACGCGGCTTCGCTGATGGGGGTCACGGGTACCCGTGAGTCGGTCGGCCGGGAGGCCCGGAATCTGGTGCTGCGCACCCGCGCCACCACCGGCCTGCCGGTGTGTGTCGGGCTTGGCGTGTCCAACGCGGAGCAGGCGGCCGAGGTCGCGGGCTTCGCGGACGGTGTCATCGTCGGCTCGGCGTTCGTGAAGCGGATCCTGGACGCGCCCGACACGGCGGCCGGACTGGTGGCCGTACGGGAGCTGGCGGCCGAGCTGGCCGAGGGCGTTCGCAAGCGCTGACGGGTCGCCTCACCCGTACGGGTGGACCTGGGACCGGGGAGGTGCGGAGGCGCCTCCCCGGTTCGTTGCTGTGGGCGTGAGCGAGAAGAACCGTGAGGCAAAGCGGAGCGCGAGAGAGCGGCTCCAGCAGGAACGTGCGGCGGACCGGGTGCGGGAGAAGCGGCGGCGCACCCTGGTCATGTCCGTGGCGGTCGTCGGGGTGCTCGGCGCGGTCGGGGTGATCGGTGTGGTCGCCGCCGAGGTCGGCAAGGACAGGAGCGACAGCGCGGGGCAGCCGGCGAGCGCGCCCTCGGGGGCCGTGGGCAAGGGCGGTCTCGCGATCCCGGTGGGATCGCCCGACGCGCCGTCCACGCTCACGGTCTGGGAGGACTTCCGCTGCCCGGCGTGCGCCCAGTTCGAGAACGGGTTCCGGGACACGATCCATGAGCTGGAGCGGGCGGGACAGCTCAAGGTCGAGTACCACCTCGCCACGATCATCGACGGCAACATGGGCGGCAGCGGCTCGCTGCGCGCGGCCAACGCGGCGGCGTGCGCCCAGGACGTCGGCAAGTTCTCCCCGTACCACGATGTGCTGTACCGGAACCAGCCGCTGGAGACGGACGACGCCTTCGCCAAGAACAGCCATCTGCTGGATCTGGCGCGCAAGGTCGAGGGGCTGGAGTCCGCGCCCGGGTTCCGCCAGTGCGTGGAGAAGGGCGAGCACGACGACTGGGTGAAGAAGTCCGCGGCGGCGTTCCGCACGGGCGGCTTCTCCGGGACGCCGGCGGTCCTGCTGAATGGTGAGTCGGTGCTGCCGAAGAAGGGCTCGGAGAACCTCACTCCGGACAACCTGAAGAAGTGGGTCGAGGAGGCCAACAAGGGGAAGAAGCCGGCGGCGCCCTCGGCACCCGCCTCCTCACCCGGCGTGTGACCTCGTTATCCAGAAGTTGCCGGGCGGGTTGCCTCAGATCCCGCCCGGCACTGTACGGTCGGTTCTGCCATGGACTTCGCCTACATTCCCAGCCCGTCGACCGGAGTGCTCCACCTCGGACCACTTCCGCTGCGCGGCTATGCGTTCTGCATCATCATCGGTGTCTTCGTCGCGGTCTGGTACGGCGGCAAGCGCTGGGTCGCCCGGGGCGGCAAGCCCGGCACCGTGGCCGACATCGCCGTCTGGGCGGTGCCCTTCGGCCTGGTCGGCGGGCGGCTCTACCATGTGATCACCGACTACCAGCTCTACTTCAGTGACGGTGAGGACTGGGTCGACGCCTTCAAGATCTGGGAGGGCGGCCTCGGTATCTGGGGCGCGATCGCGCTGGGCGCGGTCGGCGCCTGGATCGGCTGCCGCCGCCGGGGCATCCCGCTTCCCGCGTACGCCGACGCCATCGCGCCCGCCATCGCCATCGCGCAGGCGATAGGGCGCTGGGGCAACTGGTTCAACCAGGAGCTGTACGGCAAGCGGACGGATGTGCCGTGGGCGCTGGAGATCTCCGCCGGCACCAACCGCGAGGCGGGTCTGTACCACCCGACGTTCCTGTACGAATCGCTGTGGTGCATCGGTGTCGCGCTGCTGGTCATCTGGGCCGACCGCCGGTTCAAGCTCGGGCACGGGCGGGCGTTCGCCCTGTACGTCGCGGCGTACTGCGCGGGCCGCGCCTGGATCGAGTACATGCGGGTCGACGAGGCGCACCACTTCCTGGGCCTCCGGCTGAACGTCTGGACCGCGGCCGTCGTCTTCGTATGCGCGGTCCTCTACTTCGTCGTGTCGTCGCGGGTACGCCCCGGGCGCGAGGAAGTGGTGGAGCCGGAGCGGGACGCGTCGGCGCGGAAGCCGAAGGACGACGAAGCCGAGGCGCAGGCGGAGGACGCGGCTTCCGAGGGCGCTGTGACCGCCGCCCCTGGCGCCGAGCCGGCCGACAAGACCTGACCGGCGCTGACCGGCGCGAAGCTGACCGGTCGCGTAGCAGACGGCCACGCCTGTCCTCATCGCCGGACGGGCCGGCTGTGTTCTGTCCTCATCGCCGGACTGGCTGCTGTGTTCTGTCCTCAATCGCCGGACGGGCTCATTTCAGCTCGTCCGGCGACTGAGGACAAGGGACAGCGTCCGCCTCGCCGCCGCCACGATCGCCGCGTCGACGAAGCGGCCGTCGGGCAGCGCGTGCGCCCCCGCCTCCGCGGCCGCCGCCTCGATGATCTCCTCGGCCTCCGCCACCTCCCTCGGTGTCGGCAGATAGGCCCGTTCGATCACCGCGAGCTGACGCGGATGGATCGCCGCCCGGCCCAGCATCCCCAGCGTCCGGCCATGGCGGCACGAGGCCGCCAGGCCGTCCATGTCGCGGACATCGGGGAACACCGACTGGACCGGCGGTGCCAGACCCGCCGCGCGGGCCGCGACCACGGCCCGGCTGCGCGACCAGTCGAGCCCGGAGTCGTCCCGTACCCCCAGATCCGCGCGGAGATCCGCCTCGCCGAGGGCGATGCCCCGTACCGCCGGGTGCGCGCAGGCGATGGCGTGGGCGTGCTCCAATGCGAGCGCCGATTCGAGCAGGGCGTACAGCGCGACATCCGGCGCGCGGGCCGCGATCCGGTGGATGTCGGAGGGGTGCGTGACCTTCGGGAGACGCAGCCCGGTCAGCCCCGCCAGGCCCACCAGCCACGCGAGATCGTGCTCGTCGGTGATCCGTACATGCACCGGGACCGGATGCGGCGAGGACAGGAAGTCGGCGACGGCGTCCCGCGCGTACGGCTTGCGGTCGGGAGCCACCGCGTCCTCCAGGTCCACGATCACCACATCCGCACCGCAGGACAGCGCCTTCGCCATCACCTCCGGGCGGTCCCCGGGCACGTACAGCCAGGTCAGAGCGGTGTTCACAGCGCGCCGTCCGAGCGGAGCGCGGCGATCTCGGCCGGGGACAGACCCAGCTCGGTGAGGACCGCCCCGGTGTCCGCGCCATGCGGGCGGCCCGCCCAGCGGACGGCGCCCGGGGTCTCGGAGAGCCGGAAGAGGACGTTCTGCATCCGCAGCGGCCCCAGCTCCGGATCGGGGACCTCGGTGACGGTGTCCAGCGCCCGGTACTGCGGATCGTCCATGATGTCCCGGATGTCATAGACCGGCGCGACCGCGGCCTCGGCCTTCTCGAACGCGGCCATCACCTCGGCCCGGGTGTGCCGCGCGATCCAGCCCCCGACCGCCTCGTCGAGTACGTCGGCGTGTGCGGCGCGGCCGCTTCCGGTGGTGAACCAGGGCTCGTCGATCAGCTCGGGGCGGCCCACCAGCCGCATCACCCGCTCCGCGACCGACTGCGCGGAGGTGGAGACGGCCAGCCAGGAGCCGTCGGCGGCGCGATAGGTGTTGCGCGGGGCGTTGTTGCCCGAGCGGTTGCCCGTACGGGGCTGGACCAGGCCGAGCTGGTCGTACCAGAGCGGTTGCGGCCCCAGCACGGTCAGGATCGGCTCGATGATCGCCAGATCGACCACCTGGCCGCGGCCCGTCAGCGCCCGCCCGCTGAGGGCCGTCATCACCGCGTACGCCGTGGCCACTGCGGCGATCGAGTCGGCGAGGCCGAAGGGCGGCAGGGTCGGGGGTCCCTCCGGTTCGCCCGTCATGGCGGCGAAGCCGCTCATCGCCTCGGCGAGGGTGCCGAATCCCGGGCGGTGGGAGTACGGGCCGAACTGGCCGAAGGCCGTCACCCTGGCCAGTACCAGCCGGGGGTTGGCCACGGAGAGCTCGGGCCAGCCGAGGCCCCATTTCTCCAGGGTCCCGGGCCGGAAGTTCTCGATGATCACATCCGCCCGCCCGGCCAGCCGGAGCAGCAGATCGCGTCCGCCGGGGGTGGAGAGATCGAGGGTGACGGCGCGCTTGTTGCGGCCGAGGAGTTTCCACCACAGGCCCACCCCGTCCTTGGCGGGGCCGTGTCCGCGCGAGGGGTCGGGGCGGGCCGGGTGCTCGATCTTGATCACATCGGCGCCGAAGTCACCGAGCAGGGTGGCGG
>NZ_LATD01000174.1 GCF_000981895.1 Streptomyces odonnellii | reverse complement strand
CCCCACCGCCCACCCCCGAACAACACAGCGACCCCGCGGCGAAACACGCCCGGGGTCGACGATGGGGTAGAGTATCCGACGATGCGGGGCAGATGAGAGCCCCACTTTCGCGGGTGTAGTTTAATGGTAGAACATGAGCTTCCCAAGCTCAGAGCGCGAGTTCGATTCTCGTCACCCGCTCCACGCAAAAGCCCCAGGTCGGCGACCCGGGGCTTCTTTGTTGTCTAGACCTCTCATGGCCTATCGCACCACTTACGCACCACTTGAGGGGGGCGGAACATCCCGCCCATGCAGGCAACCCCAAGCCCTTCGTTTATTCGTTCGATGAATGTCTCGAATGACGAGATCGACTTTATGTGACCCGCGTCACGTACACGTCGGCCGGCCCGAGTACCGGAAGCGGCGGCCACGAACACGCCAACTCCTCTTCTGACCTGGGAAGTTGAGGGCTAAAAGTGGACTCTCAACCGCCCCATGGGTGCTACCTCCCCCGGCCCTAGCAACCCTCAGGCCCCCGCTCCTCGATCAGCTCCTCCGCCTCATGATGCGCCAGCCTTGCGGTCGCGGGGTCGGCCAACCCGCCAGTGCGGCACCGTGATCGCCCCGACCAGCCGCCCCGGTTGGTCACCGGCCGTCGGCTTCACCGGCTGCTCCGCGACCGGCGCCCCGTCCGGACCAGACATCTCCGCGACCACCTCGGCCACCGTCTCCCGCGTCACCCGCAACCGGGACCACGCCTCCCGCTCGGCCTCCAGGCGCACCGTCGACTCCGCGATTGGCGACACGAGTTCCTCGACCCGCACTCGGGGTCGCAGCCTCCCGCGCCTCCAACGCCTCGATCAACGACACCATCGACACCGCCTCCTCCACCGTCACGGTAGGAGGACAACGATCCGACAACAGCCCCGATCAACAAATCGGCAGCTCAGCACTTCCGCGCAGGAGAGCTGTACCTATCCTCGTTCGAGGCGCTGACACGGCGCCCTGCCAACAGTTGGCACTCAACGGACCGAGGAAGCGTGGCGCAATGACCAGCCGACTCATCGCACTCTCCTTCGACTCGCACCAGCCGGAGCGCCTAGCGCATTTCTGGTCCGGGGTCCTGGGCTTGGAGAAAGCCGACGATTCCTACGACGGCGTCTCCCTGATATCCGGGAATGACGCTGGCTACCGCCTCGGCTTCCGTCCCACCGAGGCGCAGAAGGTCGCCCAAAACCGGCTGCACTTCGACCTCACCAGCTCCTCCCCGGAGGACCAGCAGGAGACTGTGGTCAGGGCGCTCGACCTCGGCGCGCAGCACGCCGACGTCGGCCAGGGACCGGACGCGCCCCATGTGGTGCTCGCCGACCCCGAAGGCAACGAGTTCTGTGTTATCGAGCCGGGCAACAGTTTCCTCGCCGGCTGTGGCTTCATCGGAGCGCTCGCCTGCGATGGTTCGCAGGCCGTGGGCTACTTCTGGAGCGAGGCGCTGGGCTGGCCGCTGGTCTGGGACCAGGACGGGGAGACCGCCATCCAGTCGCCGAACGGCGGTACGAAGATCACGTGGGGCGGTCCGCCGTTGATGCCGGACCCCGGCAAGGACCTGCACTTCGACCTCGCGCCGGACGGCGATCAGCAGGCGGAGGTCGAGCGCCTTCTCTCCCTCGGAGCGAAGCGTCTCGACTCCGCCCACGGCGAGGACGGCGCGGTGCTGCTGGCCGACCCCGACGGCAACGAGTTCCGCGTGCTCACACACCGGTGACGCCGGAACCTACGGGAGCCGCGGTTGGCGGTTTCTGCGGCGGGGAACGCAGCAGAAATTCGAACAGGTACCCCATCACCAAACCGGCAGCTCAGCGCGTCCCACGAGGAGAGCCACACCCAACTCCACACGCGAACAGGCTCCAACGTGTCTCCGGAGGGAGGTGGTGTGGTCAGTCCTGCGCGTCGTCCCAGTAGTCCGCGAGCATCTCGCCCGGCCAGCCGGGCTCGCGTACCTCCCCACGCGGGCCCATCTCCCGGAAGTACGGGGCGAGGTCGAAGACCGGGCTTCCGTCGATCGCGTCCAGGTCGGTGACGTGCAGGTCCAGGCCGTCGACCTTCAGCAGCCGAGGAAAGGACTGGGCGAGCTGGTTCGGCCGGCGGTGGTTGCGGTGGACGAACGTTCCGGTGGACGGCCACTCGGGATTGTTGCGGGGACTGCGAGCGTGGAGAGCAACATCGCCGGGTGACGCCTTGTGAAAGTGCCAGACGACCAGCAGGTGGGAGAACTCCTCCAGACCCGGACAACCTCCACGGGAAACTCCGGGTTCAGGCGGATGATGGCCGTGCCCGTCCAGCGGTCGTCGGTGGGCTCGGTACGTCCGCCGACCACGGTGGCGATGGGCTTGATCTCCAGTGACTTCGTCACGCGATCCGCACTCCCCTTCGAGCCTGCGTGGCGACGGGGGTCAATCTACTCGGGCGAGATAGACGGCAGCCCGCGCGTCCAGCTCGGCGACCGCCGGAATGCCACGGCGCCGGTACGGAGAGACGAGACGGCGCATATCCACGACCGCCTGCCGCGCACGGCCGGAGTAGATGCCCTCCTCCATCGCGTCCAGGACGCTAGCGTCGTTCCATCGCCATGGAAGTCCAGTGCCGTCTTCTCTGTCCGCTACACCCCACACCGACCTGCGAGTTGAGCCGGTCGATGACGTACTCAACCAGGTTGAGCGTTCCTTCCAGACTTCGTTGGACCTGGGGGCTCTGGTACGTAAACGGCGCTCGCTCGGTGCGCGAACCGACCGTGGCACCTGGGTGCGGATCGAGCGGCGCCGGTTCGACAAGATCGGAGGCCAAGGCTGGAACGGAACCGAATGCACTGCCCTGCTGGATGGGGTGGCCAGGCCCCAGTGGCACCGGGGCTCAGCTTGGCGCGAACCCGATGATGCCGTGATGTGGCGGGCCGACGAGACGGACCTCCTGCCAGGAGCGCCGATCGGCAGCAGCGTCCTAGCCACCGACCCCCACCTGCCGGACGACTGGTGGCACGCGCTGAACAGGTCGCTGGACGCGCTGGCCGTCCAGCACACGAGGCGCGTGGCCACCCCGGACACCCTCACGATCACCCAGAGCGGTGTCACCGAGGCGATCCAGCGGTTCCTCCATGCCGACACCGACACAGCGTTGAACCAATGGCGGCCGACGCACGCGGACCTCCACTGGGCGAACATGACGGGACCACGGTTCTGCCTGTTCGACTGGGAGGACTGGGGCATGGCCCCTCAAGGTCTGGACGCGGCATCGCTGTGGGGGAACTCGCTCGCCGTCCCGGCGCTGGCCGAGCGCGTCCGCCACGAACGGCGCCACGACCTGGAAAGCCGGGACGGCAAGCTGATGACCTTCTTCGTCTGCGCGAAGATCCTGACCCCGGACCCCCACCCCGAGGACCCTCGCCTCCAACCGGCACGCGACATGGCGGCACGGGTCGCGGACGACCTTCAAAGGGGCTGACAGCCTGCCCGTTCGCGGGGGAGCTGCCGGTACGTACGGACGTTCCGTGCGTCGGCTTCGTAACGCAGGGCGTCGACCAGTTCCCGCAGGTGGGAGGAGTCATCCGTACCGACGGCGACCCTTCCCACCCGCGGTAGCCAGTACGCAGTGCGGAACGCGGCCTGCAGCGCCGAGAGGCCGTCATCAGGGCCCTCGATGAACACCTGCGGGTCGAGCGTGCCCCACAGCGGATCCGAGGCCCTGCCACCGAACGGGCTCATACCCCAGAGCTGGGCCGTGCAGAGGCCCCACCGAGCCGCCAGAGCTTCGGAGGCTTCCAGGACGTCGATCCCTGCGAGGAGGCCCCCGCGGACCATCAGCACGTCGGGCCTGGGCATGGAGCCGACCGCGAGTCCGGGCAGCGGGCGCGGATCCCAGGAGGAGATACCCCAGGCTCCGCACAGCCCCTCCGCCGCTGCTAAGTCCAGGGCAGCGCACGCCATGCCCAGAGCGTCCCGCGCGGCGTCCGGCGGGCCGGTGAGAGAGCGCTCGGGGTTGTGCAGGAACACCAGGTCCGGCGCGCGACCCAGGTCGCGGTTCGTCTGCTCCATGGCTTCCCGGAGTCGGCCCGGGTCGAGGGAGTGCTCGGCCCGTCCAGCAGCCGGGAAGAAGCCGACCTTAGTGGAGAGCGTGAAGCGGCTAAGACGTCGTTTCTTATGGCGTGATCGGTTGTTGATCCGTACATGACTGATCTCGTTGAGCGGCTGGTGCCGGACGAGTTGTGGGTGCTGTTCAGGCGAGTGGTGCGGCCGACAGTGGTCACGCGTCCGCAGGGTGGTGGTCGGCATCGGGCAGGTGACCGTGAAGCTTTGGCGGCGATCATCTTCGTGGCGACGTCAGGCTGCACGTGGCGGCAGCTGCCGCCGGTGTTCGGCCCCGCCTGGCCCACGGTCTACCGCAGGTTCGCCCAGTGGAGCCGGGACCGGGTCTGGGCCCGGCTCTATCGCGTGATCCTCGACGAACTCGGAGCGTGGGGTGAGCTGGACTGGTCCCGGTGCGCGAT
This sequence comes from Streptomyces odonnellii, assembly GCF_000981895.1. Lineage (GTDB taxonomy): Bacteria > Actinomycetota > Actinomycetes > Streptomycetales > Streptomycetaceae > Streptomyces > Streptomyces odonnellii. The sequence continues at coordinate 4,124 of NZ_LATD01000174.1, read as the reverse complement.
CGACTCGGTCAGCCTGCGCGCCGCAAAAGGGGGCCGCTGACGGGACCGAATCCGACCGATCGCGGCAAGCTGGGATCGAAGATCCACCTGATCTGTGACCGGAACGGGCTGCCGCTGTCCTTGGGTATCTCCGGTGCGAACATGCACGACAGCCAGGGTCTGGAACCGCTCGTGCGGGGCATGCCGCCCATCCGGTCCCGCCGCGGGCCCCGGCGCCGGAGACCGGCGAAACTGCACGCAGACAAGGGTTACGACTACGACCACCTGCGCCGATGGCTCCACCAGCGTGGCATCCGCCACCGCATCGCACGTAAGGGCATTGAGTCATCACAACGGCTGGGCAGGCACCGCTGGGTGGTGGAGAGAACCGTGTCCTGGCTGGCCGGCTGCCGAAGGCTCCACCGCCGCTACGAACGCAAGGCCGAACACTTCCTCGCCTTCGTCGGCATAGCCGCAACCCTCATCGGCTACCGCCGATTGATTACTGCGCTCACGGCCTGAGCCGGTCCTGCTGAACATCGAAGCAGATCAGCCCCATGGACTGCGCGACGGCCGCCGCGTAGACCGATGCCTCTTCAGCCATGCTCCACCGCATGGCGAAGTAGATCAGCGGACCGCTTGCCTCGTCGATCAACGGACCAGTGGACCAGGGCGAGGTGTCCTCGTCGTCCTCGGTGATGTCGCACCACCGCTCAAGCAACGCAGCGACGTGGGCCGCAATGCGTTCGGAGGGAGGCTCTTCCACCTCCCCATCGATGTAGCGGTCGTACAGATCGCTGAAGATCAGGCCGGCGGTCTTGTCATCCGCTGGTCTCTCGCCTTCCCAGACAGCAAGGTCGTAAGTCATGCCCGGGAGGCTCCCATACCGCACTGACATCCGCGCGGTCGGTCAACGGCGCGAGCGTCACCCATAAGAAACGACGTCTTACTGATGTTTTCGTAAGTTCGGTGGGTGGGGTGGGCGGATGGTCAGGCCGGTATGGGCAAGGAATGACCATGGCAGTCGGAGGTTGGCGTTGATGCGGTGGATGCCTTGCTCGGCGGCGTCGGCGACATCGGCGAGGTGGTCGTCGGCGAGGTTGGCGAGTTCGCGCTTCTTGAGAGAGGACCACAGCAGTTCCACCGGGTTGAGCTCGGGAGCGTAGGCGGGTAATCGCTCCAGGGTGAGCCAGTCCTGTTCGGCCCGTATCGCCCGGCTCCAGTGGGCGGATAGGCCGTCCCAGACCAGGACAACTGACTCGCCGCGGTAGAACACCTTGATCTGCTCCAGGACCGGGTCCGACGCGAAGGTCTCCGGCGTTCGGCGGGTGCCGTCCGGAGTTCGGTGGCGCGCCTGCCAGCGTCCCGATGGGAGCTGGCTGGCTGTCCCGAATTCACGTCGCCGCCAAGGCCTGCGGCCCGCCGTCACGCGGCCTTCCCACGAGGGTCGGAACCGTGCGGGCAGGAGGCCTGAGAATGAGTTGTTGGGCCGCACCGGCCGGTGCGGTCCGGTTTCGGAGATCAGGTCGTGCCGGTCAGCCCGGTTCAGGGAACGAGGTGACCCGCCGCGCGGAACAGTTCGTACCACTCGGCCCGGGTGAGTGGGAGTTCGGAGCCCTGGGCGGCGCCCGCGACGCGCTCCGGGCTGGTGGTGCCCAGCACGACCTGCATCTGGGCGGGGTGGCGCGTGATCCAGGCGGTCGCGATCGCGATGGCGGGGACGTCGTACTGGGCGGCAAGACGGTCGATGACGGCATTGAGCTCGGGGTAGTCCGGCGAGCCGAGGAAGACACCCGTGAAGAAACCGGCCTGGAAGGGGGACCACGCCTGGATGGTGATGTCGTTCAGACGGCAGTAGTCGACGATCCCTCCGCCATCGAGGGTGACCGACTGCTGCTCCGCCAGCATGTTCGCAGCGACACCCTGAGCGATGATCGGCCCGTGTGTGATCGAGAGCTGAAGCTGGTTCGCCACGATGGGCTGACGTACGTACTTGCGCAGCAGGTCAATCTGGCGCGGGGTCTGGTTCGAGACACCGAAGGCGCGCACTTTCCCAGAGGATTCGAGCTCGTCGAAGGCGCGGGCGACCTCTTCGGGCTCGACAAGTGCGTCGGGGCGGTGCAGCAGCAGGATGTCGATGCGGTCGGTCCGCAGGGCCGCGAGTGAGCCCTCGACCGATTTGACGATGTGCTCGTAAGAGAAGTCGAAGTACGGCCCGTCCGTCACGATTCCCGCTTTGGTCTGGATCGTGATCTCGTCACGCTGCGACGGGCTCAGCGCCATCGCGTCGGCGAAGCGGCGTTCACAATGGTGCAGCTCGCCTCCGTACACGTCGGCGTGGTCGACGAAGTCGATGCCCGCGTCGCGCGCGGTGCGGACGAGTTCGCGGATGTCCTCGTCCGTCTTGTCGGCGATACGCATCAAGCCGAGCACGACATTCGGCGCGAGGATGTCGGTGCCGGGCAGGGTGAAGGTCTTCACGACGGCTTTCCTTTCAAATTTTCAGGTCCGCACAGTACAAACGGGTCCACTCTGCACCTTAGGAGGCGGACAGTCATCGGCGGCAGGCGGCCCGGCAGCTGGCTGCCGGCGGTCATGCCTGTCGTCGACGATGCCTGACGTCAGTGATGCCTGACGCTGGCAGTGCTTCGGTGGCGGGGTCGGGCTCATGTCGTGGGGATGTGTTCGGGCAGGGTGAGGGCCGCATGGGCCGGTCGGGCCGGGCGGCCCTCCGTGGCGGGGGTGGTGCGGAGACTGCGGAGCCTGTCGTTGCGCCGCTCCAGGGCCTCGGCGGTGGTCGGGAAGAGGGTGGCTCCGCCCTCGCCGACCAGGTCCTGGTTCGCGGTCACGGAACGCACGGGTGCCCTGTTCGTACGCGGCGAAGCCCGCGGTGTGGTCCCGGTCGGCCAGGGAGGCGGCGAGCATGTACGCGCCGACGAGCGCGAGGCTGGTGCCCTGTCCGGTGAGGAACGAGGGCGCGTACGCGGCGTCGCCCACCAGCGCGACCCTGCCGCTGGACCAGCGGGGCATGCGGATCTGGCCGACCGCGTCGAAGAACACGTCGTCCGCGTCGCGCATGGCGGCCAGCATGCCCGGGACCTCCCATCCCGCGTCGGCGAAGACCTCGGCGATCAGGTCCCGTTGGGCTTTCGGGTCAGGGAACGCGTCGGACGGCGGTTCCGGGTGCGCGAAGTTCAGGAAGGCGTGTACGTCGTCGTTGTCACCGACGGCGTAGAGTGCCGCGGCCCTGCCCGGGGTGTTCCACATCACGGTCTCGTGGGAGAGCCCGAAGGTGTTGTGCATCGTGAACACGGCGAAGCGGTGGCCGAGATACCGGTGGAACCGCTCTTCGGGGCCGAACAGCATCTCGCGCGTGCGTGAGTGCGCACCGTCCGCGCCGAACAGCATGTCGAACGTACGCCTGCCGCCCCCGCGGAAGGTGACATCGACCCCGTGGCCCGACTGGTCGAAGGTGTCGATGGAGTCGATGGAGTCGTTGAACAAGAACTCCACGTCGTCACGGACCGCCGCGTGGAGAGCGTCGGTCAGATCGCCGCGCCGTACCTCCAGGTCCCGTCCCCCGACACCGCCGGTGACGGTGTGCGGGTGGACCGCGGCCACCTCGCCGCCGTCCCCGCCGAGGAAGGTCAGCCGGCGCAGGTCGATGTGCGCGTCCCGCAGCCGCGGCAGGATCCCCATCCTCCGGACGACTTCCAGTGCGGTGCCGCGTACGTCGATGGGTTAGCCACCGCTGCGAAGCGTGCCCGCCTTCTCCACCACTGTGACCGCGTATCCGCAGCGGTTCAGCCAGAACGCGAGGGCGGGACCCGCGATGCCGCTCCCGGAGATCAGGACCGTGCGCCTCGGCGTGGTACGGATGTCCGTTCGCTGATCGGTGCGGGTCATTCCTTGACTCCTTTGCTCATGGTGCGGACGACTAGGTCCTGTCCGGTCGATCTTCGTGGATCAGCCCGGGGCGGCTGGTGGAGGTGGAGGGGGTCCCTCCCGTGCCGTTCAGGCTACGGGGGAGCATCGGAAGGCGGAGGATCGTCCTCGTACTGGACGTACTTGGACGACTCCGACAACGCAGCGAGGCGCCGTGCCAGGCGTTCCGGGCCCGCGAAGATCGGCCGGACAGGGCCTAG
>NZ_LATD01000173.1 GCF_000981895.1 Streptomyces odonnellii | reverse complement strand
CCCCAGTTCCTCCGCGACGAGCAGCAGCTCCCCCATGCCGCCGAGCGGGGCGGGACCCGAGCAGGCGACGGCGGTGGCCCGGCCCCCGCTGCGGTCGTCCCCCGCGTACGCCACTCCGGTGAAGAGCCAGCCGACGGGCAGCGGCCAGGGCATCCACACTGGGACCCGCGCACGGTGCACCACCACACCGAGGGCCTCGACACTGGGCGGTATCACGGGCTGGAGCGGATGCACGGTGCCGTGCACATCACACTGCCAGGAGTCGGCGAAAAGACCGGGCGCCCTGACCCGGCCACCGCACTTCGGGCAACTGGGTTCGCCCCTCATAGCGCCCCACGGTCCTCCCCGGCCGACGTCGCGTCAAGGACGATCACCCGTCCGGACCGAGTCCGTCCCGGTGGAACGATTCAAAGCCCGCCGCACACCATGAGACCGGTCCAGCCGCACACCATGAGCCGGTCCATCGGCCGCACCACCGGTCCACGGATCACCGTCAGTCCAACGGTACGGAGCGGCGCACCGGATCGCGGAGATCCGTGCCGTGCGCCAGCCAGCGCTCCTGAAGCTCCCGCGCGCCCCGTGCCCGCTTCCATGCCGCCTCGTTGGGTGTCATCGGCAGCAGCGGCAGAAACCGTACCGGCTCCAGGGGCGCGTCCAGCTCCAGATCCGGCACCAGCCCGCCGGACTCCCCGATCAGCACGGAGTGGAAGGGCGCCCCCGGCCAGAGCGGGCCGCCGAGGTCCAGGGAGCCGCCCGAGGCCATGACCACGCCCTCGACCTGCGGGGACGCGGCGAGTACGGCGAGCGGGCGCAGCACCTGATCGGTGTCGGCCAGTCCGGTCCGCACGGTCAGGAGCAGCTCGGCCCGCGGGCCCTTCACGGGGTCGGCCAGCACGGCGGACGGGTCGGCCATGGGCTGCGCCGACATCCCGAGTGTGGCGTACCGCGTCACTCCGGCACCGTCGCCGTCCTGGGAGCCGCTCCCGGAGTCCTGGAAACGGAGCACCTCGATACGGTCAGTTCCCAGGAAGGTGACCGCGGCCCGCGCGTCCGGTTCGCCCAGCGCTGTACGGAGCCTGGCCTCGACCAGAGCGAGAATTTCTGCCATACGCGGAGCATAGATCGCTACGGAATCGGGCAGAGGAAGAGATTGACGTCTGTCGGCTGATAGTCTTGGCCGCTGGTCGGGACAGTGTGCGCCGAGCGCCACTCTCCGAGTCCCGATGACACGTCGTCCCCCACGGGGGACCGGCCGGAGGAGGTGGGGCTGCGGTGGATCGAAGTCACCCGGCCAGTACCAACCGCTCTTCCGCCCCGCTCTCGTCCCGGTGATCCGGGTCACGGGGATCTGAGGCCCCGGCAGTCCAGGCACGGCCTCCGCACGACGGAAGAGCGCCTTTTCTCTCGTTCTCACGCTCTCGGCCTCTTGTCTGTGTTTCCAGCCTGTCTGTAGCGAACGCCGTCACCGCGACCCCGCGGTGCCGCCCGCTTTGCGGACGTATGCACCACGTCCCCATTCCGGGCTGTGCCACCTCGCCGACGGCCTCTCCGTGAAGGAGCCCGCCATGTCGATGATCCGAGACCTGCGCGCAGCGGTCCGCCCGGCCCTGCGCCGGACCGCCGCCGCCTACACCAAGTTCGACTCGTACGACCCCACCCGCGACCCGTCCGCCTCCAGCGCGGTCGTCGACTGCGCGGTGTACCGCAAGGGCCGCCGGGTGGTGGAGGACCCGTGTGTCACCCCGCACGAGGCGATGCTGCGGGTACGGGAGGGCGGCGGCTTCGCCTGGATCGGCCTGCACGAGCCGACCGAGGAGGAATTCGCCGGTATCGCGGCCGAGTTCGGGCTGCACCCGCTCGCGGTGGAGGACGCGGTGCAGGCGCATCAGCGGCCCAAGCTGGAGCGGTACGACGACACCCTGTTCACCGTCTTCAAGACCATCCACTATGTCGAGCACGCCGAACTGACCGCGACCAGCGAGGTCGTGGACACCGGTGAGGTGATGTGCTTCACAGGGCGGGACTTCGTGATCACCGTCCGGCACGGCGGCAAGGGCTCGCTGCGCGCCCTGCGCCACCGGCTGGAGGAGGACACCGAGTTGCTGTCCAAAGGGCCCTCGGCGGTGCTGCACTCCATCGCGGACCATGTCGTGGACGGCTACATCGCGGTGGCGTCGGCCGTCCAGGACGATATCGACGAGGTCGAGATCGATGTGTTCTCGGCGCCCGCGAAGGGCAGTCCGCGCGGCTCCGACGCCGGGCGGATCTACCAGCTCAAGCGTGAGGTGCTGGAGTTCAAGCGGGCCGTGTCGCCGCTGCTGCGGCCGATGCAGCTCCTGAGCGAGCGGCCGATGCGGCTGGTCGACCCCGACATCCAGAAGTACTTCCGCGACGTCGCCGACCATCTCGCGCAGGTGCACGAGCAGGTGATCGGCTTCGACGAACTGCTGAACTCGATCCTCCAGGCCAATCTCGCGCAGGCGACCGTCGCGCAGAACGAGGACATGCGCAAGATCACATCGTGGGCGGCCATCATCGCCGTACCGACGGCCATCTGCGGGGTGTACGGCATGAACTTCGATCACATGCCGGAGCTGCACTGGAAGTTCGGCTACCCGATGGTGCTGGGCGCGATCGCGGTCGTCTGTGTGACGATCCATCGCACCCTCAAGCGCAACGGCTGGCTCTAGGGCGTGTCTTCAAAGTCCCGTCTGACCGGCGACGCCTGGCACGCACGCTCGCCGCGTTGTCGGGATCATCCAAGTACGTCCAGTACGAGGATGACCCTCCGCCTTGCGATCGCACGCACCAGACGCCGTCGGCCCCGCCCTTCGGGCGGACGACGCGACTTTGAAGACACGCCCTAGGCCCTGTCCGGCGGCTGCGGACTGCGGCTGTGGAGCCGGTTCCCCGCGCCTGGCTAAGCTGCGGGCATGACAGATCCGCGGCTCGGCCAGGCGCTTGTCGAGGAGGCCACCAAGAAGTCCGGCCTCATCTGGGTACGGGGTCCGGGTCCCGGTCGCGCGCTCTGGCACATCTGGTACGAGGGCGCCGCCTATCTGGTCGGGGACGGCCCCGGCGAGCAGCCGCTGCCCGGCCTCGCCGACGGCTCCACGGCTGAGGTGACCGTACGCAGCAAGGACAAGGGCGGCCGGCTGGTGGCCTGGACGGCGGACATCACGGAGCTGGCGCCGCGCTCGGAGGCCTGGGAGGAGGCCGTCGCCGAACTCAAGGGCAAGCGGCTCAACGCCCCGGACGCCGAGGACATGCCGGAGCGGTGGGCGCGTGAGTGCCGGGTGCTGCGGCTGACGCCCCGCGAGGTGATCACCGATCTGCCGTCGGGTTCGCTGGCCGCGGTGCCCCTGCCGACAATGGCGACCACTCGCCAATCCGCTCCCGCCGGAAACCGGTCGTCCCGGCGCTCGAAGACGAGTGAGCAGCCGGGACTCCAATAGTCCTGTTAGTTCTACTGGTCCTGCTCGTCGTCGGTCTTCGGCAGGCGGCTGCCGTAGTCGACGGTCTCCTCCTTCGACGGTGCCTCCAGCACGAAGTCCTTGCCCCAGTCGGACAACGTGACCGTACCGGCGCCGCCCGCGCGCACCAGTTGCAGCGGGTACGGCACGCCCTCCAGCGAGACGTCCAGCGTCCCGCCGTCGCCCTCGCCGCCATTGACCTTGATCGTCCGCTGGCCGCCGATCCTGGCGCGGTCGCCCTTGGTCAGCTTGCCGTGCAGCGCGAGTATCCCGTCGAGCAGCACCCGCTTGTCCGTGAAGCCGCTGAGCTGCTCGTACGAGGAGTCGCCCTCCGGGACCTTCACATACTTGTCGCTCAGCTTCTCGGCCGCCGAGACATCGTCCTCGGTGGGCTCCTCGCCCTCGGCGCCGCCGTCCGCGTGGCTCCAGAAACCGGCGTCGGCCTTCAGATACAGCTCGTCCTCGATGCGCAGGAGCTGGAAAGTGCTGTCCTTCGAGGTGACGGTCCCGATGCCGCCGCTCTTCTTGAGCTGCATATTGAGCTTGTAGGTCTCGCCGCCGGTCACCAGTGAGCCGGAGAGCCGGACCGCGGTCGCGGTGGCCGCCGCGGACTGCGCCTTTCTCTCGATCTCGGTGGCGGAGAGCTTCCCCAGGCCGTTGGTTCCCTTGTCCGGATCCTCACCGCACGCCGTCAGTACCGCGGCCAGCCCGACGCAGAGCGCGACGGGAAGAGCGGCCCGGCGCGAACGGCCGGACGACAGGAGAAGGGACACAGACGCACTGCCTCTCATGCACGGTGGCGGGTGGCAGACCGCAGCGTACCCGGGCGGTCCCGGCCGCTCGACAGAGAGCCGTACGCACGCCGGACGGACTGTTCCGCCAGGGCGCGGCGCACTGGTACGGGCTAGCCTGAACCCGTAATCGCGCTGGATAGAACGACATTCAGGGACCGTTCAGGAACAAGGAGGCGCGTGCGATGGCGGCCGGCGCCCCTCGGATCTTCGTCTCGCATCTCGCCGGTGTGCCGGTCTTCGACCCCAACGGCGACCAGGTGGGGCGCGTCCGCGATCTGGTGGCGATGCTGCGGGTCGGCCGCCGGCCGCCGCGGCTGCTCGGTCTGGTCGTCGAGGTGCTCAGCCGGCGCCGGATCTTCCTGCCCATGACCCGGGTCACCGGGATCGAGTCGGGCCAGGTGATCACCACGGGCGTGCTGAACGTACGGCGCTTCGAGCAGCGCCCCACCGAGCGTCTGGTCCTCGGGGAGCTGCTCGACCGGCGGGTGCGGCTGGCGGACAGCGGCGAGGAGGTGACGGTCCTCGATGTCGCGATCCGGCAGCTCCCGGCCCGCCGCGACTGGGAGGTCGACAAGGTCTATGTACGGCGGGGCAGGAAGGGCGGCGCGCTGCGGCGGCGCGGGGAGGCGCTGACCGTCGAGTGGTCGGCGGTCACCGGTTTCTCGCTGGAGGAGGAGGGGCAGGGCGCGGAGAGCCTGGTCGCCACCTTCGAGCGGCTGCGCCCCGCGGACCTCGCCAACGCGCTGCACCATCTCACCCCGAAGCGGCGGGTGGAGGTGGCCGCGGCCCTCGACGACGACCGGCTCGCGGATGTCATGGAGGAGCTGCCCGGGGACGACCAGGTGGAGATCCTCGGCAAGCTGGAGGAGGAGCGCGCGGCCGATGTGCTGGAGGCGATGGACCCGGACGACGCGGCGGATCTGCTCTCCGAGCTGCCCGAGGGGGACAAGGAGCGGCTGCTGACGCTGATGCGGCCGGACGACGCGGCGGACGTACGGCGGCTGATGGCGTACGAGGAGCGGACCGCGGGCGGGCTGATGACGACCGACCCGATCGTGCTGCGCCCGGACGCGACGGTCGCGGACGCGCTGGCGCGGGTGCGGCAGCAGGACCTCTCCCCCGCGCTCGCCGCGCAGGTCTATGTGTGCCGCCCGCCGGACGAGACGCCGACGGGCCGGTATCTGGGGACGGTCCACTTCCAGCGGCTGCTGCGGGATCCGCCGTACACCCTGGTCAGCTCGATCGTGGACAGCGATCTGCCGCCGCTCGACCCGGAGACCCCGCTCTCGGCGATCACCAGCTTCCTCGCCGCCTACAACATGGTCTCGGTGCCGGTGGTGGACGACAGCGGGTCGCTGCTCGGCGCGGTGACCGTCGACGACGTGCTCGACCACCTGCTGCCGGAGGACTGGCGCGAGACGGACTACCGCGGGATGGAAGAGGCGGTGGCCGGTGGCGAGTGAGCGTACGGAGAAGGAGGGCGCCCGGGAGCGGGCGAGGACCGTCGGCGGCTCGACGGCGCTGTCGCGGGGCGGCCGGAGCCGGCTCGACCAGCCGCTGGCGCCCCGGCGCAGACTGCTGCCCGAGTACGATCCCGAGGCCTTCGGGGTGCTGTCGGAGCGGATCGCGCGGTTCCTGGGGACGGGCCGCTTCATCGTCTGGATGACCCTGGTCATCGCCGTCTGGCTGGTCTGGAACGTCACCGCGCCGAGCTGGCTGCGCTGGGACCCGTACCCGTTCATCTTCCTGACCCTGATGCTGTCGCTCCAGGCCTCGTACGCCGCGCCGCTGATCCTGCTGGCGCAGAACCGCCAGGGCGACCGGGACCGGGTCACCCAGGAGCAGGAACGCAAGCAGAACGAGCGCTCCATCGCGGACACGGAGTATCTGACCCGGGAGATCGCGGCGCTGCGGATGGGCCTGGGCGAGGTCGCCACCCGGGACTGGATCCGCTCCGAACTCCAGGATCTGGTACGGGACATGGTGGAGCACCGGGTGGTGTTCCCGCCCGAGACCGTGCGCGGCCGCGAGGACTCCGATCACTGACGCGCGTCACCGGCGCCGGTGACGGCCTTCCCGGCGTGTCCGGCGCGGGCCGCACGGGCGGCCTTTCCCTCGGCCGCGCACGGCGCCGTACCATCTCGGTATGGCTACCGACACGTACGGAACCTCCGTCCCCGCCGAAGAGGCGGTGCGCGCGGCGCTCGCGACGGTGAACGACCCCGAGATCCACCGGCCGATCACCGATCTCGGCATGGTCAAATCGGTGGAGATCGGCGAGGACGGCACGGTGGCCGTCACGGTCTATCTGACGGTGGCCGGCTGCCCGATGCGGGACACCATCACCCGGAGCGTGACGGACGCGGTCGCCCGCGTCGAGGGCGTCACCCGGGTCGCCGTGACGCTGGACGTGATGAGCGACGAGCAGCGGCGCGAGCTGACGTCGTCGCTGCGCGGAGGCACCGCGGAGCGCGAGGTGCCCTTCGCGAAGCCGGGCTCGCTGACCCGGGTGTACGCGGTGGCGTCGGGCAAGGGCGGGGTCGGCAAGTCCTCGGTGACGGTCAATCTCGCCGCGGCGATGGCGGCCGACGGGCTGAAGGTCGGTGTCGTCGACGCGGACATCTACGGCCACAGCGTGCCCAGGATGCTCGGCGCGGACGGCCGGCCAACCCAGGTCGAGAACATGATCATGCCGCCGTCGGCGAACGGTGTGAAGGTGATCTCGATCGGGATGTTCACCCCGGGCAACTCGCCGGTCGTGTGGCGCGGGCCGATGCTGCACCGCGCGCTCCAGCAGTTCCTCGCGGATGTGTTCTGGGGCGATCTGGATGTCCTGCTGCTCGACCTGCCGCCGGGGACGGGCGATATCGCGATCTCGGTGGCACAGCTCGTGCCGAACGCGGAGATCCTGGTGGTCACGACCCCGCAGCAGGCCGCGGCCGAGGTGGCGGAGCGGGCCGGGTCCATCGCCGTGCAGACCCATCAGAAGATCGTCGGCGTGGTCGAGAACATGTCGGGTCTGCCCTGTCCGCACTGTGACGAGATCATCGATGTCTTCGGCACCGGCGGCGGCCGGCTGGTCGCCGAGGGGCTGACGAAGACGACGGGTGCGACGGTGCCGGTGCTGGGCGCGATCCCCATCGACGTACGGCTGCGGGAGGGCGGCGACGAGGGCAAGCCGATCGTGCTCTCGGATCCGGACTCGCCCGCGGCGGCGGCGCTGCGGGAGGTCGCGGCGACGCTGGGCGGGCGGCAGCGCGGACTCGCGGGCATGTCGCTGGGGATCACCCCGCGCAACAAGTTCTGAGGCGCACAGGCCCGTCCCCGCAGGGACGTGCTGGGCCGTACAGGCCCGTGGAGGCCCGTGCAGGCGCATGTGTAAGGGGCGGTCGCCATTGCGGCCGCCCCTTACACATGGGCGTATGCGTGCTCGTGCGCGGTGCTACTCGTCGTACGCGCGGATGTCCTCGATCACCGAGAAGCCGAGGCCGTACGCGCTCATCCCACGGCCGTAGGCCCCCAGATGCACCTGGCCGTCCGTCGACCCCGCCAGCACCCAGCCGAACTCGGACTCGCGGTAGTGGAAGGGCGTCGGCACCCCGTCGACCGGCAGCGCCAGGGACGACCAGGCCGGCCCGTCCAGATCGTCCGCCAGCTCGAACGCGATCTCCGTCTGCTGTTTCAGCCAGTCGTCGCGCAGGGCGTGGTCGAGCTGCGGGGGCCAGGTCGAGGACAGCAGCCCCGAGCCGGCCAGCCAGGCGGCCGAGGAGGTCGTGGTGGCTTCCAGATGGCCGCCGTCACCGCTGCGGCGCTCGGGGCTGGTGGCGACCGTGATCACCACCGCGAAGCGGTCCGTGTCCACCGCGGGGTCCGGCCTTATCGACGGCTCCTCACCATGGCCGGTGGCGCCGTGGCGAACCGTTCCGTCGGCCGTGGCTCCGACCTGCATCAGCCAGCGGGGCCCGGTGAACGCCTCATCCAGTCCGTACCACGGGAAGGGCGCGCGCAGATACTCCGCGACCGTGCGGCGGGCGACCGCCGCCACTCCCCCGACGGTGGATGAGCTGGCGCTCCGCGCCCCAGCCCGGCTCGTCGTCTCCATCTGGCCGGCGCCTCCTCGATCTCGTGCGTCCGGAGCGGCCCGCCCCCTACGGGCGCCTCACTGCCGGACAGATGGAGGATAGCCACCCCATGGCGGCACGCTGGGATTGAAGGCGCTCAGGTGGCGTCTGCGTCGAAGGGCGGACGGTCGTCGCGTACGGGCGTCTCGCGCTTCTTGAGCAGGTCGGGAGTGCCGGAGGAACCATTCACCGACCCGACGGGGGCCACCGGGGCTTCCTTCACCGCGCCACTCTCATGGCCGTTCACCGCGTCGGCCACATCCGTAATCTCCTTGCGGAGGTCGAAGCTGCTGCGGATCTCCTTCAGCCCCAGATCGTCGTTGTCCATGAGCTGCTTGCGGACGAACGTCTTGGGGTTGAGGTCCTCGAAGTCGAAGTCCTTGAACTCCGGGCCCAGCTCGGAGCGGATGTCCTCCTTGGCGCTCTCGGAGAACTCGCGGATCTTCCGGATGAAGCGGGAGGCGTCCTGGATGACCTTGGGCAGCTTCTCAGGACCGAACACGAGCACGGCTAGGACCACGATCGTGACCAGCTCAAGTGCGCCGATGTCATTGAACACCTTGCTGCTCCTTGTTGTTCTCCATGTCCGCGGACGGAAGCGGGGGCCGTCCTGGCCTGAAGTGGTCGAGGTCCGGGCCGCTCCACGGTACCTGGCGCACCTGTCCGGGCGGTACCTTCGGGTGACGGGCAGGTGCCGACCGCACGTCACCCCTCGGCCCTGTCCACATCACCGTCAGCTCCCGTCCGCCGAGCCCAGAGCGACCGTCAGGTTCCGCTCCCGGCCGCCGCGCAGCAGGGTCAGCTCCAGCCGGTCGCCGGGGCGGTGGGCGCGGATCTTGACGATCAGCTCCTCGCCGCTGTGTACACGCTGGCCGTCGACCTGGGTGATCACATCGCCCGGCTTGATCCCGGCCTTGGCGCCGGGGCCGCCGACGGTCACCGCGGGGCCGCCGTCGGCGGCCTCGGTGCCGACCCGGGCGCCGTCGCCCGCGTACTCCATGTCCAGGCTGACCCCGATCACGGGGTGGGTGGCCCTGCCGGTGTTGATCAGCTCCTCGGCGACGCGTTTGCCCTGGTTGATGGGTATCGCGAAGCCGAGGCCGATGGATCCCGACTGGCCGCCGCCGAGGCCGGTGCCGCTGTCGGCGGCGCGGATGGCGCTGTTGATACCGATGACGCGGGCCCTGGTGTCGACCAGCGGTCCGCCAGAATTGCCCGGATTGATGGGGGCGTCGGTCTGGAGGGCGTCGACATAGCTCACATCGCTGCCGTCGCCGCTCTCGCCGCCCGCGGTGATCGGGCGCTCCTTGGCGCTGATGATCCCGGAGGTCACGGTGTTGGACAGATCGAACGGGGCGCCGATGGCCACGACCGGATCGCCGACCCGGACATTGTCGGAGTTGCCCAGCGGGAGCGGCTTGAGCCCGGAGACTCCGGTGACCTTGACGACGGCCAGGTCGTAACCGCTGTCCTTGCCGACCAGCTCGGCCCTGGCGGTCTGGCCGCCGCTGAACGTGACCGATATCTCGCCGGAGGATCCCGCGGGCTGGACGACATGGTTGTTCGTCAGGATGTGGCCCTGCTGGTCGAGAACGAAGCCGGTGCCGGTGCCCTGTTCGTCGCTGCCGCTGACATGCAGGGTGACGACGCTGGGCAGGGCGCTGGCGGCGATGCCCGCGACACTGTCGGGGGCGCGGCCGCCGGACTCCTGGTCCGCCTGCGGGAGTTCGACCGTGGTGAAGCCGCCGTTGCGCTCGATGTACGCGCCGACGGCGCCGCCCAGGACACAGCCGCAGAGCAGAAGCAGCACCGCGCCGGCGGTCCCGGCCCGGCGGCGCCGGGTCCTGCGCGGCTCGCCGGAGTAGGCGGTGAGGGGCTGGGCGGGGCCGGCGGAGTTCCACGGGTCGTACTGGAGCCACTGCGTGGAATGCGCGGCCTGCACGGACTGAGGGAGCGGCTGGGCGGGGGCGGGGTGCTGCCCCTGGTGCGGCGGCTGCGGCGGCGGGTAGTTGAGCCCGGTCCGCGCACTCTGCGGGCTCTGCGGGCTCGCGTACGGGGGTGGCAGCGTGGTGCCGTGCGCCGGGGTCGGAAGCTGTACGGGCGGCGCGGGCGCCCAGGGGCCGGGACCGCCGTAGGGCGGTGTGCTGTACGCGTCGGGCTCGTGCAACGGCTGCGGGCGCCCCTGCCCCTGCGGTTCGGAGGCCGGAGGCGCGTCGGCGAGTGCCGGGGGCTGCTCGGCGGGCATCGGCGGGTGGTCCGCGGGCATCGGCGCGCGCTCCGCCGGGAGCGGGGCGTGCCCGCCGGACGCCGACGCCTCATCGGTCACGGGAGGCAACTGTGCCGTGACCTCGCCGGCCCCGGCCGGCGCCTCGCCGCTCCGGGCCGGCGGCACCTCGGGCACCTCCGGCCCCTGCGGCACCGCGCGCCCCGCTGGGGGACGGCTCCACCACTTCGCCTTGGGTCCGGTGGGCTTCCCGTCGTCCATGCTCTCCCCGCAACTGCCGTTCCGCGCCCCGCGAGAGGCACCCCTGCATGGATTCAACCAGGTTTACGAAGGTCCGCGCAGGGGGCCGCCAGGCCCTATCCGGCCGATCTTCGCGGGCCCGCGACGCCTGGCACGGCACCTCGCCGCGTTGTCGGAGTCGCCCGAGTACGTCCAGTACGAGGACGATCCTCCGCCTTGCGATGCTCCCCCGTGGCCTGAACGGCACGGGAGGGACCCCCTCCACCAGACGCCGCGGCCTGATCCCCGAAGACCGACCGGACAGGACCTAGCGCCGGGCCGACAGCGCGCTCGCGGGCAGTGTGGGTGCCGCGAGCTGAGTGGGGTTGGGGGTGGCGGTGGGGCTGATCCCGGAGGCCGCGTCGATCTGGACGGCTGGGCCCGCGGGCCGTATCAACGGAGACTGCGCGCCGCCCCCGAGGAAGCCCGTCGGGAAGGCGTGCTCGGCGAGGGTCTGTGTCTGGAAGACACCGGGAGCAGCCGCTCCGGTCGCGTGGTCGAGCGAATACGGCAGGAGTCCGCCGCCCTGGCGCCGGCCGGGCTCATTGCCCACCGGGGTGGAGCCGGGGGCCCGCATCGGCGTCACATTGTTCCCCGTACCCCTGGGCAGGGCGTCGGCGGCCGTGCCGAGCGGCATCGTGCCGCCGAGGGCCATCGCCGCGAAGGACACCGCGCTGGCGGCGGCGAAGGCGAAGCGCCGTCCGCGCCAGGGCGAGCGCTCGGCCTCCTGCCGGGCGACCTCATGGATACGGAAACCGGAGCCGCCGGACAGCGCGCCCGCGTGGGCACCCGCCGGGACATAGCCGAAGCCGTCCGTCCGCACACCGAAGACGCCCTCACCAAAGCGCCCCCTGTCGAACAGCCCCTTTCCGCTGTCATCATCTCCCGGAGCCCCGCCGGGCAGTCCTTGAAGGCGGGCGAGAAGTCCTGCGGAAGGAGCGGGCGGTGCGGTCTCGGCGAAAACACTCTTGAGCCGTCGCTGCGCGTCGGCCTCCGTCTTGCACTTGGCACAGGTCGCGAGATGGGCCAGCACCCGCTCGCGGGCGTCATGGTCCAGCTCTCCGTCCACCAGGGCGGCGAGCCGGTCGCCCAGGTGCTGTTCGGCGGGGGTCGGACTCGTGCCACTCACGCCGCTCCGCCCTCCCCGGCCACGCTCACAAAGGCGCGCTGGTCGGCTCGGGCCTCGGGCGAACGGTGCTGGAGCGCCTTGCGCAGATGCGAGCGGCCCCGGTGGATCCTGCTCCGTACCGTGCCGAGCTTCACGCCGAGCGTGGCCGCGATCTCCTCGTACGACAGGCCCTCGATGTCACAGAGCACCACGGCGGCACGGAACTCGGGCGCGAGGGTGTCCAGCGCCTGCTGCACATCCGCGTCGAAGTGGGTGTCGTGGAAGGCCTGCTGGGGCGAGGGCTCACGGCTGGGCAGCCGCTCCGCGGCGTCGTCCCCGAGTGCGTCGAACCTGATCCGCTGCTTGCGGCGGACCATGTCGAGAAAGAGATTGGTGGTGATCCGGTGCAGCCAGCCCTCGAATGTGCCGGGAGTGTACGTCGACAGCGAGCGGAATACCCGGACGAAGACTTCCTGGGTCAGGTCCTCGGCATCGTGCTGATTGCCCGTGAGGCGATAGGCGAGGCGATAGACGCGTCCGCTGTGCGTGCTGACGATCTCCTCCCAGGTGGGAGGCGTCCACGCCAGCGATTCCGCATCCGATGCGAAGGTCGCGGTAACTGCGGAGTCGGTAGAGCGAGAACGGTCAGCGATGTTGGTCACGGATTTCGGCTTGCCGGCCGACCTGAGACAGCGCGTGAGCACTCCTCCCCGATCCACAG
Source organism: Streptomyces odonnellii (assembly GCF_000981895.1). GTDB lineage: Bacteria > Actinomycetota > Actinomycetes > Streptomycetales > Streptomycetaceae > Streptomyces > Streptomyces odonnellii. Next base: position 13,650 of record NZ_LATD01000173.1, on the reverse strand, counting down.
GCTCAGCCGCACCTCCCCTATCGGCTCTGGTGGTGTCCAGTGGAGCCCCTACCATAGCCACTCCGCCCGTTAGCTCCGGATAAGAATCTTTACGCGAAATTCCGGCCCGCTCCCCCTGCGGAACCGCGCTGATCACGAGGGGGCCACACCCCTGCATAACGCCCGGTCCCATCTGCGGGTTCCCGGGCGCAGCGGATACAGTCACCGTTGCGCCGCCAACGGGGACAAGGAGAGGGACATTACCGCCAACCGGCAGACGAGCTGGGCGTTCGCCGACGCCTTTGTCGCCGAGGACGAAGCGTTGCGCTGGGCCCGGGACCGGGCCCGCGAGACAGGGCTTCGCTCGGTGTCACCAGGCACCGGAGCCGCGCTGCGTCTGCTGGCCGCCACCCTGGACGCGAAGGCGGTGGCGGAGATCGGCACCGGCACCGGGGTCTCGGGGACGTATCTGCTGCTGGGCATGCGTCCCGACGGCGTCCTCACCACGGTCGACACCGAGCCCGAGCGGCAGCAGTTCGCCCGGCAGACCTTCCGCGCGGCCGGTTTCGCCGGGAACCGCGCGCGGTTCATCCCCGGCCGGGCCCTGGACGTACTGCCGAGGCTCGCGGACGGCGGGTACGACCTGGTCTTCTGTGACGGCGACCGGCTGGAGTGCCTCGACTATCTCGCTGAATCGTTGCGGCTGCTCCGGCCCGGCGGGCTCGTGTGTTTCGAGGGGGTCTTCGCGGACGGCAGGACGGTCGACTCGGCGGCCCAGCCGGCGGAGGTGCTGCGGCTGCGGGAGCTGCTGAGGACCGTACGGGAGAGCCAGGAGCTGCTGCCCTCGCTGCTGCCGGTGGGCGACGGGCTGCTGTGCGCGGTACGGCGGGGCTGACCCGGGTCACCGTACGGAATGAGCCACCGGGACGCCGGGACATGACGCTGCCCCGGTACGGAGTCCCTTCCGTGCCGGGGCAGAGCCGGTGCTGGTCCGCGGGTGGCCGTGCACCCCGAAGACTGTGAGCGTCTCGCTCAGCCGACGACCTTCTTCAGCGCGTCGCCCAGCGCATCCGCCTCGTCCGGAGTCAGCTCGACGACAAGCCGACCGCCGCCTTCGAGCGGAACGCGCATGACGATGCCCCGCCCCTCCTTGGTCACCTCGAGCGGGCCGTCGCCCGTTCGCGGCTTCATGGCCGCCATGCTCGTTCCCCTTCCTGAAACCAGCTCATCGCAGCCGGCGGCCCCATCACAGGCGCTGTGTCACCGGCATCGAACACATTGCTTCCAGCCCATTATCCCGCATGGCGGGACCCGATGACCAACATCGGGCGGCATCGCTTATGCAACGCGCTCCCGCAAAACGGCTCAATTCGGCGATCCGCCTGCGATACTTCGCCACCGTCCGCCCGACGGCGGCCCGGCATTCTTAGACGCAGGTCACATGCCCGGCGCCGGCGATCTCCGCCATGCTGGGGCCGGACAGGACCGCCGGCGCCACGAAGGGAACCCGATCATGGCCGACACCGTGCTGCACGATGTGACTGACGGACTCGCAACGATCACGATCAACCGGCCCGAGGCCATGAACGCGCTGAATGTCGAGGCCAAGGCCGCTCTCCGGGACGCGCTGGCGTCCGCCGCCGACGACACCTCCGTACGGGCCGTGCTGCTGACCGCCGCGGGCGACCGGGCGTTCTGTGTGGGGCAGGACCTCAAGGAGCACACCGCCCTGCTCGAAGCGGACCGGGCGGCGGGCACCGGCACCACGATGACGACCGTACGGGAGCACTACAACCCGATCCTGCGGGCGATCACCGGGATGCCCAAGCCGGTGGTGGCGGGGGTCAACGGAGTCGCGGCGGGCGCGGGACTGGGCTTCGTCCTGGCGGCGGACTACCGGGTGGTGGCGGACACGGCCTCGTTCAACACCGCCTTCGCCGGGGTCGCGCTGACCACGGACTCGGGCGTCTCGTGGACCCTGCCGCGGTTGGCCGGGCGGAGCCGGGCGACGGATCTGCTGCTGTTCCCGCGCTCGGTCGCGGCAGCCGAGGCGTACGAGTGGGGCATGGTCAACAAGCTGGTCCCGGCGGCCGGTCTGGCGGCCGAGGCCGCAGCCGTGGCCCGCGCGCTCGCCTCGGGACCGACCTTCGCGTACGCGGCGCTCAAGGAGTCGCTGGCGTACGGGGCGGCGCACTCGCTGGCCGAGACGCTGGAGAAGGAGGACGAGCTCCAGTCGAGGGCGGGTGCCTCGGACGACCACGCGATCGCGGTGCGGGCGTTCCTGGCGAAGCAGAAGCCGGTGTACGTGGGCCACTGACCGGCCGGACGCCGCGGTCCGGTCCACGAAGATCCGCCGGACCGGGCCTAGACCTTGGGCGTACGGAACGCGCAGTCGGCCAGGTGGTCGTTGACCAGGCCGCAGGCCTGCATCAGGGCATAGGCCGTGGTGGGGCCCACAAAGCGGATGCCCCGCTTCTTGAGGTCCTTCGCCAGCGCCACCGACTCGTCCGTGACCGCCGGGACGTCGGCCGACGTCCGGGGTGCCGGGCGCGGCGGGTCGGGGGCGTGGGACCAGATCAGGGTGGTCAGCTCACCGGCCGGCCAGCCGGCCAGCTCCCGGGCGTTGGCGAGGGTCGCGTCGACCTTGGCGCGGTTGCGGATGATGCCGGGGTCCGCGAGCAGCCGCTCGCGGTCCGCGTCGGTGAACTCCGCCACGGACGCGATCTTGAACGAGGCGAACGCGGCGCGGAAGCTCTCGCGCCGCCGCAGGATCGTGATCCAGGACAGCCCCGACTGGAAGGCCTCCAGGCTCAGCCGCTCGAACAGCGCGTCGTCGCCGCGGACCGGCCGGCCCCACTCGGAGTCGTGGTACGCGACGTAGTCCTCCGTGGACATGCCCCAGGGGCAGCGCCGCCGTCCGTCGGGGCCCTCCACGGCACCGCCGGTCATCGGCCGCTGTCCTCTCCCGGCTTCTTGAAGAGGTCGGGCGAGGAGACCGCCGTCGCCTGGGCCCCGGCCAGCGCCGCTTCCAGCTCCGCGATCCGGGCGTCCCGTTCGGCCAGCTCCGCGCCGAGCCGGCCGAGGACGTCGTCCACGTCCGCCATCCGGTAGCCGCGCAGGCCGAGGGGGAGCCGCAGTGCCTCGACATCGGCGCGGCCGACCGGACGGGTCACGGGCAGCGGGTCCACCAGCCTCTCGGGAGCGGCCTCCGGCAGGACCGCGTGCTCGCCGCCGCCGATGACCGCGAGGGTGACCGCGGCGACGACCACGACCATCGCGATGAGCAAGAACAAGAACACGAGCTTCTCCCGGGGCAGAAAACGTCCGGTGCCGATCGTGCCATGCCGGGCCGGTCGGGTCAGGTCCGGGCGGCAGGACCTCGACGGGGCCTCGACCGGGCCTGGGGCCTGTCCGACCGGACAGGGCCTAAGGTCGCAGACGGGCGAACGCGAGGAGGAGAGAGCGGATGAGCGGCGGGACTCTGCGGCTGGGGCGGCGGGAATTCGGACCGTACGAGCCGGTGATCATGGCGATCGTCAACCGGACCCCGGACTCCTTCTACGACCAGGGCGCGACCTTCCGCGACGGACCCGCCCTCGACCGCGTCGAACGGGCGGTGTCCGAGGGTGCTGCCATCATCGACATCGGCGGGGTGAAGGCGGGGCCCGGGGAGGAGGTCACGGCCGAGGAGGAGGCGCGTCGTACGGTCGGCTTCGTGGCCGAGGTGCGCCGCCGCTGCCCGGATGTGGTGATCAGCGTGGACACCTGGCGGCACGAGGTGGGCGAGGCGGTCTGCGAGGCGGGCGCGGATCTGCTCAACGACGCGTGGGGCGGGGTGGACCCGAAGCTGGCCGAGGTGGCGGCACGGTACGGCGTGGGGCTGGTCTGTACGCACGCGGGCGGGGCGGAGCCGAGGACCCGGCCGCACCGGATCGCGTACGACGACGTGATGGCGGACATCCTGCGGACGACGCTGGGGCTGGCCGAGCGCGCCCTGGAGCTGGGGGTGCGCGCGGACGGGATCGTCATCGACCCGGGGCACGACTTCGGCAAGAACACCCGGCACTCGCTGGAAGCGACCCGGCGGCTGGGCGAGATGACGGAGACCGGCTGGCCGGTGCTGGTCTCGCTGTCGAACAAGGACTTCGTCGGCGAGACGCTCGACCGGCCGGTCAAGGAGCGGCTGATCGGCACGCTGGCGACGACGGCGGTCTCGGCCTGGCTGGGGGCGCGGATCTACCGCGTCCACGAGGTCGCGGAGACCCGTCAGGTGCTGGACATGGTGGCGTCCATCGCGGGCCACCGGCCCCCGGCGGTGGCCCGCCGGGGCCTGGCCTGACCGGCCGCCGGGGACCGCGCGCCGTCCGCGTGCGCCGGCTACTTCCCCGTTTCCTTGGTGACCAGCGCGACCGCCTCGTCCACGTCGTCCGTGACATGGAACAGCAGCAGGTCCTTCTCGGAGGCCTTGCCCTGTGCGACGACCGTGGTCCGCAGCCACTCGATGAGGCCGCCCCAGTACGCGGTGCCGAAGAGGACGATCGGGAAGCGGGTGACCTTGCGGGTCTGGACCAGGGTGAGCGCCTCGAACAGCTCGTCGAGCGTGCCGAGCCCGCCCGGCAGGACCACGAAGCCCTGCGCGTACTTCACGAACATCGTCTTGCGGACGAAGAAGTAACGGAAGTTGACGCCGATGTCGACATGCGGGTTGAGGCCCTGCTCGAAGGGCAGCTCGATACCCAGGCCCACCGAGATCCCCTCGGCCTCCCGCGCCCCCCTGTTCGCGGCCTCCATGGCGCCGGGGCCACCGCCCGTGATCACCGCGAACCCGGCGTCGACGAGCGCCGCTCCGAGCCGCACCCCCGCGTCGTACTCCGGCGAGCCCACCGGGGTCCGCGCCGAGCCGAACACGCTGATGGCGCTGGGCAGTTCGGCGAGGGCGCCGAAGCCCTCGACGAACTCCGACTGGATGCGCATCACCCGCCAGGGATCGGTGTGCACCCACTCCGAGTCGCCCTCGGTGTCCAGCAGCCGCTGGTCGGTCGTCCCGGGCTGCACCTGCTCCCGGCGGCGGATGACCGGTCCGAGCCGCTGTTCCTCAGGCCTGCGCGCTCCGTCAGGCATGCCCATGACCCGCTCCCTCCGCTACTGTGCGTTGTTCTGCGCCAGGGTAGGTCCCCGCGCGTGACAATCGGCGAAATTCCGGCAGACGATCAGACCGTCACTTGGTGAGACGGTTCACGTGGTCAGCCAGTTGCGAAGCCGCTCCTCGCAGTGGGTGATCCGCTCGACGGCCACCCGCTCGTCGCGCTTGTGGGCGAGCAGCGCATCACCGGGGCCGTAATTGACCGCGGGCACGCCGAGCCCGCCGAAACGCGAGACATCCGTCCAGCCGAACTTGGGCTGTGCCGTGCCGCCGACGGCCGTCATGAAAGCGGCAGCGGCGGGGTGCGAGAGGCCCGGCAGGGCCGCGCCCGAGTGGTCGTCCACGACGAACTCCTCGACGCCGCAGTCCGCGAAGACCTCGTGGACATGGGCGAGGGCCTCGTCAGGACCGCGGTCGGGGGCGTAGCGGTAATTGACGGTGACGGTGCACGCGTCGGGGATGACGTTGTCGGCGACACCGGCCTCGATCCGTACGGCGTTGAGGCCCTCGCGGTACTCCAGCCCGTCGATCACCGGGCGCCTCGGCTCGTACGCGGCGAGGCGGGCCAGGACCGGTGCCGCCGTGTGAATGGCGTTGGACCCCATCCAGCTCCGTGCGGAGTGTGCCCGCTCCCCACTGGTACGGAGCAGCACCCGGAGCGTGCCCTGGCAGCCGCCCTCGACCTGCCCGTCGGACGGCTCCAGCAGGACGGCGAAATCGCCTTCGAGCCAGTCGGGGTGGGCGTCCGCCACATGTCCCAGTCCGTTGAGATGTGCGGAGACCTCTTCGTTGTCGTAGAAGACGAAGGTCAGATCGCGATTGGGGTCGGGGACCGTGGCCGCGATCCGGAGCTGTACGGCGACCCCGGACTTCATGTCGCTGGTGCCACAGCCCCACAGCACCCCGTCACCGTCCAGCCGGGAGGGCACATTGCCGGCGATCGGCACGGTGTCGATATGGCCGGCCAGGACGATCCGCTCGTCGCGCCCCAGACGCGTTCTGGCCACGACGTTGTTGCCGTGCCGGTCGACGGTGAGATGGGGCAGGGTACGGAGCGCCTCTTCGATGGCGTCGGCGAGCGGCTTCTCTTCGCCGCTGACCGACGGGAAGTCGACCAGCCGGGCGGTGAGCGCCGGGCCGTCCAGGGTGAGGTCGAGCACATTCTCGGACATGGTCCGACCCTAATACCCCTCCCGGCAGGGCCTGCCCCGTCGCTGCACCGGCCCTCCGTCCCCGGCGCCCCGGTCCTCGCGTCCCGTTCCCGGGGGTCCGCCCCGGTACCTCGTACCGCCCGTGCATGAGTACGGTGGGCGCGTGTCCGAGACCGCTTCCCCCTCCCGTCGCGGCCGTCTCCTGCGTATCGCCGCCGCCCTTGTCGTCCTGCTCGCTCTGGCCGGGTATGTGGTGGCGCAGTACCTGTCCGGCGGCGGTGGCGCTCCCCGGTGTGTGGTGCGGGCACAGGACGCGGGCGGCGACAGTGGTTCCGGGGACAGTCCCTCGTACGAGATGAGCCCGGAGCAGGCCGCGAACGCCGCGACGATCTCCGCGGTCGGCACCTCCCGCGGGCTGCCCGAGCGCGCGGTCACCATCGCGCTCGCCACGGCCCTCCAGGAGTCCGCGCTGCGCAATCTCAACCACGGCGACCGGGACTCGCTCGGTCTCTTCCAGCAGCGCCCCTCGAAGGGATGGGGCACGGCGGCCCAGATCCAGGACCCGGTCTACTCGGCGGGGCAGTTCTACGACCATCTCGCCCAGGTCCCCGGCTACTCCCGGCTGCCGCTCACCGAGGCCGCGCAGCGCGTCCAGCGCAGCGGCTTCCCGCAGGCGTACGCGAAGCACGAGCCGGACGCGGCGCTGCTGGCCGCCGCGCTCACCGGCCGGTCGGCCGCCTCGCTGACCTGCTCGTCGCCGGACAGCGCCCGGCCGGGCGATCCGGCGAAGGTACGGGCGGCCCTGGAGCGCTCCTTCGGACCCGGGCTACGGGCGGCCGGCTCGGGCGCCGAGGTGTCCGTACCCGTATCCGCGACCACGGGCGCGGAGGCGGAGGCCGGCTCGCCCGGGGACCCGGCCCCCGGCGGGGACGGCGAGGACTCGGCGTCCCGGCGCGGCTGGGAGCTGGCGCACTGGGCGGTGGCCCAGGCCGCGGTCCTGCGGATCGAGGAGGTCTCGTACGCGGACCGGGTGTGGAGCGCGGACGAGGCGGACAAGGGCTGGCGGCACGCCGAACCGTCCGACACGGCCACCGACGAAGTCCGCCTGCGCACCGCGCGCTAGTAATGCGACCGGCACCGCGACCGGCACCAGGTGGGCGGTGTGCGGCTCGTCGCGGTCGGTCCAGCCGTCCATAACGGCCCATAGCAGGCACCGCTCAGCCGTGCGGCCCGTCACCCGTACGGACGAGTCCCCTGCTCTTCCGACCACCTTTCCATCCGATGGCCCGGAAGTCCCGCCCGGGTCCGTCCGGTGGGCCAAATCCCCTGGCCAGCAAGGGGAGTGACGGTTCGTCGGCCATTTCGGAACACTGGCGTTTGCCCGTTTTCGTTCCCTGGCGACAATACGACGCATTACCAACTCTTTACCCTTGCCCACCGCAACTTCCCCCGCCCTCAAAGCGGTTGTCACACCGTCCGACCGACGGACAAGCACTGTTTCCCTCCCGCCAAAGGAGCATCATGTCCCTCCCCGTGACCCGCCGGATCGCCCGTGCCGCGCTGCTCGTCGCCGTCGGCGCGGCCCCCGTGGTCGGCGCGGCCGGTTCCGCGAGCGCGGCGGCGCTGCCGCAGCCCACCGACCTGGGCTCGATGAGCACGCTCGACGGCGCCGCCGTGGGCGGCACCCTGGACAGCGGAGCGCGGCAGACCACCGAGGTGGCGGGCGACCTCGGCGGCAAGGCCGTCAAGAAGGGCGTCCCCGCCGCGGGCAAGACCGTCGGCACGGTCGGCAGGACGGCGACCCCCGCCGTCCAGAAGCTGGCCGGTGACGCCGCGGGAACCGCCGGTGAGGTGGTGGGCGACACCACCTCCACCGCCACGAAGACCGCCGGTTCCGCTCCGGCCGGGTCGGCCGGTTCGCTCGTGGGCGGTCTGCCGGTCGGAATGCCGATCGGCCGCTGATCCGCGGCCGTTCCGCGCGCACATAGGCGCGCACCACAGAGACACGCAGAGGTGTATGTGGGGAGGGCCCGGGGAGCAGCAGCTCCCCAGGCCCTCCCCACATCGGTGTGGAATCCAGGTGCGACGTGTCGCGGAACTTGTCGTACGACGCGCCGCAGGACGTCTCGTAGGACGTGCCCGCGTCCGTCAGCCCAGCCGCTTGACCGCCGACTCGATCCGCTCGTCCGTGGCCGTCAGCGCCACCCGTACATGCCGGTCCCCCGTGGGACCGTAGAAGTCGCCGGGCGCGACCAGAATGCCCAGCTCCGCGAGGTGCGCCACGGTGTTCCAGCACGGCTCGTCGCGCGTCGACCAGAGGTAGAGGCTCGCCTCGCTGTGGTCGATACGGAAGCCGTGCGCCTCCAGCGCGGCCCGCAGGGCGGTCCGCCGGGCCGCGTACCGCCCGCGCTGCTCCCGTACATGCGCGTCGTCACCGAGCGCCGCGACCGTCGCCGCCTGCACCGGCGCCGGGGTCATCATCCCGCCGTGCTTGCGGACCCGGAGCAGCTCGCCGAGGACGGCCGCGTCGCCCGCCAGGAACGCCGCGCGGTATCCGGCGAGGTTGGAGCGCTTGGAGAGCGAGTGGACGGCGACGATCCCGTCGCACGTACCGCCGCTCACCTCCGGGTGCAGTACGGACACCGGCTCGGCCTCCCAGCCGAGCTCCAGATAGCACTCGTCGCTGAAGACCAGCACCCCGTTCTCCCGCGCCCAGGCCACGATCCGGGTCAGCGCGTCCTTCGGCAGGACCGCCCCGGTCGGGTTCGACGGCGAGTTCAGCCAGAGGAGCTTCACCCCGTCGAGGCCCGCGGACGCGGGGTCGGCGGCGAAGGCCTCCGCGTCGTACGGCACGGGCTCGGTGCCCGCCAGCCGCGCCCCCACCTCGTACGTCGGGTACGCGAGCCGCGGGTACGCGACCCGGTCGCCCGCGCCGAGGCCGAGCTGGGTGGGCAGCCAGGCCACCAGTTCCTTGGAGCCGAGCACCGGCAGTACGTTCTCGTGCTCGGCCCCGCGCGCGCCGAGCCGCCGCTCCACCCAGCCGGTCAGCGCGTCGCGCAGCGCGGCCGTGCCCCACACCGTCGGATACCCGGGCGAGTCCGCCGCCGCGATCAGCGCCCGCCGGATCACTTCCGGGACCGGGTCGACGGGCGTGCCGATGGACAGGTCCACGATCCCGTCCGGATGGGCCTGGGCCTGCGCCTTGAAGGGGTCCAGCCGGTCCCAGGGGAAGACGGGGAGGCTCGAAGAGACAGCGGACACGTGCTCACTCTTTCCCGTACGCGCTCGCACCGGGCGCGTACGCCACTCGTACCTGCGAAAACACCTGTCGTACCGCGACAGCACCCGCTGTCTGCGAATGCCGCCCGCGAAACACCTCGGTCCCGTACGGCGGCGGGCCGTACGGGACCGGGGGGGGTGCGCTGTCAGCCGTTCTGGGGCGGCAGCGCGGCGATGAAGGGGTGGTCCCGCTCGATCAGACCGAGCTTGGAAGCACCACCGGGCGAGCCCAGCTCGTCGAAGAACTCGACATTCGCCTTGTAGTAGTCCTTCCACTCCTCCGGGGTGTCGTCCTCGTAGAAGATGGCCTCGACCGGGCAGACCGGCTCACAGGCTCCACAGTCGACGCATTCGTCCGGATGGATGTACAAGGACCTGGAGCCCTCGTAGATGCAGTCGACCGGGCACTCCTCGATGCACGCCTTGTCCTTGACGTCGACACAAGGCTGCGCGATGACGTAGGTCACGCTGTCGTTCCTCCTCGGTAGGGCGCGGCGGGCCGATCTGCGGCTCCGTCCACGGGCGCGCGGGAGCGCGGCGTCGTCGATGCCCGCATCTAGTATCTCCGTTCTTGAGCACGATCCGAACAGGAGGGGCGGACTGAGCTGTGGAATTCACTGCGGGCGGACGGCTCCGGGTCCGGGTGACCCCGGCTGACGTGGGCAAACGTGTATCAGTCAGACAGTTGACAGGGGGCGGAGCAGGGGCGGAGAAGTTCACCGACACGGTTGGCGTTCTCACATCGTGGGACAACGGTGTGCTGCTCATCACACGCCGTACCGGGGAGAGCGTCCGGGTGCCCGAGGCGGCCCTGGTGGCGGGGAAGGTCGTACCGGCCGCCCCGGCCAGGCGCCGGGGTCCCGCGGCGGATTTCGAGGAGCTGGCGCGGGCCGGCGCCCGGGCCTGGCAGCCGGTGGAGAGCGAGCCGCTGGGCGGGTGGCTGCTGCGGGCCTCGTCCGGTTTCACCCGGCGGGCCAACTCCGTACTGCCGCTCGGCGAACCCGGGATGCCGCTGGACGAGGCGCTGGCGCGGGTACGGGAGTGGTACGGGGAGCGGGGACTGCCCGCGTACGTCCAGGCCGCGACCGGCGCCGAGGGCACGCAGGAGCTGCTCTGCGCGGAGCTGGAGGGGCGCGGCTGGTGTCCGGAGGTGGCGGCGGAGGTACGGATCGCCGCGCTGGCGCCGGTCGGGGACCAGGACGCCGACGTCTCCGGGGTACGGCTGGAGCGCACGGTGGGCGCGGGCTGGCTCCGGCGCTACCAGCGATTCGGTGCGGCGGGGCCCGGTACGGCGGGTCCCCCTGGGCCCGGCACACATGTGCCGGAGCCCCATGCGGCTGACCCTGATGGGTCCGGCACACATGTGCCGGAACCCCATGTGGCGGACACACATGGGCCTGAGCCCCGTGTGGCCGGACCTCATGTGCCGGGACACCATGTGCCGGGACACCATGTGCCGGGACCCCATGTGGCCGGGCCCCATGTGCTTCACGTACTGGGCAGCGGGCCTTCCGTGTGGTTCGCCTCTGTGGCCGGCGCCGGGGAGGTGCCCGCTGCCATCGGACGGTGTGTGGTCGACGGACGGTGGGCCGGGTTCATGGCGGTGGAGGTCGGTCCTGAGCACCGCCGTCAGGGGCTGGCCACGGCCGTGATGACCGCGCTCGCCCGGCGCGCGCTGGAGGAGGGCGCGTCCGCCGCCTGGCTCCAGGTCGAGACGGACAACGAGGCCGCGCGGGCGCTGTACGAGGGCATGGGCTTCGCCGTCCACCACCGCTATCACCACTTCCGAGCCCCCTGAGCGGGTACGAGGCCGATATGCGACCGGATTCACACGAGCTGCGCCGGCGCTTCGCCGAGGAGGCCCGCGCTCCCCGTCCCGACCTGGCGACGCTCTGTCTGCTGGTGGGCGCGGAGGCCGACCCCGAGCTGGGCGAGACCGCGCTCGACGCGGCCCAGGCCGAGCTGGACCGGCTGGCGGGGCTGCTGCCCTTCGGAGTGCTCGGGGCGCGCGCCTGGGCGGTCGCGCTCGCGGAGCTGCTGGGCGAGCGGTGCGGTTTCGAGGGCTCCCCCGCCGAGTACCAGCGGCTCGACGCCTCACTGCTGCCGGTGGTGCTGCGCCGGCGGCGCGGTCTGCCCATCCTGCTCTCGGTGGTGTGGATGGAGGTCGCGAGACGGGCCGGGGCGCCGGTGTACGGGGTGGCCCTGCCCGGCCATTTCGTGGTCGGCTTCGGGGATCCCCGCGACCGGATCCTGGCCGATCCCTTCGCCGGCGGACGTCTGCTGACCAGTGCCGACACAGCGCGGCTGGTGGGCGGCGCGACGGGCGGGCCGCTGGACGACGCGCTGTTCGTACCGGCCGATCCGCTCGACATCGTGCTGCGCGTCCTGAACAACATCCGCGTCTGGGCGGCGACCCGCCCCGAGCGCACCGATGTGGCGCTGTGGGCGGTCGAACTCTCCCTGCTGCTCCCCGCGCACCCGGCCCGGCTGCGCTACGACCACGCCCAACTCCTCGTACAGCGTGGGGAGTTCCTCCAGGGCGCGACGGAGATGGAGGAGTACGCGCGGGTCGTGGCCGCGGTCGAGCCGTCCACGGCGGAGGCGATCCGGCGCAGGGCCCGCGCCGCGCGGGCGATGCTCAACTGAAAACCGGAGCGCCGGACGGGCTGGGAAACCCGTCCGGCGCTCAAGGAGAAACCGGCGCTCAAGGTCGAACTCAAGGACAAAGCAGGGCAACTGGTGCCGCGATCAGCACTAGCTCGGGTTGAGGTTGATCACCTGGGTGCGCTCCGCGGGCGTCTTGCCCAGCAGCGCCTTCTGCATCGCCTGCGCGACATCGTCCGCGGAGACCGGGTGCTCCTTCCCGTCCCCCTTGGTGATCGTGATGCCGTCGAAGACGCCGTCCAGCAGCTCTTCGATCGCCTTCTTGTCGTAGACCTCCACCAGCCGCCCGTCGATCGCCTTCATCGAGAGGATCTTCGGCAGCGACTTGGCGGGACCGAACTGGATCTCCTTGCCCCCGGCCTTGATCGTGATCAGGTCCGACATCGCGGGCTTGGCGAACTCGTTCATCGCCCGGTCCAGCTCCGCCTGGCTGATCGTGGGGTCACGGGGCGCGATGGGCAGCTCGACGGTGTTCGTGCTGCCCGTCTGGACCTGGGCACGGTAGGCGTCCCGTACCGCGATGATCGAGTGGCTGACGTCCAGGGACTCGCCGGACTTGCCCGGTACGGCGACGGCGCGGCCCGGCTCGAACCGGATCGTTCCCTCGGTGGCCGAGCCCGAGACACCCGCCAGATCGGTCAGCGCCGAGCTGAGCTTCTCCTCGTCGACCGGGATGACCGGCTGGGCGATCCGCTGGCCGCCGAAGAGCGAGCCGATCACCGAGACCGGGTTGTAGTCGCTGCCGGCCGCGGCGCGGACGGTCGCCTGGCTGTCCAGGCTGAGGCCCGCCTTGTCCGGCGCCAGCTCCTCGGTCTTGCCGCCGACGGTGAGCCGCAGCGGCTGGGAGGCACGCTCGCCGAGGGCGGCGTCGAGCTTGATGACCGCCGCGTCGCGGGTGCCGCCGCCGATGTCCACACCGAGGACGGTGGTGCCCTTCGGCACGTCGGAGTGGTTCATGAGCAGGCCCGCGCCGTAGACACCGCCCGCCCCCACCAGCAGGACGCCGGCCAGCAGCGTCAGCTTGGAGCGGCCCTTCTTGCGCGCGGGTGCGGCAGGGGCAGCGGCGGCCGGGGGCGCGGTACGTACGGGAGCGGGGCCGCCGCCCTGGGCGGAACCCACCGCGCCCGGGAAGTCCGGCGCGGAGAAGCCCTGGTCCTGGCCGTGGGAGCCCGGTCCGCCCGGCCGCTCCACCTGGTCGGTCCCCGGTCCTGAGCCCGGGAACGGCGACCGGGACTCCGCCGGAACCACCGGGATTCCGCTGGTCAGGGTGTCGCCGGAGACATGCCCGCCGGGTCCTGGACCGGGCGCGTGCTGCTGCGGAGTCAGCTCCGCGGTGTCGTCGGACATCCGGGGCGGACCGCCCTGGCCGGCTACGGGCGGGGCGCCCAGGGCCGGGTGCGGGGTGCCCAGCGGGGCTGTGTCTGATATACATGC
>NZ_LATD01000172.1 GCF_000981895.1 Streptomyces odonnellii | reverse complement strand
ACATTCCGCCAGCCACCGACCCGCGCGGGGCTGCCCGCGCGGGTCGGTGGCTGGCGGAATGTGGGGGCGGCGTGGCAGCGGAAGACCTATGGGGAGCACGAGATCCGCTACCGGGCCACGCGGGACGGATTCGTCGTTGAGGGTATGGAAGGGCATGCGGACGCGGACGTACGGGTCGTCGCCGTCGCACCCCGCCGGGTCGCTCTCGAAATCGAGGGCGTCGTACGGCACTTCGAGGTCACCGCGTACGGCGACGAGGTCCATGTGGACAGCGCGGACGGCTCGTACCGGCTGATCGCCCGGCCCCGCTTCACCGATCCGAGCCGCCGTACCGAACCCGGTTCGCTGCTCGCGCCCATGCCCGGCACCGTCGTACGGATCGCGGACGGGCTGGCCGAGGGCGCGCGGGTCACCGCCGGGCAGCCGCTCGTCTGGCTGGAGGCGATGAAGATGGAGCACCGCATCACCGCCCCCGCCTCCGGCACGCTCACCGCGCTCCACGCCGTCCCGGGCCGCCAGGTCGAGGTCGGAGCCCTGCTCGCCGTCGTCAGCGCCACGGACGCGGGCGCCACGCAGGTGCGCGCTACGGACGCGGCCGCCACGGACGTACAGAAGGACATCCGGGAGGAGACAGCATGAGCGACAGCGCCACGAGCAACACCCCCCGCACCCTCCGCACCCCCCTTGTCGAGACGGAAGAACAGGCCGCCCTGCGCGCCGCGGTCGCCGCCCTCGGCCGGCGCCATGGCCGCGGTTACGACCGCGAGACCCTCTGGCGCGAGGCCGGCAAGCTCGGCTACCTCGGTGTGAACCTGCCCGAGGAGTACGGCGGCGGGGGCGCCGGAATCGCCGAACTCTCCCTCGTACTGGAGGAGTTGGGCGCGGCCGGTTGCCCGCTCCTGATGCTGGTCGTCTCGCCCGCCATCTGCGGTACGGTCATCGCCCGCTTCGGTACGGACGAGCAGAAGCGGCGCTGGCTTCCCGGCCTCGCCGACGGTTCCCTCACCATGGCCTTCGGCATCACCGAACCCGACGCGGGCTCCAACTCCCACCGCATCACCACCACCGCCCGCAGGGACGGCACCGACTGGGTGCTCAACGGCCGCAAGGTCTTCATCTCGGGCGTCGACATCGCCGACGCGACGCTCATCGTCGGCCGCACCGAGGACGCGAGGACCGGCCGCCTCAAGCCCTGCCTCTTCATCGTTCCCCGCGACACCCCGGGCTTCCGGCGCTCGCCGATCGAGATGGAACTGGACGCGGCGGAGAAGCAGTTCGAGCTGGTCATCGAGGACGTACGGCTGCCCGCCGACGCCCTCGTCGGCGACGAGGACGCCGGACTGCTCCAGCTCTTCGCCGGGCTCAACCCCGAACGCGTCATGACCGCAGCCTTCGCCCTCGGCATGGGCCGGTACGCCCTGGCGCGCGCCGTCGAGTACGCGAAGACCCGCCAGGTGTGGAACGACCCCATCGGCGCCCACCAGGCCATCGCCCACCCCCTCGCCCAGGCCCATATCGAGCTGGAGCTGGCCGGACTGATGACCCGTAAGGCGGCGGCCCTGTACGACGCGGGTGACGACACGGGCGCGGGCGAGGCCGCGAACATGGCCAAGTACGCCGCCGCCGAAGCTTGCGTACGAGCCGTCGACCAGGCCGTACACACCCTCGGCGGCAACGGCCTCACCCGCGAGTACGGCCTTGCGTCCCTGATCACCGCCGCGCGCGTGGCCCGGATCGCACCGGTCAGCCGGGAGATGATCCTGAACTATGTGTCCCATCAGTCCCTGGGCCTCCCCAAGTCGTACTGACCCAGCTCACCCAGCTCACCCAGCCGCCCTGACGCAATCCGGCGGCACGGGGGCGCGGATGGATGCGGCGGGGGTACGGGCGGGCGTTGTTGCTTGTGCCGCGGGTTGAGCTGGTGCGGCTCGGATTACCCCCGCGTGCGCGGGGAACACCACACCCGTGGTGTGATCGTGCACGAGCGGGACGGAACACCCCCGCCTGCGCGGGGAACACGAACCGGTACAGCGGGCCGAGCAGGCTCGGGAGGGAACACCCCCGCCTGCGCGGGGAACACGTCATCGACCGCGAGTACGTGTTCCTGGACGACGGAACACCCCCGCCTGCGCGGGGAACACTGCCGGCGGTGACCTGGGAGTCGCCGCCGGGAGGAACACCCCCGCCTGCGCGGGGAACACGATATCCACTCCGAAGATGCATTCGCTCATCACGGAACACCCCCGCCTGCGCGGGGAACACCGGAACCGGGGGACTGGGATGCAGCACTTCGCCGGAACACCCCCGCCTGCGCGGGGAACACCTGGTGGAGGCGGCCCGGTACATCTCCACCCGCGGAACACCCCCGCCTGCGCGGGGAACACAGCGGCCAGTGCCGCACCGTACGGAAACCCGTCGGAACACCCCCGCCTGCGCGGGGAACACTGCCCAGTGCCGGTGACCCTGTGGGTTTTCCGCGGAACACCCCCGCCTGCGCGGGGAACACGGGGTCCGACTTTCTTCCCCAGCGTCTCGCCGAGGAACACCCCCGCCTGCGCGGGGAACACGCCGCGTGGGTGCGCGCCCAGGCCGGGACGGACGGAACACCCCCGCCTGCGCGGGGAACACCCTTTCTGAGCTGCGGTGTTAGAGCGGCTTTGCTGTTGCTTGACCAATACCCGTTCGCATACCTACATCCTCTCAGAGCCATGTGGTGACGTCTCCATCACAGAGCCCCCGGCCGCACGCGGCCAGGAACCAGGCGGGCGATGGACTCGGCCTGGTCCGCCATGTGGTCGGCAGGGATGAGGTGCCCTCACGCCTGCGGGCCACGGGGCGCCCGGGCGGGGCCGATGGGGGGTGATGCGAGGGCGCCGGGCCGAGCGTCAATGCGGGCGAAACGGGGGACGGCCCGGCGTCGCCCAGGAGCGTTGCTCGCACCGTTATCGCGTCGGGTCCGCCGTCGGGAGGTCCGTGCCGTACCGCATGGACAGCCACTCGCAGTCGAGCGCGAGAAGTCGTACCTGCGCATGTGCGGCCAACTTGCCAAGGGCGAGCGGTCGTTTGGCCTCGGTCGCAATGCCGTGCAGGCGCGAGGTCAGGACGTGCCACTCCCGGCTCCCGTGCCACATGTGGTCGGCCTGGGCCTGTGCGACGGGAAGCATCTGGGCGATGTAGCCGCGGAGTTCGGTGGCCAGCTTGTTCAGTTCTTCGTGTGAGCCCGCGCCGTAGCCGACCGCCCGGGCTCTGTCGACGGCGGCCCGTACGGCGCTCGTGGTGGTGTCCGCCTGTCCGCCGCCCATGACTGCCTCCGTACACACTCGTGCCAGTTATCGCGCGCGACCCCGCGCGAAGCGCCCGGAATACCGCTGCCCCCGACCGTAGAGAGGAACGGTCCGACCAGTCAGCAAAGTTGCACCGAATTACAGGCGACTTAGCCTGTCCGCATGGAGCGGGGAGGCCCTCTTGACGCCCTCACCCGGAGGTATGACCGTGATGAAAACCCCTGTAACTTGACCGGCAACGGAGGTTCAAGGACATGCGGATTCAGTTCGTCGGGATCGACCCCAGTACGGACCGCAACGAGTGCCCGACAGTCTGGGTCGACAAGGAAGAGCAACGGCTGCTGATCCAGAGCTACAACGCCGACGAAGTCTCGCGAGCGCAGTGCGAGGCCACATCCCCCGCGTACGGCCCGGTACCGCCCACAGAGACAATCATCAGCATCCCGGCCCGCCTGGTGCCGGCCATCAGGAAGGCGATCGATGCCCTCGAACGTCCCGGGCTTCACTGAACTGCTCAGCGCTGCGAAGCACTCGGCCGTACATCTGGAAATGCGGGACGTGTACTACTCGAACCCCAGATTCGAGGCGTGGCAGCGAGGCGAGCGTATCGACTGGTCGGACCGGTCACGGTGGTGGTCGTCGTTCCACGACGAGATCGCGGACGCTGTCGCGCGGGGCGTCCACGTTCGGCGCGCTCGTGTGGTCAGCGAGCCCGTGACCCAATACATCGCCTGGGAGCACTACATCACCAAGGCGAACGTGGCGGCGGGCGAGAACGTCCGGTGGCTCCCGCGCCGGAACACAACGGACCTGTTGTTGCCGGGCAATGACTTCTGGATCTTCGATGAGCGGGTAATCAGGGCTCATCACTTCGCGGGCAACGGGGACATCGTCGAGCACCGGATCCACGACGACCCGACCACCGTCGAGATGTGCGCGTCGGCCTTTGAACGGATCTGGGAACGGGCCATCCCGCACGACGAATACGAGATCAGGTAGCCCACCCCACCCATGCCCCTTTCACCATCGTCCAGCGCGCATCAGGCACGGGCAGCTCTCGCCGAACGTCTGCGGGAGCTGCGCCTGGACGCCGGAATCACGGGCAAGGAACTGGCAGCACGCTGCGGCTGGTCCGTCGCCAAGTCCTCCCGTATAGAGAACGCCCGAACGGCCCCTTCGGACGCCGACATCCGAGCCTGGTGCACGGCGTGCGGTGCGGATGCGCAGGCGCCTGATCTGGTGGCAGCGAACCGCCAGGCCGACTCCGCATACGTACAGTGGAAGCGGCTACAGCGCAGCGGCCTCAAGCGCCTACAGGAGTCGAGCATCCCCTTGTGGGAACGAACTCGCCTGTTCCGCACCTACTGCTCCCACGTCGTGCCCGGAATCCTTCAGACGCCCGGTTATGCCACGGCGATGCTGAGCAGCATCGCCCGGTTCCGGGGTACCCCTGACGACGTAATCGACGCTGTCGACGCCCGGATGCGACGCACGCACGTGATGCGCGACGGGGCGCATGTCTTCGTGCTTCTCATCGAGGAGTCCGTACTTCGATACCGCCTCGGGAACACAGATGTCATGGTCGGCCAGATGGGCAACCTGCTTGCGGCGATGTCGCTGCCGTCCGTATCGATCGGCGTGATCCCTTCCACTGCGGACCGCGAACATGCGATGTGGCCGCTGGAGGCATTCACCATCTTCGACGGTGACCAGGTGCAAGTGGAGCTGCTTTCCGCATCGGTGACGGTTACCGCCCCGGATGAGATCGAGCTGTATGCGCGGGCGTTCGAGGCGCTGCGGGGTATGGCGGTGTACGGGGCGGAGGCCCGGGCTCTGGTCATGAAGGCCATCGACGCCCTGTCCTGACCTGGGCGTGATGAGAACGCCGAAGCGCGCAGATCAGGCGCCGAAGGTACGACTGAACGGGCCTGCCCTGCGTCGGTACTCGGCCGGAAACCCCCGCCTGCGCGGGGAGACCACCGGGACGACCAGCCGCAGTTCCCGCACGACCACGGAACACCCCCGCCTGCGCGGGGAACACGCGCCGTCATCCAGGCGGCAGCCGTGCCGTCGCGGAACACCCCCGCCTGCGCGGGGAACACGGACCGGCTTCACCAACCCTGAAGAGGGACTGCGGAACACCCCCGCCTGCGCGGGGAACACGACCGCCTCACGGGCGCGCTGACCGGCTCCGAGGGAACACCCCCGCCTGCGCGGGGAACACCCTTTCTGAGCTGCGGTGTTAGAGCTGCTTTGCCGTTGCTTGACCGATGCTCGTCCGCATACCTGCATTGTCTCACTGCTTCCGTCCGCGTCCCTGTTACTGGGTTTGTCTGGCTGCTCAGTTTCAGGGGTGCGCGGGTTGTGCCGCATCAGTGGGCACCCGGTCTCGGCGTCGATCGGGCGGTCGAACATGCCCGTTGCTCGCACCGTCATCGCGTCGGGTCCGCTGTCGGGAGGTCCGTGCCGTACCACATGGACAGCCACTCACAGTCGAGCGCGAGAAGTCGTACCTGCACATGCGCGGCCAACTTGGCGACGGCGAGCGGTCGTTCGACCTCGGTCGTGATGCCGTGCAGGCGCGAGGTGAGGACGTACCATTCCCGGCTTCCGTGCCACATGTGGTCGGCCCGGGCCTGTGCGACGGGAAGCAGCTGGGTGATGTAGCCGCGGAGTTCGGTGGCCAGTTTGTTCAGTTCCTCGTGTGAGCCCGTGCCGTAGCCGACCGCCCGGGCTTTGTCGACGGCGGCCCGTACGGCGCTCGTGGTGGTGTCCGCCTGTCCGCCGCCCATGGCTGCCTCCGTACGCACTCGTGCCAGTTATCGCGCGTGACCCCGCGCGAAGCGCCCGGAATACCGCTGCCCCCGACCGTACGGAGCAGTTGTGCGCGAGCACCAGGGATGTGCAAATATGTGCGCCCTTCTCAAGCTTCCAAGGTGACGACTAGTTTGCCCCCTTGACTGCACGCCCCTGACTGATGATGGTGGTGCACACAACTGCACAAGCCGACTCCGGAGGCAGTCATGCCGCTACTGTTCATCGGAATTGATCCCAATACAGGCGACAAGCAGAGCCCGACAGTCTGGGTAGACCAGGACGAACAGGAGCTTGTCTTCCAGGGCTGGAAGCCGAGCGCCGCTCTCGAAGCCGAGTGCGCGGCAACGGAGATCCCGGGGCACGCCAAGGGGATCCCGGACAGCGAAGCAGTGATTCGTATGCCCGCCCGGATGGTGCCGTTGATCAGGGAGGCGTGTGATGCAGTCGAGCGTTCCCACCTTCGATGAGCTGATCTCCAACTGCGCACGCTCAGCTGTGCACCTGGAGATGCGCGATTCCTACGCCGTCGACTACGAGGAGGGCCCGTTCGCGAAGTGGCGCGCCGGCTTCCGTCACGATCCTGCCGACCGGGCGTCCTGGTGGCGGCCGTGGCTGGATCTGATGTCGGAGACAGTGGCGCGGGGCGTTGTCGTGCGCCGGGCCCGCATCGTGTCCGAACCGGTCAGCGAGTACATCCGGTACGAACACTCCGGCACCTTCACCAACGTTGCCGCCGGCGAGCAGGTCCGGTGGCTCCCCCGCCGTAAGGCATCCGCCATCGCTTTGCCGGGAAACGACTTCTGGCTCTTCGACGAGCAATGGGTCCACTGGAACCACTTCGCTGGTGACGGCTCATCCACAGGAGAGGAGATCACCGACGATCCGGCCGCCGCGAAGCTGTGCGCCGAGGCATTCGAGGCGGTGTGGTCGCGCGCTGTCCCCCATGACCAGTACGAAATCCACTGACAGGAAGCATCGGACGGCCACAGTTCATGCCCATCTCCCCATCGTCGTCCGCCCAGGCTGCGCGCGAGTCGGTAGCGCGACGATTGCGCGACCTCCGCAAGGCGGCCGGACTGACGGTCACCGAACTGGCCGACCGATGCGCCTGGCATCACGCGAAGACGTCCCGCATCGAAAACGCCCGCACGGCGCCTTCCGCCAAAGACATACACCTGTGGTGCCGGGCGTGCGGTGACGAGGGTCAGGCGAAGGACTTGATCGCCCAGTCCCTCAGCGCGGAGTCGATGTACAGCGAATGGCGGCACCAGGTCCGTAGCGGGCTGAAGCAGCTACAGGACAGTTGGGTGCAGTTCTTCCACGACACCAGTCTGTTCCGGGTGTACTCGTCCACCATGATCCCCGGGCTGCTCCAGACCGAGGGCTATGCCGCCGCTCTGCTCAGCGCGATTGCGGACTTCCGGGAGATCCCGACGAACGACGGAGCGGAGGCGGCGGCCGCCCGGGTCGCCCGGTCGCGTGTCATCCACGAGCCAGGACACCGATTCGTGTTCCTCGTCGAGGAGGCCGCGTTGCGACACCAGTTGGGCAACCCGGACGCGATGGCGGCACAACTCGGCTACCTGCTCACCGCCGGCGCCTTGCCGTCTGTATCGCTGGGGGTGATTCCCATGGGTACGAGACGGCGTCGGATATGGCCACAGGAGACGTTCCATGTGTACGACGACACGCTTGTGTCGGTTGAGCTTCTGTCGGCTCAGGTGAACATCACGCAACCGTCCGAGATCGCCTTGTACCTCAAGGCGTTCGAGGAGTTGCGGGGTATGGCCGTGTACGGGGCGGAGGCCCGGGCTCTGGTCATGAAGGCCATTGACGCCCTGTCGTGACCTCGGGCACGACGAAAGCGCTACTGCTGGCTGGCCAGCCGCGGATCCCCGCCTGCGCGGGGAATGCTCATACCTGAGCCTGTCGCACAGCACGGGCGACGGAACACCCCCGCCTGCGCGGGGAACACTTTTGTGAGCTGGGGTGTTAGAGGGGCTTTGCCATTGCTTGGTCAAAGCTCCTCCGCATACTTCCATCGTCTCAGAGTCGCGCGACGGTTGACGAAGCCAACCGGGTGCTGTCCCTCGCAGCCGGGGGTGAACCGGGCGTTCGGCCGGTCGCTCCCTGAGTTCGGCCCGCGGCCGTGGTGGGCCCTGAACGTGCGCCGCCTCGTCCCCGCCGGAGCCCGCTCCTGGTGGCGCTACGCTGCTGTGTCATGCACGGGACGCGCCTCGACACCGCTCGGATCCGGGCGGCTCGCCGGGCGATCGACCCGGTCTTTCTCGACACCTCGCTGTACCGCTGTGAGGCGCTGGAGCCCGGCCTCGGGTGCACGGTGAGCATCAAACTCGAAACGGCGAATCCGGTCCGCAGTTTCAAGGGCCGCGGCACCGAGTTGGTCGTCGGCCTGCTCGCCGACAATGGCTCGCAATCCGTGGTGTGCGCCAGCGCGGGCAACCTCGGCCAAGCCCTCGCCTGGTCCGGTCGCGCCCGGGGGCTCGACGTCACCGTCGTGGCATCCCGCTTCGCCACCCCGGCCAAGCTCGACCGCATCCGTGCACTGGGTGCCAAGCTCGAACTCGTGGACGGCGACCACGAGTTGGCCCGCGAGCGGGCGGCGGCGATCGCCCACTACGACGGCATCCGGCTGCTCGAAGACAGCCTCGACATCGAAACCTGCGAGGGCGCGGCAACCATCGGCCTGGAACTGGTGGACGTGGACACCGTGCCGTCGTTCGACACCGTCCTGATCGCCCTCGGCGGCGGGGCGCTGGCCACCGGTGTGGGGCATGTGCTGAAGGACTGCGCTCCCGAAGTCGAGGTGATCTGTGTCCAGCCGCTGGGCGCACCGGCGATGACACACTCGTGGCGGCAACGGCGTGTTGTCACCACCGACTCGACCGACACCATCGCCGACGGCGTCGCGGGCCGGCGTCCCATCCCGGCCGTCCTGGACGACCTTCTGCTGGTCGCTGACGACGCCGTCCTGGTCCAGGAGGCGTCGATCATCGCGGGTATGCGGATGCTCCTCGACCACGCGGGCCTCGTCGTCGAACCTTCGGCCGCGCTCGGCATCGCGGCGATCCTCGAAGACCGTGACCGCTTCGCCGGCCGGCACGTGGTCACCATTGTGTGCGGCAGCAACGTCGACGTGGATGCCTACCGCCGCTGGGTCGGTACGGCCCCAGCCCGAGGCCTTGAGGATTGCCCCCGCCTGCGCGGGGACCACCCCGTGCCGTACCCCAAGGCGCTCGCTGTCGACGGAACACCCCCGCCTGCGCGGGGAACACGCACTCCGGCGTCGTATACGAGACAGTCACGGCGGAACACCCCCGCTTGCGCGGGGAACACCCCGTGCCGGCGGAGCCGGGTCGCCCGTGAAACGGAACACCCCCGCTTGCGCGGGGAACACGTCTGCCCGTCTAGGTGACGGGTCTGCCAGGCCGGAACACCCCCGCTTGCGCGGGGAACACGTTGCACGATCCACGGCTCGCTGTGGTCTACACGGAACACCCCCGCTTGCGCGGGGAACACTCCTCAGCCGCCGCGATCTGTTCATCGGTGAGCGGAACACCCCCGCTTGCGCGGGGAACACGGCGGCC
This sequence comes from Streptomyces odonnellii, assembly GCF_000981895.1. Taxonomy (GTDB): domain Bacteria; phylum Actinomycetota; class Actinomycetes; order Streptomycetales; family Streptomycetaceae; genus Streptomyces; species Streptomyces odonnellii. The sequence continues at coordinate 2,776 of NZ_LATD01000172.1, read as the reverse complement.
CGCCTGCGGCGATCTTCTGGAGAGCCGGAACACCCCCGCTTGCGCGGGGAACACGTCGCAGCCGCCGTGCCGGGCTGAACCGGGTTCGGAACACCCCCGCTTGCGCGGGGAACACGCCGTCAGATCCCCTGCTCCGCTCGCCACGAGCGGAACACCCCCGCTTGCGCGGGGAACACGAGCGGGGCGACCTGGACGAGCTAGCCGGCCTCGGAACACCCCCGCTTGCGCGGGGAACACCACTGCGTCACCTCGCCGCGGTGCTCGCGCAGCGGAACACCCCCGCTTGCGCGGGGAACACTCAATGTGGGCCAGTCCGTGCAGCCCAACAAGCGGAACACCCCCGCTTGCGCGGGGAACACTGATGCTCGCGGCAGTGATACAGCCACGGCGCCGGAACACCCCCGCTTGCGCGGGGAACACCCTTTCTGAGCTGCGGTGTTAGAGGCGCTTTGCCGTTGCTTGACCCGGGCTCCTCCGCATACCTCCATCGTGTCAGAGCCATGTGGTTCGTGCCCATGCGCTCGGTGTGCGCCCCGGCCGTCCGGCCAGCCGTCCGGCCGTGCCGTCGGCCCGTGAAGAGCCCCGCCGCTCCAAAAGGAAGAAGGAAGGGCGGGGCTCAGTGCTGCGTGCGGATCACGCGTCGAAGCTACGGGTGAACTCGCCTGTCTTGATGCCCTCTACGAACGAGGTGAACGCGTCGGCGGGGATGTCCAGTACCGGGCCGGTCGGGTTCTTGGAGTCGCGGACGGGGACTACGCCGAGTGAAGTGGCGAGGTTGGCGGCGACCTCGATGCACTGGCCGCCGTTGTCGCTGTAGGAGGATGTGAACCAACGGGGGGACTCGGTCGTCACGCGGTGCCCTTTCGTACCTGCTCGATCACGGCCACGGAAGCCGCCTGAGAGAGCGCTTCGGCCTGTAGCTGATGGTAGGCCGTCAGCAGGGGCACGGAAGACGTCTCACGGTGGCGGCTTCCAACTCTCGGCTGAGCTATGGACGGGCTACATGGCGGGTACGCCGTTGCCCCACAACTCTTCCGCATGTTCCGCAAACCGGCCGAACATTCCCCCGTCACCGCGACGGCGCAGGTGAAGAAGCGGGCTGTCGTGCCCGACCAAGCGGGCAAGGTGCGGGGTCACCAGGGCCTCGTCATCGAATCGGAAAACGCTCAGACTGACGTGATTGACCGAGTCCTCGGGAGCGCTGTACCGCACTTCCAGCCCCTCCGGGGAGCCGAGGCGGGCGAGGTTCTCCAGCGTAATGCGAATCCGTGTGCTCACGGCTAGTGCCACGTCCTCGATCCGCTCGCGCTGCCTGGTCACCTCGCCGTCAGGATCGCCGAGCAGAAACCGTACCTTGCAGCCTGCTTCCACCTTGCGCCGCAGGGTTTCGGAGAAGGACGGCAATTGGGTGAAGAAGAAGTAGTTGGTGTAGCCGCAGAGATACAGGTTCTCACTGGCGCCAGCGACCAGATCGTTCCAGACCTGCGAGGGGCAGGCGCTGCGGTACGGGTACGAGTGAACGAGCTCACGGTCATGGCCCGTTTTCACCCTGGTTGTTATTGCCTGCGGCCATAGCATCTCTTCGTCGACTCCCAACGCCCGACAGGCGTCTTCCCGGTTCCTTGCGTGCGGGACCAACTCGGCATCAGCCAGCCACCGCTCGATGGTCTTGGCGGTCACCCCGGCCTCAACTGCGAGGCGCCGTGGCGAGAGGCCAGCCGCATCCATAGCCGATCTTAACGCTGTGTTCAAGAGTCTCTCCGGGGACGTTTGGGCTTTTTCCAGGCTACCGCCGCCACGTCCTAGCTGTCTCCGCATGGGAGCAGATACGGGCCTGATGGCCACTCAGGATCAAAGAGGAGTCCCCGGCAGCCGCACGAACGGCCCCGGGGCATGGCCAACGCTGACAGGAGCGTCGACATGACCGAACATACAGTCCGCAGAACAGACCCCGAGAAGTATCCGAGCGACGCGGCCACGCACCGCGCCTTGGCCGAGCCGCTGGACCCAACCGGCAGCCGCGTTGTGCTGCGGTGGAGCCCGGATCCGCGGTGCGTCGCGTACGCGCGGCTCGAATTGCGGAAGGCTCTGGCCGATTGGGGGCTGTCCGTTCTGGAGGACTCCGCCGTGCTGATTCTGTCGGAGCTGCTCAGCAATGCCGGGCTCCATGCGCGGGTGACGCCGGAGCAGGTCATCGAGACGCGTTACTTCCGCAGCTCCGGGGCTCTCCGCATCGAGGTGCACGACGGTTCGCCGGAGCGGCCGCAGCCTCGGGCGGCCGGTCCGGACGCGTCGGACGGGCGGGGGCTGCTGCTGGTGGACGCTCTCGCGGACGCGTGGGGCGTGGCAGAGCGAACCGGGCCGGGGAAGGTCGTCTGGGCTTCGTTGTCGGTGCCGCTCGTACGGCCCGTTGAGAAGGATGGCTCGTGACCGCGCCGACGGGGAGGCCTCCGGTCGTTCCGTACATCGCGTGCTGGTCTTCGGAGCACCGGCCCCGAGGCACGTTGGTCGTTTGGGGTGGCGGTATCGCGTACGCCGACGAGGGGCCGTACGAGCGTGACGACATGGGCGTCCTGTGGAAGCGGATCGGAATCAGTCCGGGGAAGGGACGGCCGGAGTTCGGGAACGTGCACTTCCTGCGGCAGCGCCGGGCGATGCGGAAGTTGCTGTGCCAGGTCTGCGGCGGGCCGTCGGACCGTACCGACGAGGGCACGCTGTGGGTTGTGGGCGAGGACGCGGACGAGCCGGAGCTGCACAAGCCCGGCTATGTCACCAC
>NZ_LATD01000171.1 GCF_000981895.1 Streptomyces odonnellii | reverse complement strand
CGCGAATTGCGCAAGCGCAATTCGAATTCCCGCGTAAACGCGGGAATGGAATTCCGTAAACGGAATTTCGGCGGGGTGTCAATTCGCGCAAGCGCGAATTGAGGGCACCCGCGCAAGCGCGGGTGCCGGGGCTGGCGACAGGGGGGTGCATCATGCGCGGGCCTGTGTAGCCCCTGGGAATCCCAGCCATCACCCCCGCAACGGATGTGACGGTCCGTCGGGCGACAGGTGTCGGGCCCATCGTCGTGACGGGCTCCGCTTGCGCTCCACCCGAACCCCTCCCCTGCTCTCAACTACCCGAACGTCCAATCTGGCGACACCCCATCAGCATACACGCTGACCCGGTGTCATGGGGGAGAATCAGCCAAGTATCATCCGGGAGGGCGAACCTGTCGCAAGGGTGATGCATCACATGGGCTGGCTGTGTAGAGTCTGGGGGCAGACACCAACACCACCCCGGACCCTCACCGCTCCGGGATTCCCTTTCAGATAGCGGGCCGTATTCCGCGAAAAGGAGAACATGGGAATGGCCGTGAAACTGCGTGAACACCAGATTGAGGCCGTTGCCGCCATCGTGCGCGGCCTCGATATCCCGCCGGACGGCATTCCCTCCAATGGTCTGCGCGGTCAGGTGCACGCCGCGTGCGGGACGGGAAAGACCATCATCGCGGCATCGGCGGCAAAGCGGCTCGCGCCCAAGGGGCGCATTCTCGTTCTGGTGCCGACACTGGATCTGCTGAGCCAGACGGTTCAGGCGTGGAATTCGGTCGGGCACAAGGGGCCTGCGGTTGCGGTGTGCTCGCTCCAGGACGATCCGGAATTGTGGGCGCTAAAAGTCCGGTCCACCACCAACCCCGTGCAATTGGCTCTGTGGCACGGAACCGGGCAGGTCATCATCTTCGCCACGTACGCCAGTCTCGGTGTCCTCGCGGAGGCCTTCGAGGGCGTGTACGGGCAGCAGCTCGCTCCCATGGACCTGGTGTGTGTCGATGAGGCGCACCGGACCAGTGGTTCGATGGGTAAGGCGTGGGCTGCCGTGCACGACCAGGGCGTGATCCCGTCGGTGCGCCGGCTGTATCTGACGGCGACTCCGCGGATCTGGCAGGAGCGCCCCCCGAGCTGGGAGGTCGCTGAGGGCGTGCGGGATGCGCTGCCACAGGAGATGGCGGCCTCCATGGACGACGAGGACGTCTTCGGGCCGGTGCTCTACAAGCTGTCGCTGGCGTCGGCCGTGTCCAGGGGGCTGCTCGCCCGGTATCAGATCATCGTGCTGGAGCTCCAGGACCCGGTCGTCACGCCCGAGCGGCTGATGGGCGAGGACCGGCGCAGCGAAGAGGTGCGTGGGCAGCGTCTCGGGGCGCTCCAGGCCGCGCTGCTGCACACCATGGCCAGGCATTCTCTGCAGACGTGCATCACCTTCCACCACCGGACCATAGAGGCACAGGCCTATGCGGAGGGGCTGGAGCGGGTCGCGGCCCGGTTGCACGAGGATCAGCCGGACCGGTACCCGGCGGAGGTCTGGGCGGACTGGCTGTGCGGGGAGCACGTGCCTGAGCGCCGGCGGGGAGTTCTGGGCAAGTTCGGGTCGACGGCGCTGCGTGCGATTCTTTCGAATTGCCGTGTATTGGGTGAGGGCGTTGATATTCGCGCCGTGGATTCCGTGGCTCTTTTGGATCCCAAGGGGGCGCCGCACGATATCGTGCAGGCCATTGGGCGCGCTCTGCGACAGAAGCCCGGAGAGGGAAAACTGGCCTCTCTGATTGTGCCGATTTTCTTGCAGCCGGGAGAAGAGCCGGAAGACATGTTCACCTCCGGGTCTTACCGCCCTCTGGTGAAGGTTCTCGAAGGTCTTCGGGCTCACGATGAAGAAGCCGTGGAACTTCTGGCGATCCCCCAGGAGCCTCAGAAAGCCATGGTTGAGCCGTCGATGCACATCGGCACGGCGCCCGAGAAAGGCGAAGAAGAATCGCGTCTGCTGCTTCGTTTTGCGGCTCCGCGTGACCCGGTGATGGTCGCGGACTGGGTTTCCTTCAACGTCATCGACACGGAGCGGCAGGACTGGGCGAGGGGCTGGGCGGCGCTCAAGAACTTCGCGGAGCGCGAGCTTCACGCCCGCGTCCCCTACGAACACCGTGAGGGGATGTTTCCGCTGGGTACATGGGTGTCAGAACAGCGACGGGCCTACGGGGCTGGGCAGATGACCGGCAAGCGAGCCGCGCGGCTGGAGAAGTTGGGCATGGTCTGGTCGGTCGCTGATGAGCGGTTCCAGGAGAACCTGGCGGCGGCACGAGTGTACTTCGAGGAACATTGGACGCTTTGTGCGCCTCGGTCCGCATCCGCGCTGGACAGGCCGGTAGGGCAGTGGTTGTCCAATTTGCGGCGGCCGGGTGCGCTCGCCGACAAGCCGGAGTGGGAGGCCGCGCTCCTGGCGGTCGATGAGGACTGGAACCCCAAGTGGCCGGCGGAGTGGCAGCGGTACTTCGCCGCGCTGCGCGAGCTGGTCCGTGACGAGGACGGCCCGGCGGAGGTCCTGCCGGGGTTCACGGTCCACGGAATGGACGTGGGCAAGTGGCTAGCCCGGCAGCAAAAGCCCGAGGTCTGGGCGGCCCTGGCGGAGGGTCAGCGCGAGCGCCTGGAGGCCGTCGGCGTCACCCCGCCCCCCGCGGTTGGGGCCTCGGCACCCACGGCCATCCCCGCGGAGCCGTCCACGGCGCCCGTGAGCGCCTTCGAGAGGGGCATTGCGGCCCTGGCGCAGTACAGGGCCCGCACGGGCTCTGTGACGGTCCCCAGAGCCCACGTAGAGCAGTTGGAGGATGGGACCGAGGTTCGGCTTGGGGTATTTCTCAGCAACAGCAAGAGCAGGCGCGGGAAGCTCGGGACCGGCAAGCTCGCCGCGCTGGCCAGTCTCGGGCTGGAGTGGGCGGCAGTGGAAGGCGCAGCGTGATGACCGGGCGCGACGAAGAGCAGCGTGTGCGGGAAGCCATACGGGGGCACGTCCGCACCAGCGCCTTCGCGGAGGCGGAGAAGGTCATCTCGGCTCTGCTGTCCGACCCGGGGGTGCAGGAGGCGAGGGCGCAGGTCGAGGCCGCGGAGACGCAGCTCGGTACGGAGCTGCGTGCCCATCTCCAACCGTTCCAGGACCGCTACGACCAGGCGGTGCGCGACGGCGACGCGGCCGTGCTCACTGGGATCTGTGCGGGGCGAATTCCAAGGGTCCTCCGCTGTCCCGGGCCAGCGGCATCGCTCCCCAGGGCCTACACGCACTGGGGTGCGATGCCGTGGCTCTGAACTGGGGCATCGCACTGGTGTGCGTGTAGGCCCTGGGATCCTGGGCCGCTCCCCTTCCGCGAACTACGGGGCGGCCGGGACGTGTTTCGGTGAGACGGTCCAGCCGCGTGTAGAGGGCCCGTACGGCGCGGGCGCGGTTCTGGGCGCAATCTGCGGTGCCTTGGATCGGTTGGGAGAGGCCCCCGGCAGCTTGCTGGCGGATGACAATTCTTGGCGCCGTGTGCCGGGCGCTTGGCAGAATCGGGCGGGTGAAGGCAGCTCAGATATCCCGGCAGCACCTCGTCTCTCAGGTCCTGCTCAAGCAGTTCACCATGGCCGAGCCGGATGACCGTGGCCCTCAGGTGCGTCCCGTCGACGTGCGCTACCCAGAACGCTCGAACAAGCTGAAGAGCACCCGGGCGTGTGGTTGGGCCGACACCTTCGTCGCCTACGACTCCCAGTCTGCCGAGGATCTGTGGAATTCCGTGGAGAGGCGGGCTCCCGATGCCTTCGAGGCTGTACACGCTGGCACGCCGTTCGCTGACCCCCTGCACGTTGAGGCCTTGCGTGACCTGATCGTTCTGCACTATGTGCGGTCGCACCGCTATCGCGACGTGTACACCAACGCGTTCGAGACTGTGCGCGTGAGGGCCCGCAGTGAGCTCGTCGAGCGGTTCCCGGAGCCGCTGCGCCGTGAGGCGTTGCGGCAGACCAGGCTGCACCTGACCGACGCAGGTGCCCTCGATGCCTTCGCCGAGCGTCTCGTCGAACAGTCCGAGGTCACCCAAGACTACGGAACAGGTGCACTGTTTCGCACCAGCATCGAGAGCATGTTCAACAAGGTGCGTGCCATGGCCTCGAACTGGCACTTGGAGGTGCTGACGCCGGAGAGCGGCCAGTTCCTGGTCGGCGACAATCCGGCGGTGTCCGTGCGCACGGACACCACGCCCTGGTCGTACAACATGGCTTTCGGTGACGCGCACTCCATCATCCTGCCCATCACTCCCCGCCATCTGCTGGCCCTGGGAAGGAAGAACGCCGTCGCCGCCATCCCACGCGCCCTCATGGACAGAATCAACACTGTGCAGATCCTCGCCGCCGACCACTACGTCTACATGCACCCTCGGAGCACAAGGCTGGAGACGTTCGCGAGAGAGACTGCGAAACGGTGGCGAGCGGACCGCGTGAGCCCCTACCGCGCGTCGGCGTCGACCTTGAGGAGCAAGAGGTCGTAGACCGGGCCGCCGGGCTCGTTGCGGTACGGGCCCGCGTACGTGTAGCCGAGTCGTTCGTACAGGGTCCGGCCGGCGGTGTTGTCCGGGCGGACCAGCAGCGAGGCGTAGTCGGGGTTGATGGCCTTGAGGAGCGCGGAGTGGAGGCGGGAGCCGATGCCCTGGGACTGCCGGGCGGGAGTGACGGCAAGCTCGCACAGGCCCATGAGGCGGCCCGCGCGGACGTGTTCGGGGATCTCGGGCAGGAGTTCGCCGTACCAGTACTCGGGTGTGCACGGAAAGGCGTAGCCGAAGCCGACCATGGAGCCGTTCGCGTAGGCCGCGACCAGCGTGAAGCCTTCGTGCCTCAGGTGGCTGGTGACCTGGCGGCGCAGCGCGGCGGCGGACAGGCCGTCGGTGGAGGCGCCCGGGGTGTCGACCAGTTCGGGGTGCGCGTCGGACCAGATGTCCGCGATCGTGTCGAGCATCGGCGGGACCTGGCCGGGGCCGTAGGTGCGGATCACGACGTCTGTGCGGGTGCTGGTCACGCCCGTCCTCCTCCGGTGGCGGTGGTGGTGCGGTATTCCTCGATCCAGGACGCGACCGCGGGTACGCGGCCGTGTCGCTGGAGTGCGCCGGCGACGTTGTGCAGGGACTGCAGCAGCCGGTCGGAGCGCACTTCGGGGAGGAACGCGAGGACCCGGCCCGCGGCTTCGGCGGCTGCCTCCGGCTCGGGACGGTCCCTCACCGCATGTTGGATGGCGACGTCGGCCGTGTACAAGGCCCTGTTCCTGGCGAAGGCGTCACCGTGCAGGAGAACGGCCTGTTCAGCGCCGGAGGCGGCGCGTTCGTGCTGCCCGAGGTCCGCGCGGGCGAGGCACTCCAGGCCCGCGAGCTCACCGGGCGCGTAGAAGTCGAGCCAGGGCGGATCGTCGTCGGAGGGGCCTTGGGCGTAGAGGGTGTGGGCGCGGACGATCGCCTTGTCCGTGGCGGTGGCGTCGCCCATCAGCGCCCAGCCGCCGGCCTCGCGCATGTTGAACAGGGAGAGCAGCCGCGGGGAGCCGAGGTGGCGGGCGACGGCCTGGGCGCCCTGCGCGGCGGAGATCGCCTCCCGGGGCCGGCCGGAGGCTTTGGCGAGTAAGGAGAGGCAGCCGAAGGCGTGTGCCTCGAGTTCGGGATCGTCGGCGATCCGGGCGGCGGCGAGGGCCTCGCCGTACAGGGAGTGGGCGTCGCCTGCCCGGCCGGAGTCGTAGGAGAGCCACCCGGCGGCGATCGACAGGGCGCCGGTCGCCGATCGCAGCTTCGACTCGGTGCGGCTGGTGTACGTGCCGGACTGGAGCCACTGGTAGGCGGTGTGCAGCGCCTCGGACGCGGCTTGGCGCAGCGGCGCGGAGCCGTGGTCGTGGTCCTTGGCGTACAGGGTGGTGACGGCGGCCTTGACGGCGCGTACCTCGCTCGCGCCGATCTTCCCCGGCGTCTGCCCGGCGGCGAGCGGGAGGGCCAGGAGCACACCGGCGCCTTCGAAGAGGAAGGCGCGTCGTTCCACCGAATCCTCCTGCGCCCCGGACTGCCTGGCGGCGGGCCGTACGGACGGTGCTGGCGCGGGCAGGCGGAAGCCGAGGTCGGCCATGCTCCGCCCGCGGGTCATCTGGGTCAGGATGCGCTGGTAGACGGCACGGGGACAGGCGACGTTGCCGTCTTCCCAGTCCGCGACCAGGCGCGGGCCGCAGGCGACGTTCTCCCCCATCGCCCTGCCGGTGTCGTTGATCTTCTTGGCGAACTCGCGGCGGCTCATCTGGAATTCGAGTTCGCGGACAGCGCGCAGCCGGGTGTTGGGGACGGGCTTGCTGTGGTCGGCCATACCGGCTCCGGGCGCGTGTCGGACGGATGCGGCGACCGTACCGCTCCCCACAGTTGTCCTGCCCTTCCCTTGGCCATAGTTCACCCGGTCCCGGCCGACTTGCATCGTTCTTTCATCGGTGGGACGTCGCACCCGAAGAGGCGTTGCTGCTTGCGTGGACCGTGACGTGACGACCGATCAGGGAGATGGCGAATGGGAGACGCTTCCGCCGCAGGAACGGCCAAGGCCAAGAGGCCCGCCACTCCGACCTGGCACGAGCTGGCCGCGGTCACCGACGCCAAGCGCGGGCTGTGGCTGCTGAGCCGCAACCGCACCGGCTGGGCAGTGTGCGGCCGGGAGTGGGACATGGTGGCCGTCGAACCGATGGCGGCCGGGCTGGATGCACTCGCCGCGATGCGCGCGGGCACCCGACGCGGCTACCAGGTCCTCGCCGACCACCTGAGCGACCGGCTGTACGTCGCGGTGCCAGCCGACTCCGGCAGCTTCTTCGAGAACATCCCCGGTGTCCGGGTGCTGTCCAGCGGACATCAACTGCTCACCCCGAGTACGCCGCACGAGGGCACGATCGCGGCCGACTGGATCAGCCATCCGCGCGGCGGCACACCGCCGGCGCTCGTTGCGGCCGACCGGTTCGCCGCCCACCTACGGGAACTCACCTCCCCCGCGCACGCGAAGGCGCCCATGTCATGAACGGTCACACCGTGCTGTACGACCCCGAAGGCCGGATCGACGGGGAGCTGCCGCTCGATCGCGCGACTCACGAGCGCGCGGTCCGGGCCGTGCTTGCGTGGTCCGATCCGACGGCTTTGCGATCCGACGACTACGAACAGGTCGGGCTGCTGCTCGCCGGGGCCGCCCACGCGGTCGCCGCCGATGTACGCGCGTGCGCGGGCAGGCTGCCCGACGATGACGGCCGTCGCCTGTTCGCTGAGATCATGCTGGGCGAGGCCGCCGGCCGCCTGCCGCAGCGGTCGAGGAACCTGCGCGAAGTGAAGAACAAGGCCCGCCTGTTGCGCGCCCTGTATGAACGGCTGGACCGGCTCCAGGACGCCGTGCCCGCTCCGCAAGCCGCCACGGCCTCCCCCTGATCGGCTTCCGGCGCCTCCCCCGTGGGCCCGGACTGCGACGGGCAGCAGCAGCCGGCCCGCTTACCGTGGGGCCGTGACGACGCCTTCTGACGACGCTGCCGGGCCCGAGCTGGTGCCGGTGCCCGTGCGGGTCGTGCTGCCTGCCGATCCGGTACTGGGGCACGAGCCGCAGGAAATCGTCGCGCGGCTGTGGAAGCGTCGGCAGACGGAGACGGGCTGGTTGTACCTGGTCGGCATGCCGTCGTACCGAGACCGAGAGGACGGCAGTGTGGAAGCGGCGGAGTACCGGGTGTGGGTGCGCGCCCCCGACCACGTACGGCCGGTCGAAGGCGTCGACTACGACCAGGTCGTCACCGAGAAGCTGGAACGGTCACCACAGGCGGTGGTCCGCGAGGTCCTCGGGGAGCGTCGGCCTTCGGGGTGGGTCCTGGCAAAAGTGCGCGACGGGCGCGGCCCGGCCCGCTCCGTCCTGCACGCACCGGACTGCGAGGAAGCACCGGCGGGCGCGCCGCTGCTCGATGCGGACCGCGCCCTGGACGCGGCAGAGCACCCGGGCACCCGGCTGTGCACGCTGTGCGGAGCCGGCCAGGAGCTGACGCCCATGCTCCGCGGCTTCGACCACATCACCGACTCCGCCCCCGACGACTCTTGACCCCGGCCGCACCGTCGGCGGCGCTGGAGCGCCGGCCCCGCCCGGCGCGCAACAGCTGCGAGGGCGCCCCGGTCCCCGGCTGCGTCCGCGCCGCCCATTCCTGTCCTCCCTCTCCAGCCAGGGCATGGGCGAAGGGGGTCGCAACGGGGATGTCAGCGGCCCGACCACGCCGTACTCCCATGGTGCCCTGGGCGGACTCCAGGACGCTGTGAAGGCCAGCGCAACGCCTACCGCAACACCCAGCGCAACCCGGTGCCCCTACTCGGTCGGGTGAAGACGCCAGGATCGGAGAACTTCTGCGGGCCCCGGCGCGTAGTGCCAGGCATGAGGGAGATCACTGACGCGCACGTGGCAGAGCCGGGCCTGGCTGTGGTGGAGGTCGCGGCCGCCGATGACGCAACCGCGCTCGCGGTCCAGGAGCTGCTCGCCGCACGGTGCGTGATCGCACCGGCGGACCGTACGACCCGGGAGCCCGGCCAGCCCGGTGTACGGCTGCGCTGCTTCCTGGATCTGCGTCAGGAGCCCGGCTCGTAGCACTGCGGGCGGGCGGCCTCGTCCTGCTGACCAGCGGTGGTCGGGGTCATGGTCGGGGGTGGCGGCAGCGTGGTCGGGGCCGTGGTCGGTCTGGCCATCGGTGGGTGTGGTCGTCCAAGGTGGGGCGATGAGCGAACTCCGACCCGGTGACATTACTGACGAGATGCGCCAAGCCATGGACACGGCACAGCGGCAGGGACTGCAGAAGGACCTGCGCACCCTCGCGGCCAACATCCGCGCCGACGCCGAAGGCAGGTACCCCGGTGCGGCACCCGGCTGGCAGGACGGAGTCGAGTGGACGCTGCGGTGGATCGAGAACACTGCCGGCCAGCTGACCGAAGGCAAACCGTAGCTGCCGGAAGTCGGCGACGCGCTGAACTGCCGTGACCGGGGCGACGGTCAGGGTGTGTCACCGAAGTAGACGAACGGGCTTGCCCAGATCACGTGGCCGTCGTCCGGTCGGCTGCCTGCAATGCCGTGGGCGATCCTGCGGAGCAGGCTCCACTCGGCAGCCACCCTGGCGAGGTGATGTCTGGAGATGGCGGGCTCGCTGTCACGTCGGTCCATCGCCTGACACAGAGTGGCGGTAACGCCGGTCAGCAGCTCACGGTTGTCATCTGACACCGGGTGCGAGGCCACCCAGGTCAAGAGGTCTTCCACATCGGCCTGGGTGAGGTGCTGGGCACCTCGACAGACCGGCCAGGTCCCGGCGTCTGTATCCATTGCGGCATTCTCCCGCCTGGCGCACCTCACGTCACCGGCTCCACCCCGGCTTCTCTCCGTACGCGGGCACTGGAGGTGTCCGGTCAGTCCAGATCCGCATGCATCCAACCGCCCGCCGCGTCCCAGCCGTCCAGGAAGGCGGCCAGGGCACGGCGTTGCGTTTCCTCGCAGGCGACCTGCCGGGCGGGACGTCGCGGTCGACGTACAGGTCGACGGCGGCGAGGACCAGGCGCTGGAGTTCGGCCAGCTCCAACGCCTCCGCTGGCGCGTTCTTCGCGGGTCTGAGTGCCTTGCGTGGAAGCGCGCCCCCTTGTGGTCTGCGTCGGCTATACCAGAACGGAGCCGATCACCCCGCCCGCCACAGTAGAGGGAGTCCACTGCCTCATGACCGACGCCGCGAACGCCTCATCCGCCGCCCGTGCCGCCCGTGTGATCACAATCGTCGCCGTCGTCGTCGGCATCGCCTTCACCGGCTTATGGACCTTCATCTCCATCCCGCAGCTCATGGACTTCATCGGCGACCGCGACATCACCGCTCCCCTGTTCCTGGCCATCGCGGTCCTTGCCGGTCCTGCCATGTTCTGGTCCTTCATCGGTCTCGGCCTCGGCATGAGCGCGCTGGGCTGGGCTGCCGGGCTCGCGAGCACCGGCATCCTCGTCGGCCTCACCTACGGATCCCTCCTCGCCTCTTCCGACGGCCACGGCTTCGCCTACTGGCTGTTCCTCACCATGCTCGTCGTCTGCAACATCGGTGCCTTCTGTGTGACCCCCTACGCCCTCTTCCGCGGCACGATCGGGCGCCGTTGACCTGTCGCGTACTCGTCGGCCCCAGGGCGGATGAAGTGGCCGGAAGCCCGGACCGCCCCCAGCCGACGCTGACCCACTCGGCACCGTTGTGATCGCCGCGTATCGACGGAGGACATGTTGAGCCAGCCGGAGCAGCCCTGGCAGCCGGGCCCGAACGATCTGCCCTTCACCACCCACCTGATCAACCCGCATGGTGACCGGCATCTCGGATTCAACGACGTCGAGGGCCGCTTCTACCGGCTGTGGCAGCACCGGCAGCCCGAGCCGCTCCACACCGGCGACGCGATCCTGCTGCGTCCCAGCGACATCGACCAGATCATCAAGTTCTCCATGATCTGGGTGAAGAACCACCCCACCCAC
>NZ_LATD01000170.1 GCF_000981895.1 Streptomyces odonnellii | reverse complement strand
GGGGAGGGGGTGGCGGCGGTTGCGTCCAAGGCGGGCCTCCGGAGGCGAAAGGGGACGGAGCGGAAGGGAAACAGGCGAATACCGACGCGGTGGCAGCCCACGGGCAGCCGCCATCGCATTACCGCGATACTCTTACTTAGGCTTACCTAAGTCAACTGGTTCCCGACGTCCTGTCGGTAAAAACGCTACCCCGCGTCAGCCGCGCGGCAACCTCACGGAAGAGTGAGAACGTCCGCCCCCGTGTCCGTCACCACCAGCGTGTGTTCGAACTGCGCGGTCCGCTTCCTGTCCTTCGTGACCACGGTCCAGCCGTCGTCCCACATGTCGTGCTCGTACGTCCCCAGCGTCAGCATCGGCTCGATGGTGAAGGTCATGCCCCGCTCGATGACGGTGGTCGCGTGCGGGCTGTCGTAGTGCGGGACGATCAGCCCGGAGTGGAAGGACGAGTTGATCCCGTGCCCGGTGAAGTCCCTGACGACTCCGTACCCGAACCGCTGGGCGTACGACTCGATGACCCGCCCGATCACATTGATCCGCCGCCCCGGCCGTACGGCCTTGATGGCACGGTTCAGCGCCTCGCGGGTCCGTTCCACCAGGAGCTTCGACTCCTCGTCGACATCGCCGCAGAAATAGGTCGCGTTGTTGTCGCCGTGCACGCCGTTGATGTACGCGGTGACGTCCAGGTTCACGATGTCCCCGTCACGGAGCACCGTGGAGTCCGGGATCCCGTGGCAGATCACCTCGTTGACCGAGGTGCAGAGCGACTTGGGGAATCCGCGGTAGCCGAGCGTGGACGGATAGGCGCCGTGGTCGCACATGAACTCGTGCGCGACCCGGTCCAGTTCGTCCGTGGTCACACCGGGCGCGATGTGCTTGGCGGCCTCCTCCATCGCCTGCGCGGCGATGCGGCCCGCGATCCGCATCAGCTCGATCGTCTCATCGGTCTGCACCTCGGGCCCGGTGTACGGGGCGGGCGCGGGCTTCCCGACGTACTCGGGGCGCCGGATTCTTCCGGGTACGGAACGGAGGGGGGAGATCTCCCCCGGTACGAGCAGTGACTGGCCAGACATGCCAGCGAGTCTAACCAGCGGGTGTGGGGCAGCATGGCGGGAGAGGAAGGAGCCGACGATGGCCCTGTTCAAGAAGCGCACGGCCGGCAAACCCGGCGAGTGGTACTACTGCCTCCGCCACCAGACGGTGGAAGAGGGCCCGCAGTGCCGCGCGGCGGACCGCTTCGGGCCGTACGCGACCCCGGAGGAGGCGTCCCACGCGATGACCACGGCGCAGGAACGCAACCTGGAGTGGGAGACGGACCCGAAGTGGCACGACAAGCAGGGCGACACCCCGTCCGACAACTGACGGGCGCGGTGCGGTCCGGTCGGGTGGTGGCGACGCAGGGATCACCCGGGTCCGTCCGGTGCCGGGTGCCGGGCGGGCCCGTGGCCTGATCTCCCGCGCGGGCCCGGGGCATCAGGCCACGGTCGCCGCTTCCTTCGCGGCGCGCCGCCGCTGCGCGTCCTCGTCCGTCGTCGCGTCGTACGTCAGCAGCCTCGGCAGGACCGCCGCCAGCAGCCCCACCGAGGCCACGCACGCCAGGCCGCCGCTCCAGACCGCGGGGCGCGTCCCCGTCCAGCCCGCCATCGTGCCGGCGCGCACCTGCCCGAGCTGGGGTCCTACGCTGTACGAGAGCACCTCGATCCCCGCGAGCCGGCCGCGCAGCTCCTCCGGGATCGTCTGGTTCCAGATCGTCGAGCGGCCCAGACCGCTGAGCATGTCGCCCGCGCCCGCGAACGCCAGGCACACCAGCACCGCCCAGATGTTCGAGAACCATCCCGCGGCCGTGATCGCCAGCCCCCACGCGGCCGCGCCGAACACCACGAACAGCCCGTGCCGCCGTACCCGCGAGGTCCAGCCGCTGGTCAGTCCGAGCACCGCGGACCCGACCGACCCGGCCGCGTACATCAGCCCCAGCGCCCACTCGGCGTTCAGTTCGTCCGCGAGGAACGGGAAGACCGAGTTCGGGAAGGCGAAGAACATCGCGGCCAGATCGATCGCGTACGTCCCCAGCAGCACCGGCCTGCTCCAGGCGTACCGCGCGCCCTCGGCTATGCCCCGCAGGGACGGTTTCTCCGCGTCGTGCGCGGCGGGTGCCGCCGACAGTCGCGAGCAGAGAAGCACTGAGGCGAGGAAGCCCAGGACGGTGGCGCCGTACGCGGTGGCGTGACCGGAGTACGCGACGACGAGCCCCGCCAGCGAAGGCCCCACGATCGAGCCGGCCTGCCAGCGCAGGCCGTTGAGCGCGGCTGCGGCGGTGAGCTGGTCGTGCGGCACGATACGGGCCAGCAGCGAGTCGAGTGCCGGACGCTGGAGCCCCACCAGCGCGGACACACCGCCCGCGACGAGATAGAGGGGCCACAGCATCGGCCGCGGCAGCAGCGCGTTGACCAGCAGGATCACAGCCAGCAGCCCGAGCCCGGCCTCGGTGAGCAGGATGACCTTGCGTCGGTCGACGGAATCGGCGAGGGCGCCGCCGTACAGCCCGAAGACAACGAGGGGCACGAGCTCCACCGCGCCCATCACGCCGACGGCGAATGGTGAGCCGGTCAGGTCCTTGATCTGGAGCGGTAGCGCGATCAGCGCCATGAAGCTGGCGACGGTGGCCACCAGCCCCTGTACCCAGAGCAACCGGAACTCGCGGGAGGAACGCAGGGGCGAGAGATCCGGCAGGATCGCGCTGAGCTTCATGGTCACGAGGGCACATGTTCGGTGCCGACGGACACGCTGGGCAAGCGGATTTTCGGGGCGACGGCGCGCGAATTCAGCCCGTCCGCGTACGAGGACGTCACCACCGGGACGGCGGCGGGGCCGTCAGATGGTCGGCCAGGCGGGACAGCCGGTCGCGGAAGCGGCGGCGGCCCCGGGCCGGCGGGAGGCTGTTCTCGCCGGCCGCCGCGCTGACCAGGTGCTGCACCGTGTCGAGGTCCACAGCGTCCGCCCCGTCCGGCACCGCCAGCCCCTCGTGCGCGAGCCCGCTCAGCTCCGTGTCCCCGTCGCCCAGCGACAGCACCGTCGCCCCGGCCCGCCGCGCACCGTATACCCGTTCGAGGAGCCTGGAGTCCGGCCGCTTCGGCGCCACGACCAGCAGCGTTTCGCCCCGGCCCGCCGCTTCGAGCCGGCCCAGCCCGACGGCGAGATGCGCGGGGTCGTCCGGCCGCACCTGGTGCCGTACCAGCGTCGGGTTCAGCTCCGGCTGCCCCGACCACGCCGCCTCGTCCACAAGATGCGCCGCCAGGTGCCACGGCTCGTACTCCTCCGTACCGACCAGCAGCAGCCCGCCCCCGTGCGGTACGACGGACGAACGCAGGGCCCCGGCGAACCGGCGGGTCGCGGCCGGCCACTCCGTACCCGCGAGGACTTCACGCAGCAGTGCGACGCGTACGGCATCCATGGGCCCGCATCCTGCCGCAGCGCGGGGCGCCAGGAGGGGGGATGCCCGGCGGCTCACCCGAACGGGATCCCGTACCGCCCAGTAGGGTCGGTTCCATGACTTCAACCGACAGTGGCAGCACCCCCAAGCCCCCCGCCCGGGACCCGTGGGACCTCCCCGATGTGTCCGGGCTCGTCGTCGGCGTCCTCGGCGGCACCGGTGACCAGGGGCGCGGCCTCGCCTACCGGCTGGCCAGGGCCGGACAGAAAGTGATCATCGGATCACGGGTGGCCGAACGCGCCGAGACGGCCGCCGCCGGACTCGCCGAGATGGGGGTCGAAGGGGTCGAGGGCCTGGACAACGCGGCGTGCGCGCGGAGCAGCGATGTGGTGATCGTCGCGGTGCCGTGGGAAGGGCATGCCAAGACCCTGGAGTCCCTCAAGGACGCTCTGGCGGGGAAGCTGGTCATCGACTGCGTCAATCCGATCGGTTTCGACAAGAAGGGCGCGTACGCGATCACTCCTGAGGAGGGCAGCGCGGCCGAGCAGGCCGTCGCGCTGCTCCCGGAGTCCCGGGTGACCGCCGCGTTCCACCATCTCTCCGCCGTACTGCTCCAGGACCCGTCCGTGGAGCGGATCGACACGGATGTGATGGTGCTGGGCGAGGCACGCGCGGACACGGACCTCGTACAGGCACTGGCGGCCCGTATCCCCGGCATGCGCGGCATCTTCGCGGGCCGGCTGCGCAATGCGCACCAGGTGGAGTCACTGGTCGCCAATCTGATCTCGGTCAACCGCCGTTACAAGGCGCACGCCGGACTGCGCGTAACGGACATCTGACCCGCCGCCCCCGCGTTCCCGGCCCGCCGCCCGACCGGCGGCCGGGCGCGCGGCGGGCATGGGGGAGAC
>NZ_LATD01000017.1 GCF_000981895.1 Streptomyces odonnellii | reverse complement strand
CCCCAGAACGCCTCCGCCCCCATGAAACGCTTCCTGCCCGCCGTACTCCTCCCCCTCGCGCTCCCCCTCACCCTGCTGCTCGCCGCCTGCTCCGGCGCCTCCGCCGACGGCTCGGGCGGCGCCGGCGGCAACACCGACGGCAAGGGTTCCGTGACCCTCAACGTCGGTGACCAGAAAGGCGGTTCCGAGGCCGTCCTGCGCGCCGCCGGTGAACTCGACGACCTCCCCTACCGGATCACCTGGTCGACCTTCACCTCAGGGCCGCCACTGCTCGAAGCCGTCAACGCCAAGGCCGTGGACGTCGGTTCCGTCGGCAACACGCCTCCGGTCTTCGCCGCCGGAGCCGGTTCGAAGATCACGGTCGTGGCCGCGACCCACGGCGGCTCGCGCGGCGAAGCGATCCTCGTACCCAAGGACTCGCCGCTGACCAAAACCACCGACCTCAAGGGCAGGTCGGTCGCCGTCGCCCAGGGCAGCTCGGCGCACTTCCAGCTCATCGCCTCCCTCAGGAAGGCGGGTCTCACGCTGGACGACATCAAGGTCACGCTGTTGCAGCCGGCCGATGCGCTGGCCGCGTTCACCAGCGGCAAGGTGGACGCCTGGGCGGTGTGGGACCCGTACACCTCCCAGGTCCTGCGCGGTGGACAGGGGCGGGTACTGACCGACGGCGAAGGCGTTGTCAACGGGCTGAACTTCCAGGTCGCCGCGCCCTCCGCCCTCGCCGACAAGGACAAGGCCGCGGCCATCGGCGACTATGTCGAGCGGCTGCGCCGGGCGCAGGACTGGGTCTTCGACCACCCCGAGGAGTGGGCGAAGGTCTGGGCCGAGGAGACCGGACTGCCGTACGAAGTGGCCCTGGACGCCGTCGAACTCACCCACGGCACCCGGGTACCGGTCGCGCTGGACCAGGCCGCCATCGCATCCGAACAGGGCATCGCCGACACCTTCGCCGATCTCGGACTCATCCCCCGCCGCTTCGACTTCGCCGATTTCGTCGACGACCGCTTCAACAAGGACCTGCCGCCGTCGACCTCCCCGGCGCGCAGCTACGGAAAGGCCTCTTCCCGATGAGCATTCATCTGCACTGGTTCCTGCCGACCGGGGGCGACGGGCGGACGCTGGTGGACCGCCACGCGTACACCGACGGCGGCATCAAGCGTTCCAGGATCACTCCGGTGAGCGGGGTCAGGGCGCCGGACATCGAGTATCTGGCGCAGATCGCCAAGGCGGCCGAACAGCTCGGTTTCGAAGCGGTCCTGACACCGACGGGCACCTGGTGCGAGGACGCCTGGCTGACGACGGTGGCGCTGGCGCAGCAGACCGAGCGGCTGAAGTTCCTGGTGGCCTTCCGGCCGGGGCTGATCTCGCCAGTGCTGGCCGCGCAGATGGCGGCCACGTACCAGCGTGTCACCCGGGGCCGGCTGCTGCTCAATGTGGTGACCGGCGGCGACTCGACCGAGCAGCGGCGCTTCGGCGACCATCTCGACCACGACCGGCGCTATGCGCGGACGGCGGAGTTCCTGTCGGTGATCCGGGGGGTGTGGGGCGGGCGGCCCTACGACTTCGACGGTGAGCACTTCCAGGTGGAGGGCGGGCTCACCGCGCTGCCGCCGGATCCACTGCCGGAGATCTTCTTCGGCGGCTCGTCCGCAGCGGCGGGACCGGTCGCCGCCGAGCATGTGGATGTCTATCTGACCTGGGGCGAGCCTCCCGCCCAGGTGAAGGAGAAGACCGACTGGATCCGGGGGCTGGCCGAGGAGCGCGGCCGTACGGTCCGCTTCGGCATCCGGCTGCACACCATCTCGCGGGACTCCGCGAAGGAGGCCTGGGCCACGGCGGACCGGCTGCTGGACGATCTCGATCCCGAGACGGTCGCCGCGGCCCAGCAGGCGCTGGGCAGGAGCGAGTCGGTGGGGCAGCAGCGGATGCTCGCCCTGCACGGCGGCTCGCGCGAGGGGCTGGAGATCTCGCCCAACCTCTGGGCGGGGGTGGGTCTGGTACGCGGCGGCGCGGGCACCGCGCTGGTGGGCAGCCACGCCGATGTGGCCGACCGGATCGAGGAGTACCACGAGCTGGGCATCGAGCACTTCGTGCTCTCCGGCTATCCGCACCTGGAGGAGGCGTACTGGTTCGGCGAGGGCGTGACCCCGGAGCTGGCGGCGCGCGGGCTGCTGGCACAGGTGCAGCCTTCTCCGCTGCTGGGCGTGCCCGCGGCCAACGGGCGGCCCGCGTCCGCGCCCGGCGGCGCTCCGCTGCTGTTCGCCGGCGGGCGCTGAGCCGAGCGGGGCGCGTGCGCACCGGGCCCGCGAGGAGCGGGAAGCGGGAAGATTCCCGGATCCGAGGCTGTTCGTAGAAACGTGAACGACTTCGGGGTACGGGACGGGGCACGGGACATCGACGTGGTCGTCGTGGGTGCCGGACAGGCAGGTCTGTCCGGCGCCCACCATCTGCGGCGGTCCGGGCTCGCACCGGACGAGGACTTCGTCGTACTGGACCATGCCCCGCACCCCGGTGGCGCCTGGCAGTTCCGCTGGCCCTCGCTGACCTACGGCAAGGTCCACGGCATGCACGCGCTGCCCGGTATGGAGCTGATCACAGGGCCGGCCGATGACGACCGGCCCTCGTCGGAGGTGATCGGCGGCTACTTCACGGAGTACGAGCGGCGCTTCGGTCTGCGGGTCCACCGGCCGGTCGATGTGAGGGCGGTACGGGAGGGAACCGGCGGGCGGCTGCTGGTGGAGACCTCCGAGGGGAACTGGTCGGCGCGGGCGCTGATCAACGCCACCGGCACCTGGGACCGCCCCTTCTGGCCCCGCTATCCGGGCCAGGAGACCTTCCGGGGCCGCCAGTTGCACACGGCGGACTATCCGGGACCGGACGAGTTCGCCGGACTGCGTGTGGTCGTGGTGGGCGGTGGTGCCTCGGGGACCCAGCATCTGATGGAGATCGCGAAGGTGGCGGCGGACACCACCTGGGTGACGCGCCGGCCGCCGGTCTTCCGGGAGGGACCGTTCGGCGAGGAACAGGGGCGGGCGGCCGTCGCGCTCGTCGACGAGCGGGTACGCCAGGGCCTGCCGCCGGAGAGCGTGGTCTCGGTGACCGGTCTTCCGCTGAACGAGGCGATCGTCCGGGCGCGGGAGGAAGGCGTACTGGACCGGCTGCCGATGTTCGACCGGATCACCCCGGACGGGGTGGCCTGGGACGATGGGCGCACGGTGCCGGCCGATGTGATCCTCTGGGCGACCGGGTTCCGCGCGGCCATCGACCATCTCGCGCCGTTGGGCCTGCGCGAGCGCGGCGGCGGGATCCGCGTCGAGGGAACGCGCGCGGTACGGGACGAGCGCGTCCATCTGGTCGGGTACGGGCCGTCCGCCTCCACCATCGGCGCCAACCGTGCCGGACGGGCCGCGGTACGGGAGATCAAACGGCTGCTGGAGCGCGAGCCCGTGGCGGCGGCCTGAGCGGCGTTGTCGAAGTCGGCGCTCACTGTCAGCCTTCGGTGTTCGTGCCGGCGGAGGCGCTGCCCTTTGCCTTTGCGCGGTTCTCGTTGAACTCCTCGACGTTCGCGAGGTGTTCGGAGTAGTTGTTGGTGAAGCGGGTGTCCCCCTTCGCCACGGTGACGAAGTACAGCCACTCCCCGCGCGAGGGGTTGAGCGCCGCGTCCATCGCCTGCTCCCCCGGGTTCCCGATCGGTGTCGGCGTCAGGCCCTTGTGCTGATAGGTGTTGTAGGGGCTGTCGATCCTCGTGTCGGAATGCGTGGTGTCGAGTGTGTTGCGGTTGAGCGCGTAGTTGAGGGTCGAGTCCATCTGGAGCGGCATGCCCAGGGCCAGCCGGTTGTGCACGACCCGCGCGACCTTGGGCATGTCGGCCGCCGACTCGGCTTCGGCCTCGACGATGCTGGCGATGGTGACCGACTCATAGGTCGTCATTCCATTGCGCTGGGCTCCGGCGGTGATGTGATCGCCGGTGAACTTCTTGTTGGCGGTGTTGACCATATAGCTCAGCAGACCGGCCGCGGTGGTCGAGGAATCGATCGGATAGGTGGCCGGGAAGAGATAACCCTCGGGGTTGCCCTTGGCCTCCTCCGGCAGCTTGAGCCGGGCCGTGGCCGCCGCGTTCCTGGTGGTGCCCGTCGGCAGTTCCAGGGCCTTGTCGACGGCGGCGTACACATCGGTGGCGCGCCGCCCCTCCGTGATGACCAGCGTCGAGGTCTTCTCGCCGCCGCTCTCCTCGGTCATGAGAAGTACGGGCAGCAGCACCGCCCCTCCGACGGCAAGGGTGGCGGCCACCAGCAGGACCAGTCGGCCACGGCGGGTCAGACGGGGCCTGCCACCGGGTCTCGCATCCGGAAGCTCGTTCATCATATGGGCACGGTAACCCGGAGTGATCACCGATCCCGGCACCTGCGGTGCGGCGACACGGTTCGTATACATACGGACGGATATTCCGCCAGTCCGAGTACGCATGGCGACCGCGCCATGGACCCCCGGGCCGCCCCGGATGCGGTGCCGCCGGTTCCCGGTTCGAAGGGGCGGCGGCACTGCCGTACTCAGGGGGCGACCGGGGCCAGTTCCTCATCGGTGTGGCCCGGCAGGCTGTCCCTGCGGACGAGGGCCGCATAGCGCCCGTCCTGCTGGAGCAGTTCGTCGTGGGTGCCCTGCTCCACGACCCGGCCCGCGTCCAGGACCACGATCTGGTCCGCGTCCCTGACGGTGGAGAGCCGGTGCGCGATGGTGATCGTGGTGCGCCCCCGCGAGAGCGCGTCGATGGCCTCCTGTACGGCGTGTTCGGTACGGGTGTCCAGTGCGCTGGTCGCCTCGTCGAGGATCAGCACGGGCGGGTCGCGCAGGATGGTGCGGGCGATGGCGAGCCGCTGCTTCTCACCTCCGGAGAACCGGTATCCGCGCTCGCCCACCAGGGTGTCGTAACCGTCGGGGAGCGAGGTGATGTGGTCATGGATCTGGGCCGCCCTGGCGGCCTTCTGTATCTCCTCGTCGGTGGCCTCGGGTCTGGCGAACCGGAGATTCTCGGCGACGGAGGCATGGAAGAGGTAGGTCTCCTGGGAGACCACTCCGACGGCCCGGGACAGGGTGTCGAAGGCCAGGTCGCGCACATCGACCCCGTCGAGCAGGACCCGGCCGCCGGTCACGTCGTACAACCGGGGCACGAGATAGCTCAGGGTCGATTTGCCCGAACCCGTGGGCCCTACGACGGCGAGGCTGCCGCCCGCCGGAACGGTCAGCTCGATCCCCTTCAGGGTCGACTGCCCGCCCTTCTCGTCGTAGCTGAAGTCGACTCCGTCGAACCGCACTTCACCGCGCACCTTCTCGATCCCGACCGGGTGCTCGGTCTCGGTGATGTCGACGGGCAGGTCGAGGTACTCGAAGATGCGCTGGAACAGGGCGAGTGAGGTCTGTATCTGCACGCCGGTGGCGAGCAGGCTCACGGCGGGCCGGAAGAGGCCTTGCTGGAGGGAGACGAAGGCGACGAGCGTGCCGATGGAGACGACGGTGCCCCCGGCGCCCAGGGCTATGCCCGCGGCCCAGTAGATGACGGCGGGCATGGCGGCCATGACGATGCCGATGGTGGACATCCGCCAGCGGCCCGCCAGATTGGCCCGTACCTCCAGGTCGACCAGCCGCTCGGACTCGTCGGCGAACGACTTGGTCAGCGAGTCCGCGCGCCCCATCGTGCGACCGAGGAGGATGCCGCTCACCGAGAGCGATTCGGTGACGGTGGCGGCCATGGTGGCCATCTGGCGCTGGCGGTCCGTGGTGATCTTCTTGCGCTCCTGGCCGACCAGACGGCTGATCCAGACGAACAGCGGCAGCAGAAGCAGCGAGACGGCGGTGAGCCGCCAGTCCAGGGCGACCATCGCGACGACCGTCGCGACGACGGCCGTGAGGTTGGAGACCAGGGATGTCGCGGTCGAGGTGACCGTCGCCTGCATACCGCCGATGTCATTGGCGATACGGGACTGGACCTCGCCGGTCCTGGTCCTGGTGAAGAAGGCGAGCGGCATCCGCTGGAGCTGGGCGTAGACCCCGGTGCGCAGGTCGTGCATGACCCGCTGGCCGACCGTCGTCGAGATCAGCGTCTGGAGCACGCCGAAGACGCCGTTGACCACCGAGGTGGCGATCATGCCGAGGGCGAGCAGGCTCAGCAGTCCGGTACGGCCCTGCGGGATCGCGGTGTCGAGGATCTCGCGGAGCAGGAACGGCGAGGCGACCGAGACCAGCGACGAGGCGCCGACGAGCAGCCCCACGATCGCGAGCCGGCCGCGGTAGGGACGGAAGAGGCCGAAGATGCGCCGGAGCTGCGCGGGCGGCTCCGGCTGCCCCGGACGGTCGGTGCGGGGCTGGGGTGACCAGGTGGATTCCTCGGGTTTCATGGGCTCCTTCGACGAGCGGAACGGCTTCGGTGGAAGCGGTGAACGGTGGAAGCATCGGGACGGATGAGTCCTCCCGCGCTTGGTCCGGGCCCGGTTCTTTCCGGGCTCGGCCCTCCGGGCGTGGTCGAGCTTGGTCGGGCTCGGCTTTGAGCTCGGCCGGGCTTGGCTTTTCAGAGCCTAGCTCACTGTTACCTATGTACACAATGAATTGACTCCTGATATTGTTCCCACCATGAGCACCCCCGACGCGGACGGCATGCTGGCCGAGCAGTTGCTGCGGCTGACCCGTCGGCTCCAGCGCATCCAGAAGCGGCAGATGGAGCCGATCGGGATCACCCCCGCACAGGCCCGGCTGCTGCGCACGCTCGCGTATTACGAACAGCCGCCGCGGATGGCCGATCTGGCCGAGCGGCTCGAAGTCGTGCCCCGGGCCGTGACCAGCCTGGTGGACGGTCTCGAGGCGAGCGGCTGGGTGCGGAGAGCACCCGATCGGACCAATCGCCGGGTCGTCCGAGTCGAGCTGACCGACACCGGCCGGGCCACTCTGCGTGCGCTGCGCGGCGCGCGGCGGGCCGCGGCGGAGGACATACTCGCGCCGCTCACCCCCGACCAGCGCGAAGTGCTCGGCGGGCTGCTGTCGACGCTGGTCGACGGAGGCCACCACCGCCCCTGCTGAGCCGGCACCGATGAGCCGACACCGGGCCCGTCCGAAGGATCGCACCGGACCCATGTGACCCCCGCATGACCGGGCCTTTCGCACCGCTCCCTGGCTCAATCTGGCTCTCCGCACGGAAAACCCATTGCCGTGAGCTGCCGAATGACGCGAACCTTGCACGGTTTGCGCCACTCCGCCTGGGCCACTCCACGAGTCATGGGACATCATGCAGATTCGCGACCTTCCGTATACCGATCCGGGGATCCCCGACGTCCGGTCGGGCCCTCGGTTCCTGCTGTGGCTCGGACGCAACCAGTTGGGCGGGCAGCTCAAGGCCCTCGCCTGGGGCCTCCTGCACTTCACCGGTATCGGTGGGCTCTCGCTGGGCGCCGGGCTGGCCGTCCAGGCCGTGATCGACCGCTCGGGCGGCCGGCTCGCGCTCTCCGGCGGTCTGATCGCGCTGTTCGGTGCCGCCATCGCGATCGGCGACACCATGCTGCACCGCACCGCCGTCACCAACTGGATCACCGCCGCAGCCCGAGTCCAGCAGCTCCTCGCCCGTAAGACCGCCGAGCTGGGTTCGGCGCTGACCCGCCGGGTCGCCGCAGGTGAGGTCGTCGCCATCTCCACCGGCGATGTCGAGAGGATCGGCTGGTTCGTGGAGGCGGTCTCGCGCTTCCTGGCCGCCGCCCTCGCGATCGTCGTGGTCTGCGTGGGCCTGGTGATCTATCTGCCGGCGCTGGGCATCCTGGTCGCCCTTTCGGTGCCGGTGCTCGCCCTGGCCGTCCTGCCCCTCCTCCCCCGCGCCACCCAGCGCGCCGATGTCCAGCGTGAGAAGGCCGGCAAAGCCACCGAGCTGGCCTCGGACACCGTCGCGGGACTGCGCGTGCTGCGCGGTATCGGCGGCGAGGAGCTGTTCCTCGGCCGCTACCGCGCCGCCTCGCAGGAGGTCCGCAAGGCCGCCGTCCGCAGCGCCCGGATGTGGTCGCTGATCTCGGCGGTCCAGGTGCTGCTCCCGGGAGCCCTGCTGCTGGCCGTCATCACGTACGGGGCGCGGCTCGCCCTGGACGGGCGTATCGAGGTGGGCGGGCTGGTGACCGTCTACAGCGCGGTGACCCTGATGCTCTTCCCGCTGCGCCACTTCGAGGAGATCGCGATGGCGTACTCGTTCTCCCGGCCCGCCGCCCGGCGTGCGGCCCGGGTGCTGTCGCTGGAGCGGACCGCGTACGAGGACGAGCGCGGCGGCCTCGACGACGCCAGGCCGACCGGGGACCTGTACGACCCGGCCACCGGACTGCTCGCCCCCGCCGGACTGCTCACCGCTGTGGTGTGCGGCGATCCGGACGCGGCGGGGCGGCTCGCCGAGCGGCTCGGCGGCCACGCGGCGGGGGACGAGAAGAACCCCTCCGTCCTGCTCGGCGGGGTGGCGCTGGACGATCTGCCGCTGGACGCCGCACGCGCCAGCGTCCTCGTCCAGGACAAGGACCCGGTGCTGCTGTCCGGCACCCTCACTGAGCTGCTGGACGTTCCGGCCTCCGGCGCGGTCGATCCGGAGAAGGCGCTCGCCGCCGCCCAGTGCGGGGATGTGCTCGACGCACTCGTGCAGGCGTCGGTGGACGGCAGCGGCGATCCGATGCGGTCACGGATCACCGAGCGCGGCCGTTCGCTCTCCGGCGGCCAGCGCCAGCGGCTGGCCCTGGCCCGCTCGCTGGTCACCGACCCGGAGGTGCTGGTGCTCGACGAGCCGACCTCCGCGGTCGACTCGCACACCGAGGCGCGGATCGCCCGGAGCGTGAAGGAGCTGCGGGCCGGCCGTACGACCGTGGTGTTCGCCTCCTCGCCGCTGCTGCTGGACCACGCGGACCGGGTGGTGTTCGTCCATGAGGGCGAGGCCGCGGCCGTGGGTGCCCACCGCGAGCTGCTGCGGGACGAGCCCGGCTACCGGGCGGTCGTCACCCGTGAGACCGAGGCCGAACAAGAAGCCGAGCAAGACCTGAAACAGGAACAGGAACACGAACAGCGCGCGAAACGGGACCAGATCAGCGAACGGGACCAGATCATGGAGCCCGCCGCATCGCGGGCACGGGAAGAGATCGAGGAATCAGCATGATCGGCGTGGCGCCACCGGCGTACGATCCGGCGGCCCCGGAGACGGCGACGACCCTGCCGGTCGGGACCCCCGCGACCGTACGGACCTATGTGAAGGAACTGCTCAGCCGGCACCGCACGGCGTTCATCCTGCTGATCACCGTCAACGCGGTCTCGGTGATCGCCTCGATGGTGGGCCCCTATCTGCTCGGCGGCATCGTCGAGGACCTCTCAGAAGGGGTGCGCGAACTGCCCCTGGCCCGCACGGCGGCGATCTTCGCGCTCGCGCTGATCGTCCAGACCGTGTTCGTACGGCTGGTACGGCTGCGCGGGGCAATGCTGGGCGAGGAGATGCTCGCGGATCTGCGTGAGGACTTCCTCGTACGGTCCGTGGCGCTGCCGCCCGGCGTACTGGAGCGGGCCGGCACCGGCGATCTGCTCTCCCGTATCACCACCGACATCGACCGGCTGGCCAACGCGATGCGCGAGGCCGTGCCGCAGCTCGCCATCGGTGTGGTCTGGGCGGCGCTGCTGATCGGCGCGCTGACGGTCACCGCACCGCCGCTGGCACTGGCGGTGCTGCTGGCGCTGCCGCTGCTGATCGCCGGGTGCCGCTGGTACTTCCGGCGCGCGCCCTCGGCGTACCGCTCGGAGGCCGCCGGGTACGCGGCCGTGGCCGCCATGCTCGCCGAGACGGTCGACGCCGGCCGGACGGTCGAGGCGCACCGCCTCGGCGGGCGCCGGGTGGCGCTGTCGGAGCGGCGGATCAGGGAGTGGACCGCCTGGGAGCGGTACACCCTGTGGCTGCGGTCGGTCCTGTTCCCGACCATCAACCTCACCCATTCGACGATCTTCCTGGCCGTGCTGGTGCTGGGCGGTTCCTTCGTCCTCCAGGGCTGGATCACGGTCGGCCAGCTCACGACGGGCGCGCTCTTCGCCCAGATGCTGGTGGAGCCGGTGGGTCTCATCCTGCGCTGGTACGACGAACTCCAGGTCGCGCAGGTGTCCATCGCCCGGCTCGTCGGGGTACGGGACATCGAGCCGGACGCGGGCGACGCCTCGGTGGTGCCGGACGGCCGGGACGTCAGCGCCGACCGGGTGCACTTCGGCTACCGCGAGGGCGTCGACGTACTGCACAAGGTCACCCTGGATGTCAGCCCCGGCACCCGGCTGGCGCTGGTCGGCCCGTCGGGGGCCGGGAAGTCGACCCTGGGCCGGCTTCTCGCGGGCATATACGGGCCGCGCCGGGGCCGTATCGCCCTCGGCGGCGCGGAGCTGTCGCGCATGCCCGCCGAGCGGGTACGGGAGCATGTCGCCCTGGTCAACCAGGAGCACCATGTGTTCGTGGGCTCGCTTCGCGACAATCTGCTGCTGGCCCGTACGGGCGCGACGGACGCCGAGCTGTGGGCGGCGCTGGGGGCGGTCGACGCGGACGGCTGGGCACGGGCCCTGGAGGACGGTCTGGACACCGGGGTCGGCTCCGGCGGTACGGCCCTGACTCCGGCCCAGGCCCAGCAGATCGCGCTGGCCAGGCTGGTGCTCGCAGATCCGCACACCCTGGTCCTCGACGAGGCGACCTCGCTGCTCGACCCCCGGGCGGCCCGGCATCTGGAGCGCTCACTGGCCCGCGTGCTGGACGGGCGTACGGTCGTGGCGATCGCGCACCGGCTGCACACCGCGCATGACGCGGATGTGATCGCGGTGGTCGAGGAGGGCCGGATCAGCGAGCTGGGCAGCCATGACGAACTGGTGGCGGCGGACGGCGCGTACGCGGCACTGTGGCGGTCCTGGCACGGGTGATCGCGGCAAGGGGCCGGGGCCACCGTCGCGGTGAGCCCCGGCCCCTTGCTTGATACCCGTACGGCCGCCGTGCCCTTCCGTACCGCCGCTGTCGCTGTCCCTCCGTACCGCCGCTATATGACGTTCAGCGCCGCCGCGCCGCCGACTCCGCCCAGCACCATGAACGCCGGCATCAGCACCTTCAGCTCCACCCAGCTCCCGGCCCGGAAGCGCATCCCCTTCGGCGGGCCCAGCGGGTACCAGCGCTTGCGGCCCACGGGTATGGGCCAGAGGATCGGGCAGCCCGACACCGTCAGCGCGTCCCCGATGTCATGCACCAGCGCGCCCAGGACGATCGGCAGGCCCAGCCAGAGATACTCCTGCCCGGGCGCCGTGAACAGCCAGTCCGCGCCATTGCCCGGCTCGTCCAGCACGCCCGTCAGGATCCAGGCGCCGGCCGCGCCGAGCAGCCAGACGAGCACATCGCTGGAGACCCGCGCGGCCCGCCACAGCAGCCCCTCCACGGCCAGTACGACATGGACGAAGAGGATCGCGAGCACCGCCCAGCGCCCTCCGGCGTAGGCGAGGGCCGAGGCGCCCGCGCCGATCAGGACCGCCCAGAGCCAGGTGTGGGTCAGTGTGCGGTGGCCGCCGCTCCTACGGGGGTCGCCCGGCTTCCTGGTCCCCTTGTAGACGGCGTACGACAGCTTGTCGACGATCTCGCAGAGCCCCCGGGACACCGGGCCGAACGCGCGGGAGATCGTGGCGGCCTTGTGGTCCAGGTCGGGCGCGAGCGCGGCGCCCGCGCAGATCAGCGCGCCGGCCACCAGGACCGGCCAGGGCATCCCGTGCCCGGCGGCGGCCGCCGCGGCACCCACCCCCAGCCAGGCCGCCGCCCCTGACAGGGAGTGTGCCGGTCCCATCATGCTCGTACCCGCCCCATTGCAGTTGTGGTGGAGCCCCGCGCGAGAAACCCCGCGTGGCCGGGCTCAGTTGACAGGCCAGCGTACCGTCCGCGATCTTCGCTTCCCCCTCCGGTTCCCTGATCCGGGGCGAAGGCAGGCAAGATGGGGGCGTGACCCTTATCGATCAGCTCCCGCCGGACGCCGACCCCGATGCCCTGTTCGAGGCCTTCTCCTCCTGGGCGGAGGGCCAGGGCATCACGCTCTACCCGGCTCAGGAGGAGGCGCTGATCGAGGTGGTGTCCGGGGCCAATGTCATCCTGTCCACCCCCACCGGCTCGGGAAAGAGCCTGGTCGCGGCGGGTGCGCACTTCACGGCGCTGGCCCAGGACAAGGTCACCTTCTACACCGCGCCGATCAAGGCACTGGTCTCGGAGAAGTTCTTCGACCTGTGCAAGCTGTTCGGTACGGAGAACGTCGGCATGCTGACCGGCGACGCGTCCGTCAACGCGGACGCCCCGGTGATCTGCTGCACCGCCGAGGTGCTGGCCTCGATCGCGCTGCGCGACGGCAAGTACGCGGACATCGGCCAGGTCGTGATGGACGAGTTCCATTTCTACGCGGAGCCGGACCGCGGCTGGGCCTGGCAGATCCCCATCCTGGAGCTGCCGCAGGCGCAGTTCATCCTGATGTCGGCGACCCTCGGTGATGTCTCGCGCTTCGAGGAGGACCTGACCCGCCGTACGGGCCGGCCGACCTCCGTCGTACGGTCCGCGACCCGGCCGGTCCCGCTGTCGTACGAATACCGTCTCACCCCGATCACCGAGACGCTGACGGAGCTGCTGGAGACCCGGCAGGCGCCGGTGTACATCGTGCACTTCACCCAGGCGGCGGCCGTGGAGCGGGCGCAGTCGCTGATGAGCATCAACATGTGCTCGCGGGAGGAGAAGGACCGTATCGCCGATCTGATCGGCAATTTCCGCTTCACCACCCGGTTCGGACGGAATCTGTCCCGTTATGTACGCCATGGCATCGGTGTGCACCACGCGGGGATGCTGCCCAAGTACCGCAGGCTGGTGGAGAAGCTGGCGCAGGCCGGCCTGCTGAAGGTCATCTGCGGTACGGACACGCTCGGCGTCGGCGTCAATGTCCCCATCCGTACGGTGCTGTTCACCGCGCTCACCAAGTACGACGGCAATCGCGTCCGTACGCTGCGCGCCCGGGAGTTCCACCAGATCGCGGGCCGGGCGGGGCGCGCCGGGTTCGATACGGCGGGTCTGGTCGTCGCGCAGGCGCCCGAGCATGTGGTGGAGAACGAGAAGGCGCTGGCCAAGGCGGGCGACGACCCGAAGAAACGTCGCAAGGTGGTGCGCAAGAAGGCCCCCGAGGGCTTTGTGGCCTGGTCGGAGACGACCTTCGAGAAGCTCATCGGCTCCGATCCCGAACCGCTGACCTCCCGTTTCCGAGTCACCCACACGATGCTGCTGTCGGTGATCGCCCGGCCCGGCAATGCCTTCGAGGCGATGCGCCGACTGCTGGAGGACAATCACGAGCCGCGCAGGCAGCAGCTCAGGCACATCCGGCGGGCCATCGCCATCTACCGCTCGCTGCTGGACGGCGGGGTGGTGGAGCAACTGGCGACACCGGACGCTGAGGGCCGTATCGTCAGGCTGACCGTCGATCTCCAGCAGGACTTCGCGCTGAACCAGCCGCTGTCGACCTTCGCGCTGGCCTCGTTCGAGCTGCTGGACCCCGAATCCCCTTCGTACGCGCTGGACATGGTCTCCGTCGTCGAGTCGACGCTCGACGATCCGCGGCAGATCCTCGCGGCGCAGCAGAACAAGGCGCGGGGCGAGGCGGTCGCCGCGATGAAGTCGGACGGTGTCGAGTACGAGGAGCGGATGGAGCGGCTCCAGGAGGTCTCGTACCCCAAGCCGCTCGAAGAGCTGCTGGTGCACGCGTACAACACCTACCGCAAGAGCCATCCCTGGGTGGGTGACCATCCCGTCTCGCCCAAGTCGGTGATCCGGGACATGTACGAACGGGCGCTGTCCTTCACGGAGTTCACCTCGTTCTACGAGCTGTCCAGGACCGAGGGCATTGTGCTGCGCTATCTGGCGGGCGCGTACAAGGCGCTGGAACACACCATTCCGGACGACCTCAAGTCGGAGGATCTGGAGGATCTCACCGCGTGGCTCGGTGAGATGGTCCGGCAGGTCGACTCCAGTCTGCTGGACGAGTGGGAGCAGCTCGCCAATCCGGAGGTGGAGACGGCCGAGCAGGCGCAGGAGAAGGCCGATCAGGTCAGGCCGGTCACGGCCAACGCCCGCGCCTTCCGGGTGCTCGTACGCAACGCGATGTTCCGCCGGGTCGAGCTGGCGGCCCTGGACCGGATCGGTGAACTGGGCGAGCTGGACGCCGAGTCGGGGTGGGGCGCGGACGCGTGGGGCGAGGCGATGGACGCGTACTGGGACGAGTACGAGGAGCTGGGCACCGGGCCCGATGCCCGCGGGCCCAAGCTGCTGGCCATCGAGGAGGACCCGGCGCACGGGCTGTGGCGGGTGCGGCAGACCTTCGCCGACCCCAATGGCGACCACGACTGGGGCATCAGCGCGGAGGTCGATCTCGCGGCCTCCGACGAGGAGGGTCTGGCAGTGGTGCGCGTCACGGCCGTCGGGCAGCTCTGAGACGCGTGCAGCACTGAGAATGGGGACGAACGACAAGCGGAGAACGGGAGCACAGCGCACCATGACGAACCCCGCCGAGCGGCTGGTCGATCTGCTCGATCTGGAGCGGATCGAGGTCGACATCTTCCGCGGGCGCAGCCCCCAGGAGTCCCTGCAACGGGTCTTCGGCGGCCAGGTGGCCGGCCAGGCGCTGGTCGCGGCAGGCCGTACCACCGACGGGGACCGGCCGGTCCACTCGCTGCACGCGTACTTCCTGCGGCCGGGGCGGCCGGGGGTGCCGATCGTCTACCAGGTCGAACGGATCAGGGACGGACGGTCGTTCACCACGCGCAGGGTCACCGCCGTCCAGCAGGGGCGCACAATCTTCAATCTGACGGCCTCCTTCCACCGCCCCGAAGAGGGCGACTTCGAGCACCAGTTGCCGCCGCGGCTGGACTTCCCGGACCCGGAGACGCTGCCCACGGTCACAGAGGAGGTACGGGGGCATCTGGGCCAACTGCCGCAGTCGCTGGAGCGGATGGCCCGGCGTACGCCCTTCGACATCCGGTATGTCGAGCGGCTGCGCTGGACGCAGGAGGAGATCAAGGACGCGGATCCGCGGAGTGCGGTGTGGATGCGGGCGGTGGGGCCGCTGGGCGACGATCCGCTCGTACACACCTGCGCGCTGACCTACGCGAGCGACATGACCTTGCTGGACGCCGTCCGTATTCCCGTCGAGCCGCTGTGGGGGCCGCGGGGCTTCGACATGGCGTCGCTGGACCACGCGATGTGGTTCCACCGGCCGTTCCGCGCGGACGAATGGTTTCTGTACGACCAGGAGTCGCCGATCGCGACGGGCGGCCGGGGTCTGGCCCGGGGCCGGATCTACGACCGCGCGGGCCGGCTGCTGGTGTCGGTGGTGCAGGAGGGGCTGTTCCGGCGGCACCAGACAGCGGGTCCACAATGAGGGCACAACGCCGGAGACCGAGGAGATCCTGATGACCCTGTACGACATCCCGCTGCGCACCCTCGCGGGTGAACCCACTTCCCTGGCCGCCTACAAGGGCACGGCCGTACTGCTGGTGAACGTCGCGTCCAAGTGCGGTCTGACCCCGCAGTACGCCGGTCTGGAGCGGCTCCAGCAGCAGTACGGCGAGCGGGGTTTCACCGTTCTCGGCGTACCGTGCAACCAGTTCGCGGGGCAGGAGCCCGGCACCGCGGAGGAGATCCAGACCTTCTGCTCGGCGACCTACGGGGTGAGCTTCCCGCTGCTGGAGAAGACGGATGTGAACGGGGAGACCCGGCACCCGCTCTACGCGGAGCTGACGGCCACGGCCGACGCCGAGGGCGAGGCGGGCGATGTGCAGTGGAACTTCGAGAAGTTCCTGATCTCCCGTACGGGTGAGGTCGTCGCCCGGATCCGGCCGCGTACGGAGCCGGAGGCGCCCGAGGTGATCGCGGCGATCGAGGCCCAGCTTCCGGGCTGACCCACGTCGGGCCGGCACAGGCCGGCCGGTGAGAGGCTGACGCACCGGGGCTATGACTGGGACTGGGGCTGGGGCTGCCCGTGGCGGCCCCAGCTCCGCGTGCGGATTCAGCGGATCGGCATGCCCGACAGGGTGCGGGCGATCACCAGTCGCTGGATCTCGCTCGTCCCCTCGAAGATCGTGTAGATCGCGGCATCGCGGTGCATGCGTTCCACCGGGTATTCGCGGGTGAAGCCGTTGCCGCCCAGGATCTGCACGGCCTGCGCCGTGACCTGTTTGGCCGTCTCACTGGCGTACAGCTTGGACATCGAGCCCTCGGCGGAGGTGAAGGGCTTGCCCGTGGCGGCCATCCAGGAGGCCCGCCACACCAGCAGCCGGGAGGCGTCGATCCGGGTGCGCATGTCGGCCAGTTGGAAGGCGATGCCCTGGTTGTCGATGATCGGGCGGCCGAACTGGCTCCTGGTCATGGCGTAGTCGAGCGCCACCTCGTACGCCGCGCGGGCCGTGCCCACCGCCATCGCGCCGACGGCCGGGCGGGAGGCCTCGAAGGTGGCCATCGCCGCGTTCTTCACCCGCTCGCCGCCCGCCTCCTTCGCCCGCTCGCGGGCCCGGGCGAGCCGCTCGTCCAGCTTCTCCTTGCCGCCGAGCAGACAGTGCCCGGGAATTCTGACGTCCTCCAGGACGACCTCGGCGGTGTGGGAGGCGCGGATGCCGTGCTTTCTGAACTTCTGGCCCTGGGAGAGACCGGGGGTGGCGGGCGGGACGATGAAGGAGGCGTGGCCCTTCGTACCGAGACCGGGGTCGACGACGGCGACCACGACATGGACATTGGCGATACCGCCGTT
This sequence comes from Streptomyces odonnellii, assembly GCF_000981895.1. Lineage (GTDB taxonomy): Bacteria > Actinomycetota > Actinomycetes > Streptomycetales > Streptomycetaceae > Streptomyces > Streptomyces odonnellii. The sequence continues at coordinate 29,862 of NZ_LATD01000017.1, read as the reverse complement.
GGTTGCCCAGGTCTTGGTGCCGTTCAGCACCCACTCGTCCGTGGCCTGGTCGTACACCGCGCGGGTGCGCATGGCGCCGACGTCGGAGCCGGCGTCGGGCTCGGAGGAGCAGAAGGCGGCGACCTTCACTTCGTCGGTGTCGCCGTACATCTGCGGGATCCAGGTGCCTATCTGCTCGTCGGTGCCGTTGGCGAGGACTCCGACGGCCGCCAGGCCCGTACCGACGATCGACAGGGCGATGCCCGCGTCGCCCCAGAACAGTTCCTCCATGGTCATCGGGATGCCGAGGCCGGTGGGGTCGAAGAACTGCTGGGCGTAGAAGTCGAGGGAGTAGACGCCGATCCTGGCGGCCTCCTGGATGACCGGCCAGGGGGTCTCCTCGCGCTCGTCCCACTCGGCGGCGGCCGGACGAATGACGTCCGCGGCGAAGCCGTGCAGCCACTCGCGGACCTGCTTCTGGTCGTCGTTGAGTTCGAACGCGAACTCGGCCATGTTCCCCTCCAGCACTGCGTCAGCGCCCCGCCTCCATGGCGCCGCCAACCGCGTTACTCACGGTAACCCCAGTCTGTTACCCGTAGGTAGAGGATGTCAACCTGCCATGGTCTGATCAGCATTGACGGCGGGCAGGGTGTTACTTTGCCGGTGCGCGTCGGGCAATCGCATGGGCGGGGAGACACAGCTATGGAGACCACACAGCAGGCCGAGCAGCAGCGGTCCGCGCGCCAGCGGAGGCGCCAGTTGCTGGAGGCCGCCGACCGGGTGGTGCTCCGGGACGGCCCCCAGGCCTCCATGAACGCCATCGCCGCCGAGGCGGGCATCACCAAGCCCATTCTCTACCGGCACTTCGGGGACAAGGGCGGGCTGTACCGCGCGCTCGCCAAGCGCCACACCGACGCGCTGCTGGACGCCCTGCGGGCCGCGCTGGACGCGCCCGCCGAGCGGCGCCAGCGGGTGGAGGCCACCCTCGACACGTACCTCGCCGCGATCGAGGCCCGGCCGCAGGTCTACCGGTTTCTGATGCACCCGGCCGAGGACAGCCAACTGCCCGAGCAGGGCTTCGACGTGGGCCGCCACTCGGCCCCGCTGCTGCGCCGCCTCGGCGAGGAACTCGCGAAGGTCATCGAGGAGCGGGTGGACCTCGGACCGGACAGCGGGCAGCTCGCGCGGGTCTGGGGCCATGGCATCGTCGGGATGATGCACGCGGCCGGGGACTGGTGGCTCGGTGAACGGCCCTGCTCGCGCGAGCAGTTGGTACGGAGCCTGGCGGACCTGCTGTGGGGCAGACTGGCGACGGTCGACGACCGCGACGGCGGGCCGGGGTTCTGAAGCGGCTTCGGATCCGGAATCGGAAGCCGCGGAATGCCCCTCTCAGGCAAGTCCCGACCAGGGCGCCCGGCGTGCCGCGCGCAGCACCCGGGACCGGCGGCGCCCGCTGAGCCGGTCGGGATAGACCGTACCGTCGAGATGGTCGCACTCGTGCTGGAGGCAGCGCGCGAAGAAGCCCGACCCCTCGATCCGTACCGGCTCCCCATGGCGGTCGACGCCCTCCACGACGGCATGGTCGTACCGCTCGGTGCCCGCCTCGAGTCCGGGCAGCGAGAGACAGCCCTCGGGGCCGCGCAGCACGATGTCGTCCGCCCGGGTCAGTCGCGGATTGACGAGGTGTCCGAGGTGGCGGACGTCCTCGTCGTCCGGGCAGTCGTACACGAACACCCGCAGCGGTACGCCGATCTGGTTCGCGGCGAGCCCGACCCCCCGGGCGGCGTACATCGTCGCGAACAAGTCCTGGATGAGCCCGGACAGGGCCGGACCGAAGTCCGTGACGGGCTCACAGGGGGCGTGCAGGACCGGATCGCCCAGTGTTCTCAAGGCGCGTACCCGCCCGGCGCTGCCGGGGATGGAACGGTTCGACATGCCGGTCAGGGTACGGTCACGGTGACCTCCGCTTTCCCGCCCGGTGCCGCGGTTCGGGCGCTTGGCCGGATCTCGATAGGCTGACCCCGGACCGACGCAAGGAGGATCAAGGACGATGGCAGGCAACACGGACCCGCTGACGCCACGGGCCAAGCTGGCCGTGACGGCGGGCAAGGCCGCTGCCGCGGTGTCGCGCGCCGCCGGCCGCGGCAGCGGATCGGTGATCGGCGGGAAGGTGGCGCTCAGACTCGACCCCGACCTGCTGGGTCGGCTCGCGCAGCACCTCGACGTCATCCTCGTGTCGGCGACGAACGGCAAGACCACCACGACCCGGCTGATCGCCGAGGCCCTGCGGGCCGCGGGCCCCGTGGTGTCCAACGCGCTCGGCGCCAATATGCCGGCCGGTATCACCTCGGCCCTCGCGGGCGGTTCCGACGCCAAGTTCGGCGTGATCGAGGTCGACGAGAAGTACCTCGCAGGGGTGGCGCGGGACACCACGCCCAAGGCGATCGCGCTGCTCAACCTCTCCCGCGACCAGCTCGACCGCGCCGCCGAGACCCGGATGCTCGCCGAGAAGTGGCGCGAGGGGCTGGCCGGTACGAAGTCCGTCGTGATCGCCAACGCCGACGACCCGCTGATCGTCTGGGCCGCCTCCTCCTCGCCCAATGTCGTCTGGGTGGCCGCGGGCCAGGAGTGGAAGGACGACGCCTGGTCCTGCCCCGCCTGCGGCGGTGTGATGCAGCGTCCCGGCGACGACTGGTTCTGCGGCGAGTGCGGCTTCCGCCGTCCCGCGCCGAGCTGGACGCTCCACGGTGACCATGTCCTCGACCCGCACGGCTCGGCCTGGCCGATCCATCTCCAGCTCCCGGGCCGCGCCAACAAGGCGAACGCCGCCACCTCGGCGGCCGTCGCGGCGACGTTCGGGGTGCCGCCGCAGGTGGCACTGGAGCGGATGTACCAGGTGCAGGCCGTGGCCGGCCGGTACGACGTGGTGTCGTTCCTCGGCCGCGATCTGCGTCTGCTGCTCGCCAAGAACCCCGCGGGCTGGCTGGAGACGTTCTCGCTGATCGATCCGCCGCCGGCCCCGGTCATCCTCGCCGTGAACGCCCGGGGGGCGGACGGCACCGACACCTCGTGGCTCTGGGACGTCGACTACACCCGGCTCGCCGGCCACCCGATCTTCGTGATCGGCGACCGCAAGCTGGACCTCGCCGTACGCCTGGAGGTCGCGGGACTGGACTTCCGGGTCTGTGAGACACCGGACGAGGCGGTGCGGATGGCGCCGCCCGGACGGATCGAGGCCATCGCCAACTACACCTCGTTCCAGGACCTTCGCAGACGGGTGGGGAACTGACCTGATGTCGGGATACACGAGTCCACGGACGCCTGGAGGACGAGGGAGAATGAGCGACAGCAGCCTGCGCCTGGTGTGGATCTACCCCGATCTGCTGAGCACCTACGGGGACCAGGGCAACGCCCTGGTGGTGGAGCGCCGGGCACGGCAGCGCGGTCTGAACGTGACCCGCGTGGATGTACGCAGCGACCAGCCGGTGCCGACCTCCGGCGACATCTATCTGATCGGCGGCGGCGAGGACAGGCCGCAGCGGCTGGCCGCGGAGCGGCTGCGGCGTGACGGAGGTCTCAGCCGGGCCGTCTCGAACGGCGCGATCGTCTTCTCGGTCTGCGCGGGCTACCAGATCCTGGGTCATGAGTTCATCAACGACCTGGGCGAGCGCGAGCCCGGACTCGGGCTGCTCGATGTGGTGTCCACCCGCGGCGAGGGCGAGCGGTGTGTCGGCGATGTGCTGGCGGACATCGATCCCCGGCTGAACCTGCCGCAGCTCACTGGTTTCGAGAACCACCAGGGCATCACCCATCTCGGCCCGACGGCACGGCCGTTCGCGCGGACCAGGCTCGGCCGCGGCAACGGCACGGGCGACGGCACGGAGGGCGCGTACAACGACACCGTGTTCGGTACGTACATGCACGGCCCGGTGATGGCGCGCAACCCGCAGATCGCGGACCTGCTGCTGAAGCTGGCCCTCGATGTGAACGCGCTGCCGCCGACGGACGACCGCTGGTACGACGCGCTGCGCGCCGAGCGGGTGGCGGCGGCGGTCCAGCCCGCCTGACCCGACCGGCTCCGCCCCGGCCCGCTCCGGTCCTCCGGGAACCGCGGGCCGGGGCCCCGCGCACGGGCCCGGTCGGAGGTGCGCGGGCGCACGGTCGGGGCGCGGCAGGCGTGTCCAGAAGACGGACTGCGGGTTTCGGTCCCCCCGCCGCCCGCCGGTAGGGTGGCCGGGAATTGTCCGGACGATGGGGTCCGGCCGTCGGCCCACGTTGCAAAGGTATCCCGGGCAATGCGAATTGGTGTGCTCACCTCAGGCGGCGACTGCCCCGGCCTCAACGCCGTGATCAGGTCCGTCGTGCACCGCGCCGTCGTCGACCACGGCGACGAGGTGATCGGATTCCACGACGGCTGGAAGGGCCTGCTGGAGGCCGACTACCGCAAGCTCGATCTGGACGCCGTGGCCGGGATCCTGGCCCGCGGCGGTACGATCCTGGGCTCGTCCCGGGTCCAGCCCGCGCATCTCCGCGACGGGGTGGAGCGCGCCAGGGGCCATGTGGCGGACCTGGGGCTCGACGCGATCATCCCCATCGGCGGCGAGGGCACCCTCAAGGCCGCCCATCTGCTCTCCGAGGCCGGGCTGCCCATCGTCGGCGTACCGAAGACCATCGACAACGACATCGCCTCCACCGATGTGACCTTCGGCTTCGACACGGCCGTCGGGGTCGCCACGGAGGCGCTGGACCGGCTGAAGACCACCGCCGAGTCCCATCAGCGGGTCCTGATCGTGGAGGTCATGGGCCGGCACACCGGGTGGATCGCGCTGCACTCCGGCATGGCCGCCGGCGCCCACGCCATCGTCGTACCGGAGCGCCCGTTCGACATAGGTGAGCTGACCGAACTGGTCGGCAAGCGGTTCTCGGCGGGCAAGAGGTTCGCGATCGTGGTGGTCGCCGAGGGTGCGAAGCCGCGTGAGGGCTCCATGGAGTTCGACGAGGGCGGCAAGGACATCTACGGCCACGAGCGGTTCGCGGGGGTGGCCCGGCAGCTCGCCATCGAGCTGGAGGAGCGGCTCGGCAAGGAGGCCAGGCCGGTGATACTCGGCCATGTTCAGCGCGGCGGCACCCCCACGGCGTACGACAGGGTCCTGGCGACCCGGTTCGGCTGGCACGCCGTCGAGGCCGCGCACCGCGGGGAGTTCGGCATGATGACCGCGCTGCGCGGCACGGACATCGTCATGGTGCCGCTGGGCCAGGCCGTGGAGACGCTCAAGACCGTGCCCGCGGAGCGGTACGCCGAGGCGGAGTGCGTGCTCTGACCTGACGGCCGCCGACCGGGCCTCGGACCGGCACGGCTTCCGCCGTCAGGGCACCCACCGCCCCGTCGCCACCACCGACGAAGAACCGCCCCCGCCCGCCAGGGTGTCCGGGGGCGGTTCTAGGCTGTACGGACAACCGGCGCGAATCCGGCCGGGGTGGAGCAGTCACGTCCCACGGTGGGAGCACACGGATGGATCACGGCGGGCACGGCATGACCATGGATCTGCCGCCGTTCACGCTGGGACGGGCCCTGGAGTACTCTCCGGACCTCTTCTTCCTGATCGGGTGTCTGCTGGCACTCGCGCTGTACGGCACGGGGGTGCTGCGGCTGCGGCGGCGCGGGGACGAATGGTCCGCCGGCCGGACCGTCGCGTTTGTGATCGGTGTGCTGACCGTGGCGCTGGTGATGTGCACCGGGCTGAACGACTACGGCATGGTCATGTTCAGCGCGCACATGATCCAGCACATGGTGATCAGCATGGTCTCGCCGATCCTGCTGCTGCTCGGCGCTCCGGTGACGCTGGCGCTGCGGGCGCTGCCGGTGGCGGGCCGAGGCCGCAAGGGACCCCGTGAGCTGCTGCTCGCGGTGCTGCACAGCCGCTATGTGCGGATCGTCACACACCCCGCCTTCACCATCCCGCTGTTCATCGCGAGCCTGTACGGGCTGTACTTCACCCCTCTCTTCGACTTCCTCATGGGATCCAGGGCCGGGCACATCGCGATGATGGTGCACTTCCTCGCGGTCGGTCTGATCTTCTTCTGGCCGATCATGGGCGTCGACCCAGGGCCGCACCGCCCCAACCATCTGATGCGGATGCTGGAACTGTTCGCGGGGATGCCCTTCCACGCCTTCTTCGGGATCGCGCTGATGATGGCGAGCGAGCCGATGGTCGCGGTGTACCGCACTCCCCCGGTCTCGCTCGGAATCGACGCCCTCAGCGATCAGAACGCGGCGGGCGGTATCGCGTGGGCGTTCAGCGAGATCCCGTCGGTGCTGGTGCTGCTGGCGCTCGTCTACCAGTGGTACCGCTCGGAACAGCGGCAGGCGAAGCGCTCCGACCGGGCCGCCGACCGCGACGGTGACAAGGAGCTGGCGGAGTACAACGCGTATCTCGCCTCGCTCCAGGCCCGGGGCCAATAGGCGCCCGGAGCCAATAGGCAGTGGCCGGGAGTCAGTAGTCGGGAGCCAGTAGCGCGAAAGGCCTGTCGCGGGCGACGATGGGCGCTACGGCCCCGGCCCCGAGGAGGACCCAGATGCCCCGCTCGACGAAGACGATGGGTGTGGTGACCGTCGGCGCGCTGGTCCTGGTGACGGGGTACACCGCGGTGCTCGGCGGGAACGGGTGGCTCTGGTTCGGGTGGGTGGTGCTCGCGCTGATCACCATCGCGATGACCGCCGCGCAAGGACGCTGAGCGGGTCGGAACGCCGGCCCCCGGGCCCGGACTCCGTGCGCCCGGCACTTGGTGCTCAGAGCACGCCCGCGTCCCTGGCCGTCCAGACCGAGGGGTACAGGGGCCGGAAACCCAGCTCGTCGCGGATCCGCAGGTTCGAGACGATGCCGTACCAGGGGTCGGTGTCCGTCCGGTCGCCCAGTCCCGCCGGCAGCGGTACGCCGTTGATCTGATGGGCCTCCACGGCGGTCAGCGGGGCGTCGTCCGCGATGTTGTACTTGCCCGCCGCCGTCCCGGGCGCGTACAGCAGCCGGATCAGTCCCTGGGCCACATCGGCGTGGTGGACCATGTGCAGCCGCTGGTTGCCGGCCCAGGAGGACGCCCACTGGAGTGCCTGGGCGAGATGCGGGTCGCCGTCCCCGTAGACGAAGGCGAGCGTGCCGATCCGTACGGTCATACCGCGCCCGTCCTCGCCGGGTTCGCCGTCGTGGCCACCGCTGTGGAGTGCGAGCAGACCTGCCTCCGCCTCGCCCTTGGACCGGGCGTACGCGCCCCACAGCGGGCCGCCGGGCACGGGCTCGTCGTCCTCGGTGAGCGGCCTGCCCCGGCCCGCGCCGTACACGAGGTTCGTGCTCACCTGTACGAAGCGGCTCACCCCGCTGTCCCGCGCGGCCCGGCCGAGGGTGAGCGCGCCGTCGCGGTTGACGGACCAGGCCTCCTCGTCCGGGACTCCGCGGAAGGCCGCCGCGATGTTCACCACCGCGTCCGCGCCGTTCAGCGCCGCGGGGAGGCTCTTCTCGTCCCGCAGATCACCGACCGCGACCTGCGCGCCCAGCGCGGCGAACGGCGCTCCGCGCTCCTCGTCCCGTACCAGTACCCGGACCGTGTCGCCCGGGGCGGCGCGCCGGAGCAGCCTCGGTACGAACCGGCGGCCGACCTGCCCCGTCACACCTGTCACCAGCGTCAGCATCGTCTTCTCTCCCTGTTCCGGTGTCACGCCCCGCGAGTCCTTCGCGGGCGGTTCCAGCCTGGCCGGGTGCCGTCCCGGCAGGGAGAGACGTCCCTGTCCTGGGACCGGCTCTCCCTGGATGCGCCCGCCGTCCGGCGGCATGCTGGAGGTGTGGACCGAGAAGAGCTGGCAGATTTCCTGCGCCGCTGCCGGGCGCGGCTGGATCCCGCGGATGTGGGGATGGAGGCCGGGTCCCGGCGCCGTACGCCCGGACTGCGGCGCGAGGAGGTCGCCCAGCTCACCGGGATGTCCGTGGACTACTACACACGGCTCGAACAGGGCCGGGGCTCACGGCCCTCGCGGCAGATGCTCACCGCGCTCGCACGGGCGCTGCGGCTGAGCGAGGACGAGCGGGACCATCTCTTCCATCTCACCGGCGAGGAGCCGCCGCGCGACAGCAACGCGTCCACGCATGTGCGGCCCGGGCTGATGATGATCCTGGACCGGCTGTACGACACGCCCGCGCAGGTGGTGAGCGACTGGGGCGAGGTGCTCGCGCAGAACGCCATGGCGGCGGCGTTGACGGGCCGGTCCGAAGTGGGCCGCAACATCGTCCTGCGCTACTTCACCGAGCCCGCGTCCCGGGCGCTGTTCCCGCCGGAGGCCCATGAGGAGCATGCCAGGGCGCATGTGGCCCAGCTCCGCTCGGTGCTGGCGGCCCGGCCGCGGGATCCGGGTCCGGCGCATCTCGTGGCCCATCTGCGGGCGGTCAGCGAGGAGTTCGCGGCGCTGTGGGAGGAGCACGAGGTGGCGGTGCGGCGCTCGTCGGTGAAGCGGTTCCTGCATCCGGTGGTCGGGCTGCTGGATCTGGACTGCGAGGTGCTGCTGAGCCCGGACCGGGGGCAGTTCCTGATCGTCCACTCGGCCCGGCCCGGTACCGAGACGCACGAGCGGCTCCAACTCCTGCGGGTGGTGGGCCTCCAGGACCTGACGCCGGACCGGTAGCAGCGCGGCGCCAGGGCTCGGGCCCCGGGGCCCGGTCGGGTCGCCCGGGGCCCGATCGGGTCGGGTCGGTCGGCTCAGTTGGACTCGGTGACGCGGAGCGAGGGCTTTCCGTTCACGCTCGCCGCCTTGTCGGCTCCGGGCGCCCCGTTCCTGAGCGCGTTGAGGATGGCCATGCCCTGGCCCACCAGGCCCGCCGCCATGTCGTTGACGCCGTCGGTGCCGTTCAGAACGGTCAGATTCGCACCCGAGATGCCCCGGGACGCCGCGTCGGCGAGCGCGGGGAGATTCTCCACGATGCGGTTGGCCGCGATGAGTTCCTGGTTGCCGTCCTTCAGCGACGCGGCACGGGCGGAGTTGGCGTCGGCCTGTGCCTGGGCGAGGGTGCGCTCGGTGTACGCGCCGCCGTCCGCCTCGAACTTCGCGCGGTCGCGGGCGGCCTCGGCGAGGGTGCGCTGCCGGTACGCCTCGGCGTCGGCGGGGCGCCTGACCTCGGCCTCCAGCCGCTGTGCGGCCAGTTGGGCCTGCCGCTCGGCCAACGCCGTCTGTTCCTCGATGGTTTCCTGCGAGTAGCGCGCCTCGGCCAGTGGTCCGGCCTGTGCGGCGCGGGCGTTGACCTGTTCCGTCTCGGCGTGGAAACCGGCCCGCTTGATCGCGGTGTCCCGTTCGTACTCGGCCTTGAGTGCGGCGGCCTGCTGTTCGCGTTCTGCCGCTTCCTGGTCCGATTTGGCCTGTGCGATCCGGGCCTGGCTCGCGACGGCCGCCGCGTGCGGGGCGGCGAGATTGTCGATATAGCCGGTGGCGTCGTCGATCTCCTGGATCTGGAGCGCGTCCACGACGATCCCCAGCTTCTCCATCTCGCTGTGACTGCCCTGCTTCACTTCCTGGGCGACCCGGTCGCGCTCGCGGATGATCTGCTCGACGGTCAGTCCGCCGACGATGGACCTCAGATGACCTGCGAAGATCCGGCCCACCAGCTCTTCCATCCGGTCCTGCTCCGCGAGGAAGCGGCGTGCGGCGTTGGCGATGGACACGGCGTCGTCGCCGACCTTGAACACGGCCACCGCACGGACCCGCAGCCGGATGCCCTGCTGGGTGACGCAGTCCTCGACGATCTCCGCCTCCCGCAGGGCCAGGGACAGCATGCGGGCCTTCTGCTTGATGGGCATGACGAAGCTGCCGTGCCCGGTGACGATCCGGAACTGGGTGTCCTGCGCCTGCCGTTTCGAACCGGAGATGAGCATCGCCTCGTTCGGCGCTGGAACATGCCAGAACAGCATGAGGAACTCCTGTCGTACTACGGGTCGTGCCGTATCGCGGGCCGTGCCGCGCGCGGAGAGACCGGGCCGGACATCTCAGGCGGGAAAGGGCTCGACGATCACCGAGCGCGCCGAAACGCACTCGGTGACGATGACACGCAGGTTTCTGCCGAGCGGGCGGTCCGCCCAGGCCGCATAGGCCTCGGAGCCGCCCCGTACGGAGACCAGTACCTCCCCGGGGCCGTCCGCCGGAATGGGCACGGTGACCCTGCCGATCGCGCCGACCGGGCTCTGCGCGGAGTCATCCGCCGCGTACATGGGCCGCCGCCCGCGTCCGTACGCCCGGCGCACCGGCCGTACCGGTCATCTCAGCCGCGATCATGGGACCACGCCTCCTGGAGGGCCACGCCTCCGACCTCGTACTTCGTCGAGGACGCCCCCGGCGAAGCGGCCGACGGCGACATACCCTCGATAAATTCACACTACTCCGCGGGCATCGGGAGAGCGTTCCGGCCGGAGGTGCGGCGGCGAGTGCGTGGCCCCGCGGGGCGTACCGTCAGGCGCCCTTGCGGGCGACGGCTCCGTACATGGCGATGTCGCGGTCGTCGATGGGCTCCTGGTCGGGGTCGGGCCGCCAGTGGTGGACCTGGGTCAGTCCCGGTTCGACCATGTCGAGCCCGGCGAAGAAGGTCAGCGCCTCGGCATGGGTACGGAGCTGCATGGGCATGCCCCGGCTCGCGTACTCGGCGGCCACCCGGCCCACCTCGACCGGGGCGAAATCGGCGGTCCCGATGGTCATCGCCAGGAAGCTGCCCTCGGGCAGCGGATCGAGAAGCCGCCGCACCAGACCGTGATCGTCGTCATTCTCCAGTATGAAGTGCAGAATGCCGATGATCATCAGGCCGACGGGCTCCTTCAGATCGAGCAACTCCTGGAACTGCGGGGAGTTGATGATCGCCTCGGGGTCCCGCATATCGGCGTCGACATAGGCGGTACGGCCCTCGGGGGTGCTGGTGAGAAGCGCGCGGGCGTGCGCCAGCACGATCGGGTCGTTGTCGACATAGACGATCCTGGCGTCCGGGCGCTCCTCCTGCACCACCTCGTGCACATTGGGGGAGGTGGGCAGACCGGTGCCGATGTCCAGGAACTGGCGGATGCCCTGTTCGCGCGCGAGATAGCGGGACGCGCGGTGCATGAACTCCCGGTTGGCACGCATGTGGACGGGCAGCGCGGGCCATCCCTCGCACATCGCGTCACCGGCCTCCTGGTCGACCGGATAGTTGTCCTTGCCGCCCAGGATGTAGTCGTAGACGCGCGCCGAATGCGCCTCGCCGGTATTGAATCGGTCGTCCGGAGAGCCCTGCGGTGCCACCTTCACTCCTCCCAGGTACCGGCGTTCCGCGTGCCGCGGACACCTGAGTACCACTCCCGGACCCGTCCGGTGCCCCGGCAGGGTCCGGCCCCGATCAAAGCCTTGGCCCGAGTGTAAGCGCTTGTTGATCTCTTGCGGTATGGCCTGAGCGGGAGGCTCGGCGACCGGCCGGGACGGTCAAGGGGAAGGAGAAGGTGAGGGAGGTGGTGTCAGTCGCCCTCCGTCCGCTGTCAGCCGCCTTCCGCCTGGCGGATCTGGTCGCCGAGGTGGCTGGTGCGGAGATCGGCCGTCAGGAACTCCTCCGACCGCGGAAGGCTCAGATGGAGCTCCGAGGCGGTGCTGATGGCGATGTCACCGTCGTCGATCCGGAAGTCCAGGGCATGGCCTCCGCCGTCACGCGCGGCGTTGAGGAAGTGCAGGTGGTAGCCGGCCACCGTGATGCCCTGCTCGTAGTCGGGCGAGCGGAACCCGGCCAGCGTCCCCGCCACATCGGTGAAGCGCGTCTCCGCCTGGCCCTCGGTGGCCTTGACCAGGGGCGGATAGGGCGGGCTCTGCTTCATCACGGTACGTGTACGCATGGAGCCGAAGGCGCCGGTGATCCGGATGGCGTGGACGAGATTCTCGCTGGGGATCGCCTTGTCGATCAGGGCGACGACATCGTCCCGGCCTGTGGGCCCGGTGATCTTGATGGTCGCCCCGGGCCGGAACCGGGTCACGGCGGCGAAGGGCGTGCGGTCCGTGGGCGCGGCGACCGCGGCCGTGCCGTCCGACCACAGGTGGTAGCAGGTGCCGTCGAGGACGACCATCTCACCGTCGAGCCGGTTGAACGTACCCAGCCCGAAGTCGCCATGGGTGAGCAGTTCCGCGATGGTGACCTCGCCCTCGTAGACACCGTCCAGCAGGGCGCCCATGGTGGAGGACTGATAGATCTCGGGGGCCGAGCCGCCCCGGTCGCGGGCCCCCGCGTCCCCGAAGCGGTGCGCGACCATCGTGCGCGCCCATCGCCGGAACCGGCCCGCCGCGGTGTGATGGCCGGACGCGTTCACGGGTGCCCCCTCCTCCGCGTCTTCCGCGCGACGGCGCACGGCATCACTCGAAGACCTCGTCGTGAAGCTGGGCGGCCAGGTCGGTGTTGTGGCTGTAGTCCACCGGTACGTCGACGATGGAGGGGCTGTCCTCGGCGAGCGCCCGTCGCAGTACGGAGCTGAACTCGTCCTGGTTCGTGACCCGGTAGCCGTGTGCCCCGAAGGCCTCGGCGTACTTCACCACGTCGTAGTCGCCGAGCTGGACGCCCGTCTTCCTGCCGTACTTCAGCACTTCCTGGAAGCCCACCATGTCGTAGGTGTTGTCGCGCATCAGGACATGGGTGAAGGTCAGGCCGAGCCGGGTGGCGGTCTCCAACTCCTGTGCGGAGAAGAGGAATCCGCCGTCTCCCGATACGGACACCACCTGGGTGCCGGGGCGCGCCATGCACGCCGCCATGGCCCAGGGAAGCGCGACGCCCAGGGTCTGCTGCCCGTTGGAGAACAGCAGATGGCGCGGTTCGTAGGCGCGGAAGTGGCGGGCCATGTAGATGTACACCGATCCGATGTCACAGGTGACGGTGGCGTCGTCGGTCAGGGCGTCGCGCAGATCCAGCACCACGGCCGCCGGATTGAGCCCGGCACCCGTCGGCGGGGCGGCCCGGGCGCGCTCGTCGACCTCGGCCAACTCCCTTTGCCCGTGGGCGATTTCGGCCTTGAAGGTCTCGCTCGGGGCCAACCCGGCCAGCCGCGCGCTCAGCTCTGCGAGGGTGGCGGCCACGCCGCCGCGCAGCTCCAGGGCCGGCTCGTAGTGGTTGTCGATCGCCGCGGGGAGGGCGTCGATGTGGACGACCGTACGGGCCGTGTCGGCGTTCCACATGACCGGGTCGTACTCGACGGGGTCGAACCCGATGGTGACCAGGACATCCGCATCGGCCACGAGGACATCGCCCGGCTGGTTGCGGAAGAGGCCGACCCGCCCGACGTAATGCCGCTCCAGAATCCGGGACATGACGCCCGCGGCCTGGAACGTCTCGGCCACCGGCAGCCCGGTCCCCGCGACCAGCGCCCGCAGCGCGGCACAGCTCTCGGGGTCGGCGGCCCGGGTACCGACCAGCAGGACCGGCCGCCGCGCCCGGCGGATGAGCTTCGCCGCCCGCTCGACGGCCTCCGCCGGAGCGGGGCCCATGGGCGGTACGGGCAGGGCGCGGGTGATCCCGGCGGTGGTGGGGGCCGCCTGGACGTCGGACGGCAGGACCACCGCGGCCGACCCGCGCGGCTCGGTGGCGGCGGCCCGGAAGGCGTTGGCGACCGTTTCCGGGACATTGTCCGGATCGCTGACCTCGCCGGTGAACTTGGTGACGGTCTTGAGGAGCGCGGCTGCGTCCATCGACTGGTGTGTCCGCTTGAGCCTGTTCTCGCGGCCGACCGCGCCGCACAGCGCCACCACGGGATCCTGCTCGGTGTTGGCGGTCAGCAGACCGGTCGCCAGATTGGCCGTGCCGGGGCCCGAGGTCACCAGGAGGACACCCGGCGTGCCGGTCAGCCTGCCGAACGCCGCCGCCATGAACGCGGCGTTCTGCTCGTGCCGGCAGACCACCAACCGCGGGCCCATATCGGCGAGTACGTCATAGGCCGCGTCGATCTTCGCTCCCGGCACTCCGAAGATGAACGGGACACCTTGTGACTGGACGGTCTCGATCGCCCGCTGTGCGCTGCGTACCGAGTCTTCCTTTTTCACGCTGGTGGCCATGGCGATGCCCTCCTCACCAGAAACACTCTATTTTGGTGACAGAACGGGCACACCTTGAGTACCGAAGGCAACGAACCGCGCCCACTGAGTGACCGGCCGACGGGCGCCGCTCCCGTTCGTCCCGGCCGCCCGCTTCGGTACGGGGCTGGGCGGCGGCTCGCCTCATCGGGTGACCCGTATCCGATCGCGGAGGGTTTCAGCGGCGATACGGGTATCTGTGTGTTGGTGTCTCGGGGCACCTCCTGGCGGTATGAGTCGAATCGACCGATGCACGGGAGGTCCGATGATCAGCAGACGGCGGGTCGTAGGCGCCGGTGTCGCCGGAGGCGTCTGTGTGTTCCTGCCCGGCGGGACCGCGTTCGCGGCCCGGGTGACGGCGGACGGGGTGCTCGGTCCGGAGACGATAGAGAAGTACGTCACCGAACTCGCGATACCGCCCGTGATGCCGCTGGACTCGCGGGACGGCCGGCCGGACCTCGACAGCTATACGGTCGGCGTCCGGCAGTTCCGGCAGCAGGTCCTGCCTCCGGGCAGTCCGGCCACGACTGTCTGGGGATACGGCTCCTCCCGGCACTCCGGCACCTTCCGCTACCCCGCCTTCACCATCGAGGCGGAGGCAGGCCGGGAGGTCCGGGTCACATGGGCCAATGATCTGCTCGACGCGCGAGGCGACTACCTGCCGCATCTGCTGCCGGTGGACCCCACGCTGCACTGGGCGAACCCTCCGGGCGGGATCTCCGGGCGGGACTCGTCACCGGTGTTCACCTCGACACCCGGCCCGTACACGGGTCCCGTACCCATCGTGACGCATCTGCACGGAGGGCGGAACGCCGAGGAGAGCGACGGCTACGCCGAGGCGTGGTACCTGCCCGACGCGCGGGACATCCCGGCGGGCTACGCGAGGACCGGGTCCTTCTACGACCGGTTCCGCGCGAAGTCCGAGGAACTGTTCGGTGCGCCATGGGGCCCGGGGAACGCCGTGTTCCACTACGCCAACCAGGGCCGGGCCGCCACGCTCTGGTTCCACGACCACGCCCTGGGCATCACACGGCTCAATGTGTACGCCGGCCTGGCGGGCTTCTACCTGCTGCGGGGCGGACCGTCCGACCTCGGCAAGCGGGTGCTTCCAGGGCCCGCGCCGAAACGCGGTGACCGGCCGGGCACGAGGTACTACGAGATCCCGCTCCTCATCCAGGACCGGTCGTTCCACACCGACGGCAGCCTGTTCTATCCGGCGAGCCGGGCGTTCTTCGACGGGTTCGAGGGACCGTACGTGCCGGAAAGCGACATGGCGCCGATCTGGAATCCGGAGTTCTTCGCCAACGCGATGGTCACCAACGGCAGTACCTGGCCGGTGCTGTCCGTGGAACCGCGCCGCTACCGGTTCCGGTTCCTCAACGGCTGCAACGCGCGCTTCCTGATCCTCAAGATCGTCAGCGACCCGCTGGCCCCCAGACCGGCCGCGCCGGTGCTTCCCTTCTGGCAGATCGGCAGTGAGGGCGGTTTTCTGCCGGCTCCCGTCCAGCGTGAGCAACTGCTGACCGCGCCGGCCGAACGCGCCGATGTCATCGTCGACTTCACCTCCATCCCGGTGGGGACCGAGCTGTACCTCATCAATGAGGGGCCGGACACCCCGTTCGGGGGCGGGACGGTGGGTACGGACTTTCCGCCGGCGGATCCGCAAACCACCGGTCAGGTCATGAAGTTCGCGGTGGGACCGCTCACCACGCCGGACAGGTCGGTACCGGTCTCGGAACTCGTACTGCCCCCGTTCGAGCCGCTGGGGGCGGCAAGCCGTACGCGGCAGGTCAGCCTGAACGAGGTCAACTCGGCCCGTCTCCAGGGTGTGGGTCCGCGCGCCGTGCTTCTCGGCATCCTGGACGCGTCGGGGCAGCCGGTGCCGCTGGGATGGGGCGATCCCGTCACGGAGAACCCGGCCCTGGGCGCGACCGAGATCTGGGAGATCCACAACCTGACGAAGGACGCGCACCCGATCCACATCCACGAAGTTCAGTTCCAGGTGGAGAACCGGCAGCCGGACGGGGAGGCGGCGCTCCCGCCGGAACCGTGGGAACGCGGTTTCAAGGACACGGTGATCGCGTATCCGAACGCCATCACCCGGGTGAAGGTCCGATTCGGCCAGGCGGGCCACTACATGTGGCACTGCCACATGCTGGAGCACGAGGACAACGAGATGATGCGGCCGCTTCGCGTCGGCCCGGCCTGAGGCCGGGAGTCGCCGTCACGGGCCGGAAGCCCTGTGCGGAGGCGGTTACAACGGGTGCCGCTCGCACTTACACTTACCCGCCGGAGCCCCCCACTGACCTGGGAAAACGGCAGCCCGGGAGCCCGGCGGGCCAGTGAGGAGCGCATCCCGTGTTCTATTACGTCCTCAAATATGTGCTGCTGGGGCCCCTGTTGCGGCTGCTCTTCCGGCCCCGGATCGAGGGCCTGGAACACATCCCGGCCCACGGCCCCGCCATCATCGCGGGCAACCATCTCTCGTTCTCCGACCACTTCCTGATGCCCGCGATCCTGAAGCGGCGCATCACCTTCCTCGCGAAGGCCGAGTACTTCACGGGCCCCGGTCTCCGGGGGCGGCTGACCGCCTTCTTCTTCCGCAGCGCCGGGCAGATCCCGGTGGACCGGTCGGGCAAGGAGGCCGGAGGGGCGGCGATCAGGGAAGGGCTGGCGGTACTGGGCAGGGACGAGTTGCTGGGGATCTATCCCGAGGGCACCCGCTCGCACGACGGACGGCTCTACAAGGGCAAGGTCGGGGTCGCTGTGATGGCGATCAGAGCGCAGGTGCCGGTGGTGCCGTGTGCCATGGTCGGTACGTTCGAGATCCAGCCGCCCGGTCAGGTGGTACCGAGCATCCGCCGGGTCACCATCCGGTTCGGCGAGCCGCTGGAGTTCTCGCGCTACGCCGGTCTGGAGCATGAGCGGGCGGCGGTCCGGGCGGTCACCGACGAGATCATGTACGCGATCCTGGGGCTGTCGGGGCAGGAGTACGTGGACCGCTACGCGGCCGAGGTGAAGGCCGAGCAGGCGAAGGGCAAACAGGCCGGCAAGCAGACCAAGGACAGGGGCAGGGGCAGGCGGACCGGGGGCGAGCAGAGCGGGGCCGGGCAGCCGAGGAAGTTCCTGCGGCGCCGGCGCTGACAGGGCCCGGAAACAGGGCGACCGGCCCTGGCCGGACCGGTCGCCCCCAACTCGTACGCGCTTCTCGTACGCGCTGCTCGTACTGCTCGTACGCGCTGCTCTTACTGGCTACGCGTACGTGTCGGCCTTACGGCTTCGGCGTGGCGTGCGGACCGCACGTCACATCGGCGCTGTCCAGCGCGCCGGTCAGCAGATAGGCCTTCACCCGGTCGTTGATGCACGGGTTCACCAGGTTGGTGATGCCGTGCGAACCGGCGTCCCGCTCCGTGATCAGACGCGAGCCCTTGAACCGCTTGTGCAGCTCGACAGCGCCCTCGTACGGCGTGGCCGCGTCCCGCGTGGACTGCGTGATCAGCACCGGCGGCAGTCCCTTGCCGGTCTTGACCTGAAGCGGGGTCTGCTGCTTGACGCCCCAGGTGGCGCACGGCAGGTTCAGCCAGGCGTTGGACCAGGTCAGGAACGGGTGGTCCCGGTGCAGCCGGGTGTTGTCCCGGTCCCAGGTCCGCCAGTTCGTGGGCCACTGCGCGTCCGCGCACTCGACGGCCGTGTAGACGGCGTTGCCGTTCTCGGCCGAGGCGTTGCCCTTGGTGTCGGACAGGTCCGGGGCCGCGGCGTCCACGAGCGCCTGGGTGTCACCTGCCAGGTAGTCGCTCCAGACCGAGGCGACGGGCACCCAACTGGAGTCGTAGTACGGGGCGCTCTGGAAGAGCCCGAGCAGCTCGGCGGGTCCGACGACCCCGCCGATCGGGTTCTTCTTGGCGGCGGCCCGCAGCTTCTCCCACTGCTGCTCGACGGCGGCGGGGGTGGAGCCGATGTGGAAGGCCGCGTCGTTCTGGGCGACCCACTTCATCCAGTCCTGGAAGCGGGTCTCGAAGGCGACGTCCTGGTCCAGGTTGGCCTGGTACCAGATCTTCTCCTTCGACGGGTTGACCACACTGTCGACGACCATGCGGCGCACATGGGTCGGGAACAGCGTGCCGTAGACGGCGCCCAGGTACGTACCGTACGAGACGCCCAGGTAGTTGAGCTTCTTCTCACCGAGCGCGGCCCTGATGACATCCAGGTCCCGGGCGGTGTTGGGCGTCGTCATGTGCGGCAGCATCCAGCCGCTGCGCTCCTTGCAGCCGTCCGCGTACTCGGCGGCGAGCTTGCGCTGGGCGCGCTTGTCGGCCTCGCTGTCGGGGACCGGGTCGAGCTTGGGCGCCTTGACGAACTCCTGCGGGTCGACACAGGAGATGGGGGTCGAGCGGCCGACCCCGCGCGGGTCGAAGCCCACGAAGTCGTACGCCTTCGCCGCGTCGGCCCAGATGGCGTTCTTGGTGACGACACGGCGCGGGAACGCCATGCCGGAACCGCCGGGACCGCCGGGGTTGTAGATCAGCGCGCCCTGGCGCTGGTCCTTGGTGCCCGTGCTGGCGATACGGTCGACGGCGAGCCTGATCTGCCGGCCGTTCGGCTTGGCGTAGTCGAGCGGGACGTTCACATAGCCGCACTGGATGGGCTTCTCCAGTGACCAGTCGGCCGGACAGTCCTGCCAGTCGATGCCCGCCTTCGCGGCCCGTTCCGCCGCGACCGTGGCGCCGTACGCCGCGGGGTCGCCGTGGCGGCGTCCGTCGGCGTTCGCCGCCGGAGCGGCCATGGCGCCGGCTATCAGCGTGCCCGCGAGCAGAGTGCCGGCCGAGCCGAGCACTGCGGTGCGTCTCAAGTGGAACCTCCCCCTGTTGTCTTTCGCTGCCTGCGGCAACGCGTTCGATGGGACTCCCCGGGATCCTTTCGTCTGTGGCGTCGCCGGGAACAGGCCATACCGGCGTTTCTTTACCGAACCAATAACCGGTGCGTGCTGTCCCGCTCAGCGGTACGCCGTGCCGTCCAGCGCCTCGTCCAGCACACGGCGCAGCCGCAGGGCGTCCGGCGCGACGGCCGTGATCAGAACGGCGGGTCCGGCCAGCGGAGTGAGTACGGCGGTCTCCCCCAGCAGCCGCGGTGAGGCCGGTTTCTCCTCGAACTCCGTTCCCACGAGCAGGAGTTGACCGACCGCTCGATGGCCGCCGAGGACCGCTCCGCCGTCCCAGCCGGCGGGGGCTCCGGGCCCGTAGGAAAGCTCCTGATCGAGGAGCGGGCGGCCCGCGCGCAGCACGGTGAGCCGGGTCGAGAGGGTGCCGGGCTCCTCACCGTGGCGGCCCAGGATCTGTTCCTCGCGGAGCAGCAGGCGCCCGGTGGCGGCGAGTTCGACGCGCGTACGCATCCGGAGGTCGCTGCCGTACGCGGAGACGAGCTGTTCCGGAAGCCAGTTCAGTGCGGCGCGCTCGCCGACGGTCAGCCGTACGTCGTAGTGGGCGGGTCCGGCGTCGCGTCCCGGCAGGGCGACCGTGGCGGCGGCGGAGTCCACGGTGAGCAGGGCGCCGTCCCGTACCTCCGCCTCGATCGCGAGCCGGTCGCCGCCGAGGGGCGCGCTCATCGCGCCGACGACGGTGACGCGGGCGCCGGGTCCGGTGGCGCGGGTACGGCGCAGCGCGAGCGGTCCCTCGCCCGCGAGCACCGGCAATCCGGCGGGGGTCGCGACGATACGTGCGGTGGCACGAACGCTCATACGGCGGGCGCTGCGGTCCAGTCGGCGAGGCGCCCGAGCACCCACTCCGTGACCGGCTCCACACCGCCCGGGGCCTTCAACGAGGTAAGGACGACGGGCAGTTCGCCGCGCTGCTCCTTGGCGTCGCGGGCCATTCTGCCGAGGTCGGAGCCGACATACGGCGCGAGGTCCGTCTTGTTGATGACGAGCAGATCGGCGGTGGTGACCCCGGGGCCGCCCTTGCGCGGGATGTCGTCGCCTCCCGCCACATCGATGACAAAGATCTGCGCGTCGACGAGGCCCTTGGAGAAAGTGGCGGTGAGATTGTCGCCGCCGGACTCGACCAGGATCAGATCGAGCGGCCCGGCGACGTCCTCCAGATCCTCGACGGCTTCGAGATTGGCGGAGATGTCGTCACGGATCGCGGTGTGCGGGCAGGCTCCGGTCTCCACGGCCTGGATGCGCTCGGGCGGCAGCACGGCTTCACGGAGCAGGAACTCGGCGTCCTCGCGGGTGTAGATGTCATTGGTGACGACGGCGAGCGAGAGCCGGTCGCGCAGGGCCCGGCAGAGCGCGGCGACGGCCGCGGTCTTCCCCGACCCCACGGGCCCGCCGAGCCCGATCCGCAGCGCCCGCCGCCTGCCGTCGGGCCGCACGGCGTCGGCACCGACGGCGGCCGGGCCCTGGTGACTGTGGTCGAGATGCATGGAGCGACTCCTGTCGGGACGGTACGGAGAGGTGTCGGGCGTACAGGGCGCGGATAGGGGGCCGGAGGTACGGGGTGGTCCCCCCGCCGGGGCGCCGGTCATGAGGCGAACAGCCTCACCGGCCAGGCCGCGTGGGCCTCCGCGCCGATGTCGAGCAGCGGCGCGGAGGCGGCGGGCAGCGCGCCGGTGCCTTCCCGCTCCGCCTGCCGCGCGTACTCCGCCGCCCGGCCCGCGACCCGGTCGAGGTCGGGTGCGAGGCGGGCGAGGACGGCGGTGGCCTCGAAGGGATCCAGGCTGAGGAGCCGTACGGCCGCGGTGGCGGGCCCGCCGACCGTCTCGTACACCGCGCAGTGCGCGGCGTCCTCCGGGCTCAGCCCGGCCGAGCGCGCGGTGAGCCCTAGCACCACCGGCTGGTGCGCCCCGCGCGGCCGGGCGGCGGCGAGCGCGTCCAGCTCCGGCCCCGGCCAGGTGGCGCGGGCGGCGCGCATGAGCTGCCGGCCGAGTCTGCGCGCCGTGGCCCGCAGCGCGGGCGAGGGAGTGCGGGCGTCGGCGGCCTCGTCCAGCACCAGCGGGTCGAGGCCCAGGGCCGCCGCGGCGGCCAGCGCCGCCGCGGTCAGCCCGGCGGTGTGCAGCCGCCCCCGGCAGAACACCGCCAGATCCCGGGCGTCGCGGATCCGCCCCGCCCTGACGGCCGCCTCGGCGCCGCCCGAGTGGGCATGGCCGCCCGCCGGGAACCGCCCGTCGGCGAGCACCAGCAGCGCGGCCCGGCCCGCGGACACCGGAGGCGCGTCCGGGGTGCCCATCAGAACAGGAAGTAGCGCTGGGCGAGCGGAAGTTCGGCGGCGGGCGCCGGCTCGACCGGCTCGCCGTCGATGGTCACCGCGAAGGTGTCGGCGTCGACCTCGACCCGCGGCAGCGCGTCGTTCTCCCGCATATCGGCCTTGGTGATCCGCCGGGTGTTGCCGATCGGTACGAACTCCTTGACCAGCCCGAGCCGTTCGGGCAGCCCGTCCTCAACGGCCGCCGGTGCCACGAAGTTGACCGAGCCGGAGGCCGCCGCCCGCCCCAGCGCCCCGAACATCGGGCGCGGCAGCACCGGTTGCGGGGTCGGGATGGAGGCGTTGGCGTCGCCCATCTGCGCGTACGCGATCTGTCCGCCCTTGATGACGAGCTGTGGCTTCACCCCGAAGAAGGCGGGATCCCAGAGCACCAGATCGGCGAGCTTGCCGGTCTCGACCGAGCCGATCTCGTGGTCGAGGCCCTGGGCGACCGCCGGGTTGATGGTGTATTTGGCGACATAGCGGCGTGCCCGGTGATTGTCGGCGCGGCCGTCTCCGGGCAGGGCGCCCCGGCGTTTCTTCATCACATGCGCGGTCTGCCAGGTGCGTGTGATCACTTCGCCGACCCGGCCCATGGCCTGGGAGTCGGAGGAGATGATCGAGATGGCGCCGAGGTCGTGCAGGATGTCCTCGGCCGCGATGGTGGAGGGCCGGATCCTGGACTCGGCGAACGCGAGGTCCTCGGGCACGGCCGGGTTGAGATGGTGACAGACCATCAGCATGTCGAGGTGTTCCTCGATGGTGTTGACGGTGTGCGGCCGGGTCGGGTTGGTGGAGCTGGGCAGTACGTACGGCTCGCCGACGACGGTGATGATGTCCGGGGCGTGCCCGCCGCCCGCGCCCTCGGTGTGGTATGCGTGGATGGTGCGTCCCGCGATGGCCGCGAGGGTGTCCCCGACAAAGCCCGCTTCGTTCAAGGTGTCGGTGTGGATGGCGAGTTGGGCGCCCGACTCCTCACAGACGCTCAGACAGGCGTCGATGACGGCGGGCGTGGCGCCCCAGTCCTCATGGATCTTGAACCCGAGGGCGCCGCCGCGCAGTTGGGAACGCATCGCCTCGCGCGACATCGTGTTGCCCTTGCCGAGCAGCCCGACATTGACCGGGAAGGTCTCCAACGCCTCGAACATCCGGGCGAGATGCCAGGGTCCGGGGGTGATGGTGGTGGCCTTGGTGCCCTCGGCCGGTCCGGTGCCGCCGCCGACAAGGGTGGTGATACCGGTCGCCAGTGCCTGCTCGACGACGGTCGGCGAGATGAAGTGGACATGCGCGTCGATCGCACCGGCGGTGACGATCCTGCCGTTGCCCGCGATGACTTCGGTCTCGGGCCCGATGACCAGATCGGGGTGGACGCCGTCCATGGTGTCGGGGTTCCCGGCCTTGCCGATACCGGTGATACGGCCGTCCCGTACGCCGATGTCGGCCTTGACGATGCCCCAGTGATCGATGATCAGAGCGCCGGTGATCACGGTGTCGGGCGCGCCCTCGGCCCGGGTCGTACGGGACTGGCCCATCGACTCGCGGATCACCTTGCCGCCGCCGAACACCGCCTCGTCCCCGGCACGGCCCGGTCCGCCGGAGCGGTCCTCCTCGATCTCGACCAGCAGACCGGTGTCGGCGAGACGGACCCGGTCGCCGGTGGTGGGGCCGAAGAGATCCGCGTACACGGCGCGGGACAGCTCAGTCATCGAGGGACCCTCCGGTCTCGCCCCGCAGGCCCGGTACGACCCGCAGACCGGCGAGCGGTACGAGCGCGATCTCGACCGGGACGCCGGGTTCGAAGCGTACGGCGGTGCCGGCGGCGATGTGCAGCCGCTTGCCGCGCGCGGCGGCGCGGTCGAACTCCAGACCGGGGTTGGCCTCGGCGAAGTGGTAGTGGGAGCCGACCTGGACGGGCCGGTCTGCGGCGTTGAGCACGGTGAGCCGGGTGACCTCGCGGCCCTCGTTCAGGACCACGGGCTCGTCCGCGTACAGGATCTCTCCGGGAATCATCGGCGCGCCCTCCTCAGACGATCGGGTCGTGGACGGTGACCAGCTTGGTGCCGTCCGGGAAGGTGGCCTCCACCTGGACGTCGTGGATCATCTCGGGAATACCGTCCATGACATCGGCCCGGGAGAGCACCTTCCGTCCCGACGCCATGAGTTCGGCGACCGTACGCCCGTCCCTGGCGCCTTCGAGGAGGTGCACGGTGATCAGGGCGACCGCCTCGGGGTGGTTGAGCCGCAGCCCCCGGGCCCTGCGCCTGGCCGCGACATCCGCGGCCACATGGATCAGCAGCCGTTCCTGCTCGTGCGGGCTCAGTTGCACGCTTCCACCTCATCGTCTCCGGCCCGGTGGCTGGCCGGGCGCAGCGGAACCCCGGCCGATGCCGGCGCTCTGCCGGATCACGACCGGGATGCTCGTGGTCCGGCCTCGCACGGTAGGGCGCACATTTTTCCGGCGCGTTAACTGATCTCCCGACCGCCCATCGACATTAGACCCCGCACACCGTTCTGGAGCACCTCGACGGGCACCACGGGGGAGCCGTCGCCGAACAGCGCCTCCTGGGCGGCGAATCCCTGGCAGACGGCGATCATGGTCCTGGCGACATCGGCCGCGGGGACGTCCGCGCGCATCAGTCCGGCCTCCTGATACGCCTCGACGACCTTGATCCAGGCCGCGCGCACACTCTCGTACCCCTCGCGCAGCACCGCCGCCAGCTCCTTGTTGCGCAGCGTCTCGGCCCACACCTGGATCAGCAGACGCGCGAAGTCGGCCGGGGTCTCCCACTTCGGCACGACGCCACCGCCCAGGACCCGGCTCATCACCTTGCCGACCACGACGTCCGGCGGCTCGGGCGGGCGGCGCAGCGCGGCCTCCTCGAACGCGTCCCTGATGAGATTCAGCACCTCGGTGACGATGGCCCCGATCAGCTCCTCCTTGCCGCTGAAGTAGCGGTAGACGGCGCCTGCGGAGAGGTCGACCTCGCGGAGGACGTCCTGCATCGACGTGGCGTGGAAGCCGTTACGGGCGAAGCAGTGCGCGGCGCCCTCGATGATCTGGCGGCGACGGGCGTCGAGGTGTTCCTGGGATACGCGGGCCATGTCGCCAATGTAAAACGAACATTCCTTCTTGACAAGCGCCGGTCAGCCGGAGACAGTGGCGGTACGAGCAAAACGAACGATCCTTCTTTTTACTTCCCGGCTCTGCCGCCCGGGCCAGCGGCCCAGGCCATTCCCCTCCCGACAAACCCTGAATCGAGGCGCAGCATGTCCGCTCCGGCCCCGTCCGGAACCGCCGCGACCCGGCGCATGATCGCGGTGCTGGTCCTGGTCCCCGTCGCCGTGGCGCTGGCCCTGTGGGCCTTCGCCTGGCCCGCCGCCCGTATCGCCCCGCGCGACCTGCCGGTCGGACTGGCCGGCCCGGCCGAGGCCGTGGCCCCGCTGGAGCGGGGGTTCGCGGAGCAGGCGGGCGCCTTCGAGCTTCACCGGTACGAGGACGAGGCCGCCGCCCGTACGGCCATCGAGGACCGGGCCGTATACGGCGCGGTGGTGGTCACCCCGAAGGGGCCCAGGCTGCTGACGGCGACGGCGGCGAGCCCGGTGGTGGCGCAATTGCTCACCCAGGCGGTCACCGCCCGGGCCCCCGCCGGGACGGAGATCCCGGTGACCGATGTGGTCGCGGCGCCCGCCGGGGATCCCCGGGGCAGCGCGCTCGGGGCAAGCGCTCTGCCGATGTCGCTGGCGGGGGTCGCGTCGGGCGCGGTGGTGACTCTGCTCGGGCTGCGCGGCACGCGCGCCGTGCTCACCCTGGTCGGCGCGGCGGCACTGGTCGGGATCATCGCCACGGCGATGGCGGACAACTGGCTGGGGGTGATCACCGGCGACTGGTGGGCCCAGGCCGGGGCGTTCGGGCTGACCGTCCTGGCCATCGGCGCGGCGGCCGCCGGACTCGCGGCGCTGATCGGACAGGCGGGGCTCGGGATCTCGGGCCTGCTGATGGTGCTGCTGGGCAATCCGTTCTCGGGGATGACGAGCGCGCCCGAGCTGCTGCCGGAGCCGACCGGTCTGATCGGTCAGTTGCTGCCGCCGGGCGCGGGCGGCACGCTGATCCGCTCGGTGGCGTTCTTCGACGGCGCCGCTGCGGGGCCCGCGCTGCTGACGCTCGCGCTGTGGGCGGGGCCCGGTCTGGCGGCGGTGCTGGCCGGCGCCCGCCGCCGGGGGCCCGCCCCCGCCGAATCCGGGACCCGCACCCCGGAACCGGCCCTGGCCGGCTGACACCGCGGCATCAGCCCTTGATCACCGGACAGGCCCGGACGGCCGGTCCGGTGATCGAGGGCTTTTCCGTCGGGGGCCTTTCCGTCGAGGACTTCTCCGGCCGGCCCTCGTTCCGGGCAGCGGCTAGTCCCGCTCCGGCCTGTGCTCCGAAGGCCGGTGTTCGGCCGCGATCCCGAAACGCCGCCGTTCGCCCGGAGCGGACGGCGCGGGCCGGATCGCGGAGACCGCGCTGATCACCCGCTCCTCCGCCACCTCCCGCTCCGTTTCGAGTCGCTCCAGGTCAGCGGCGGAAACCAGCGCGACAAGCGGCTTCCCGTGCCGGGTCACGACCACTCGCTCACCGCCGTACACCACACGGTTGATCAGATCGGCGAGCTCTGCCCGGGCTTGCGTCACCGGAATCTCGTAGGCCATGCTCCCCATCATAACGGCCTGTACGTCCTGTACATTTTTTACGTATCAGAGCCCTGCGTACCAGATCCTGGGGAGAGGTATCCGATGCACCGTCCTTCGGCCCGCTATGTCCTGCCCGAGTTCACCGAGCGCACCTCCGGCGGGTTCCGCACGCTCGATCCGTACTCCAAGCTCCTGGACGAGCGGATCATCTTCCTCGGCACCGCCGTCGACGACACCGCCGCCAACGATGTGATCGCGCAGTTCCTGCATCTCGAATACGCCGCGCCCGACCGGGACATCAGCCTCTACATCAACTCCCCCGGCGGCTCGCTCAGCGCCATGTCCGCGATCTACGACACGATGCAGCTCGTCACCTGCGATGTGGAGACGACCTGTCTCGGCCAGGCCGCCTCCACCGCCGCCCTCCTGCTGGCGGCCGGCACGCCCGGGAAGCGGATGGCGCTGCCGGGCGCGCGTGTCGTCGTACAGCAGCCCGCGATCGAGGAGCCGGTCAGGGGGCAGCCGTCGGATCTCGTGATCCAGGCGGAGGAACTGCTGCGGCTGCGCGCCGTGCTCGCGTCGCTGCTCTCGCGGCACACCGGCCAGAGCGAGCGACGGATCACCGAGGACATCGAGCGGGACCGGATCTTCACAGCGGCCGACGCCAAGGCGTACGGTCTGGTCGATCATGTGGTCCAGAACCGCAAGACGTCCCTCACCACGGCACGCCCCTTCGGTTCTCCCGGCAGCCGGTGACACGCCGATGCCGTCACCCGAACTTCCGCCGCTGCCCGCCCTGACCCGCGCCGAGGGGGACTTCGTCGACAGCTTCCTCCAGGTCGTCGATCTGCTGGGGCGGATCAGCCCGGCGCGCGGCTCGGACACGTACAGCGCGCTGCGGGCGGCACAGGCGCTGCCCGCCCAGGCCACGGCCCTGCGGGACGCCCTGACGGCGATGCACACGCGGGGCGAGACCGAGCTGCACAGCGCGACGCTGGTCCGCGCGCTGCGGGTGCTGGACGGCGAGCGGCGCGCCGGGCGCGTGGCGCTGCCACCCGAGGTCACCGAATGAGCCCCGACACGCCATGACCCCCCGTCCGTTCCCGTATGGAGGGCGTCCGTACGGGAACGCTTGGCCCGTACGACGTACGGCGCGACGGGACGCGCGGGGGGAGTCAAGTTGCGCGGGGCGGCCGGACGCGCGAAGCGCACCCCGGCTGCCTGCGAGGTACGGCACTCATCGGGGTCCGGGGCCCCGGAACGACACACCGCTCCGCCACCCGATTGGAACAGGCGTGACGAACTTCACATAGCGTCGTTTCTCCTCGGAATTCATCTGATTACGGGCCAAGATCCCTGGGACGACAAGCCCCCGCCATCCACGGCGGGGCGGTCCGGGCGGACGCCGAGTCCTGCCGCCGTTCCGGATGACTGGTCGACAGGAGTGGATCGGCAGGAGTGGAGGACCCGAGCAGTACGGGACGGCCACGCAGCTCGTTACGAGGCCGTCTCTTGGGGTGAAGCCGCTGACGCGGCCGGGCATCTTCGCCTGTCCGAACCCGACAGGTCATCCTTCACAGGCGGCTGACGAAGGGTTGCGCGATGAATGCGCAGACAAATGTCCCGTCTCTGTTGTCCCGGGCCGGTGCCGTGTCGGTCCTCACGATCGCGGCCGTCGGCGGCACGATACTGGCGCCCGGCGCCACGTCCGAGGCCCAGGCCGCCACACGCGCCGCCAAGGCCCTCCGGGTGGCCGCTTCCAAGGAGGGCTCCCCCTATCAGTGGGGTGCCACCGGGCCCCATCGCTTCGACTGCTCGGGCCTGACGCTCTACTCGTTCAAGAAGGCGGGGAAGAAGCTCCCGCGCACCGCCCACCAGCAGTACAACAAGACGCGCCACATCCCGGCCTCGCACCGGCGCAAGGGCGACCTGGTGTTCTTCCACTCGCGAGGCTACGTCTACCACGTCGGTATCTACGCCGGACGCGGGAAGATCTGGCACTCGCCGAAGACCGGAGCGCTCGTACGGCTCGAACGCATCTGGTCCCGGGGCGTCCTCTACGGCCGGGTGAACTGACCGGCACGACATGCCCGGACCGGCCGGTGCGCGCCCGGCCGGTCCAGGGAGTCCCCCCCCCAAGCCGTACGAAGCAACCAAGCCGTACGCGGAATGCCATACCAGGAAGACCGTACGGGGAAGGCCGTACGGGGAAGGCCGTACGGGGAAGGCCGTACGGGGAAGGCCGTACGAGAGCCTGAAGCGTCAGCTCTGGACCGGTACCGTCCAGGGCAGTGCGATCCAGACCGTTTTGCCCCCCTCCGCGGTCGGTGTGACCGTCACCTGTCCGCCGCCCTCCGCCGTCAGCGAGCGGACGATCACCATGCCGCGGCCATTGTCCTGCTGCACGGCCGCGGGCAGCCGCTGCGGCCAGCGGGGATGACTGTCCGTCACTCCGACCCTGAGCTGTTCGTCCCGGTCGAGCACGATCTCCACGGTGAAGGTGGGCGACTGGCCGAAGGTGTGCTGCACCGCGTTGGTCGCCAGCTCCGACACGATCAGCCGCACGGCGTCGGCCGTCTCGGCCTCCCCCGGCAGACCCCACTCGGTCAGCAGGTCCGCGACATATCTTCGGGCCGCCGGTACCGACGCGGGATCGCTCGGCAGCGTGATGGATGCTTCCTGATGGTCTGCCATGGCGACGCCGTCCCTTTCCCGCCGGACCTGACTCCGGCGCAGTGCGGATGACTGCGCGGACGGCCTCGGACTGTGCTCAGCGTGCCACTCATCCTGCCGTTCACATCGCCGATCCACCGAGATCTGCATATATCTGTCGCTCGAAGTGGTGAACTCTGCTACGCGAGACCGTATTTGGGCGGCGAAAAGATAACTTCTCCGCCGCGGCGCCCTGGCGCGTACGAGACGCTTACCGGAGCGGTTCGGGGAAGGGAATTAATCATGCGGCATATTCCGGCGGTACGCCGGCGCAGGCTCGGGGAGGAATTGCGCAGGCTGCGCCAACGGGCGGGGCTCACCAGTGGCGAGACGGCGCGGCTGCTCGGCTGGCACCAGTCGAAGGTGAGCCGGATCGAGACGGGCGTCAGCGGGGTGAAGGACGAGGACCTGGCGGCGCTGCTGGACGCGCTGGGCATCTCGGATCCGCAACTGCGGGCGCTGCTGGGCGCGTTGGCGGGGATCACGGGCGGCGGCCCGGGGTGGTGGAAGGCGTACGGCGGGGTGATCCCGCCCCGCTACCGGGACTTCATCAGCCTGGAGTCCCAGGCCTCCTCGGCCCGTACGCTGGAGACCTCGGTGGTGCCGGGACTGCTCCAGACGCCGGACTACGCGCGCGCCGTGACCCGCGCCGCGCTGGACGGCCTGCCCGCCACGACGGTCGACTCCCTCGTCGAGGTACGGCTCGCCCGGCAGGAGGTGCTGCACTCCGCGGCGCCGCTCGAACTGTACGCCGTGCTGGACGAGGCGGTGCTCCGGCGCGAGGTGGGCGGTCCGGGGGTGATGCGGGATCAGCTCCGCCGGCTGTCCGAGCTGGCCGCGCTGCCGCAGGTCTGTCTCCAGGTGCTCCCGTTCACCGGGGGCGGCTATGTCGGACTCACCGGGCCTTTCGTCGTTTTCTCATTCCCGCATATTGCTGATCTGGATTTGGTCGTTCTCGACCATTTGACGAATAGCCTCTATCTGGAACGGAAAGAAGACCTTGAGGCGTACTGCGCCGCGTTCCGTACGATGCAGGCGCATGCCCTCCCGCCCGAAGAATCATTGGATCTCATCGCCGGGATCGGTGACGGCGTGTAGGGAGCATCATGGCCGCCTACCTCGCACAGCCCCCTGTCCAGACTTCATCCTCATCCTCCACCCCCCGCACATCCC